>DATHKV010000230.1:0-38443 GCA_035488895.1 Steroidobacteraceae bacterium
GGCACGACCCCACATCCTTCGCTGGTGGAGGGGGTAGGATTCGAACCTACGAAGGCATAAGCCAGCAGATTTACAGTCTGCCCCCGTTGGCCGCTTGGGTACCCCTCCCTAAAATGAGCCGCGTATTTTGCGGTGCGCGTCCCCTAGTGTCAATGCAAAGTCGGGGCCAAAGTTAATGTCTCCGGCAGCTCCTCAAAAGATCTTTTCGGGTATTGACACTATCGTAAGATATATATATCGTAAGATATGTCTTAAAACATATCGAGAGATAGCATGTTTCATTGTTCACATCGTTTTATGGGCCGCCACCGGGGCCATCATGGGTTTGGTCCCTTCGGGCGGGGCTTCATGGAGGGCGGCGGCATGGGCGGCCGCGGGTTCGGCGCCGGCCGAAAGCTTAGTTCAGGTGATCTGCAGCTCCTCATCCTCAAACTGCTCGACGAAAAATCGCGCTATGGCTACGAAATCATCAAGGAACTGGATGAGCGCTCGAAGGGCTTCTATGTCCCCAGCCCCGGCATGGTTTACCCGGCGCTGACCTATCTCGACGAGATTGGCCACGCGACCGTGGCCGCCGACGGCTCCCGCAAGCTGTACAGCATCACCGACGCAGGCAAGGAGCACCTGGCGAAGAACCTTGCCACCGCCGATGCCCTCTTTACTCAGTTCGATCGCGTGGGCGAGCGCATGGATCGTGTGCGCCGCGTGCTCGACGCCGAAGAAGGCGGCGAAGAACCGGCCGAGAGCGAGCGGCGCGGATCGCGCGAACTACACCGTGCCCGGCATGAGCTGAAGAAAGCGCTCATGGACAAGTGGCATGGCTCGCGCGAGGAACAGCTGCGCATTGCCGCCATCCTGGCTCGCGCCGCCGCCGAAATCGCCGGCAAGCAAGGCTAATCGTCTACCGGAGATTCGCCTCGAACAGCCGATAGATCCTTTTGTATTCGTCGAGCCATGAGTCGGCATTGGTGAACCCATGGCGATCCAGCGGATACGGCGACATGCTGAAATTGTCCTTGTGCAATTCGATCAGCCGCTCATACAGGCGCATGGAATCCTCGAACAGCACGTTGTCGTCGATCACGCCGTGGCAGATGAGCAGTGCATCTTGCAAGCCTGCGGCAAACTCGATGGGCGATGAGCGCTCATAGGCGATCGGGTCGATTTGCGGGTCGTTCAAAATACCCGACGTGTATTCATGGTCGTACTGCATCCAATCCGTCACCGGGCGCAGCGCCGCGCCTGCGGCAAATTCTCCCGGCGCGCGGAACAACGCCATCAAGGTCATGAAGCCGCCGTACGAACCGCCATACATGCCGACATGCTTCGGATCGACGTTCGCCTGCTCGACCAGCCACTTCTTGCCATCGAGAAGATCCTCTAATTCGGGATGCCCCATCTGGCGGTAGATGGCCGTGCGCCAGTCGCGTCCATAGCCGGCGGAGGCGCGATAGTCCATGTCGAGCACCACGTAGCCCTGATGCGCCAGCAGGTTGTTGAACATCTGTTCGCGAAAGTAGTACGAGTAGTGCAAATGGACGTCTTGCAGATACCCGGCGCCGTGCACGAACAACACGGCGGGCCGTTTCCCCGCCGCAGGGCTGTTCTTGTCGCGATATACCTTGGCGTAAACCACGCCGCCAAAATGCGTCGACGGAACCTTGACGATTTCAGGCTGAATCCAGCTCATCGACTTGTAGTCCGCCGTACGCGTATCGGTCAATTCGCGCGGCGCACCGGAACCGTCCGCCTTGGCCACGGCTATTTGCGAACGCATATACGGCGTTGAATAGGTCAACAGCAGCTGCTTGCCGCTTCGATCCACCTCGGCCTTTTCCACGCCCTCGAGTTTCGTCAAGCGCTGTAGGGCCCCGCCGCTGCTTGGGACACGGTAGACATCGTATGAATAAGGAGCCGTTTCGTTGCTGAGCACGTAGAACCAGCGGCCATCCTCGGATAGCTGCGGACTCGACACTTCGAATTGGCCGGAAGTCAGCGCGCGCGGTGCGCCATTCAGCGCCTTCGTGTATAGGTGCGCATAACCCGACTCTTCCGATGCATACCACAGCGTGCGATTGTCATTGAGCCAGCCAAATTCATTGAATGCCCCCTCGACCCAGGCGGCGTCGCTCAAGCGGTGCTGCGGCACCAGCGTGAAATTCGTCAGGTCGACGCTCGCAAGCCATCGATCCTTGTGATCGATGGCATACATCTCGATGCCGAGCTCGCCGCCATCCGCGCTCCAGATGATGTCGCCGCTGACCGCGTCGGGTTCATCATTGATCACCCATACGCCGCGCGGCTTCTTGTCGCTGCTCGCGGCGGTGATGCTTGCAGCCGGGGTGCCCGCGGCAGCGGTGTCGGCGGCTGCTGATTGCTGGGTCTTTGCCGGGTGTGACTTGGCATTTTCCTCGCGCACGGCTTTCAGCGGATCGTCGTAAATGCCCGGCAGCTTTTCCAGAGAAAGCGCATGCACGCTGTGATCGGTGAGATTCAGCAGCACCAAGGATTGGGCCGCCGGCGGATTGCGGCCGACGCGCAGGCGCTCCTTTTCGGGTTCCTCATAACCCGACTCGGTGACATAGCGTGTGAGCTGCCCTTCCCGGCCCTTCACGTGGGATTTGAGTTCGGTCACCACCAATAACCAACGCGCGTCCGGCGACAGCTCGGTACCGCGGATGATGACCTCGTCGCCCAGATAGAAAGGCAGCACAGGGCGCGAAGCGTCCCCCTTCTGCATCGACTCGTTCTGAAGTCGAACGGTCTCGGTGTCATCATGCATTTTCTTCAGCGTGGCGAAGGTGCGCAGCTGCATCTCCCGCAAATCGTCGGCGGCGGGCGGCGCATTCGGATCCTTTTCCGCCCTGACAATGGCGGCGGGTGTCGTCACGCCGCTGCCGAAATCATGCACGAACCAGTCGTTGTCGATGCGATAGCTCAACAGCTTGCCGTCGGCGGAAAAATGCGGATCGTTTTTGATCTGCGGCGTGCGGGTGATCTGCGTCAAGCGGCCATTCGCCAGATCGCGGACGAATATGTCGTGGTTCCGGATGAAGGCGGCGTGCTTGCCGGCGCGATCGTAAACCGCGGGCCCGTCGGCGTTCGACATGCCGCCGGCATCGACGACCTGATCTTTGCCGTTGGCCGGATCAATGCGATGCAGGTCGACGACCGGCGAGCCTGAGCGCTTCAGCGAGTAGTACACCGCTTTGAAATCGGCCGACCAGTACGCGTCCCTGACCGGGGGCCCGATCCAATCGGGATCCGCCATGATCTTGTCGAGGGTCAATCCCGCTTGAGGTGCGGCCGCGGGAGCGCTCGAGCTCAGTGAACTCCAACCACAGGTCATCATCGCGATCGCGCAACAGAAATATTTCATTGATACCGCCTGTTTGATTGTTTCATTCGCAAGACTTGCCCTGAGCGATCGCCCAGCAAGTTCTCATTCGCAGAAGTAACCGCGCCTAGTTTGAAGGCCGATCCGGGTTTGGACGTCGATCCGGCGTCGCGGGCCGTGACGGCCGCGGATCCGGGCGGTTCGGCCCTGCATCCGGCCGGCTCGGTCGGTTGTCCGGCCGGTTCGGTCGGTTGTCCGGTCTATCCGGCCCCCCGGGGGGTCGAGTCACCGGCGGCCTGGGGCGCGGCGGCGGCGGTCGCAGGTGCGGCGGGGGATTCGGGCGAACGAAGGGCGGCCTGTGATTCGGCGGTGGCCGAGGCCGGCGCGGCGGCGCGCGATGCATCCAGTAATCGCGCCGCCCATACCAAGGACGGCCGGCGTAGTAGCGTCCCCAATAGTCGCCGAGGCTGAAAGCCACGATGCCGATACCCAACTGCGCGCCGAACTCGATGACCGGCACGCGGCGGCTTTCATAGTCGTAGTACAAATAATTGCCGTACACCCAGCCGCGATTGCCTTCCCAATCGACATCGCACCAGGTCCAGTCGTCGACACAGCCGTTGAGATTCAGCAGGGCATTGGGCGGTATGGTCGTGACCAAGGGATAGTCGGAGCTCGGCCCGGCGCGAAGGTGCACGGCGCCTTGGGTGTAGGCATTGGCTGCCCGGACGGATGCCCCATACCCCATCGCCGCAACAGCTATGAGCAACACTGACAGACGCTTCATGACACCACCCTGCGCTTCCTTTGCCGCACAAGTGTGAGCCTATTGCCGGGGCCCTGCAACGCGGCTCACGCGCAATACTCAGACAGGCTCCTGAGTCAGGCGGTTTTTCTGCGGCCGTGCAATCGCGTGACCAGATCGGCCTCCACGCGGCTCAAGCCAAATTGCTGCGTCAGCCTGCCGGAGTCCGTGCCGCGGCGGGCAGAATCGATCGCCTCGTCGAAGGACGCGGCTGCGCCGCGAAGTTCGACCAGTTCGACGCGATCCGCGACGCCTGAATACTCGTGCTCGATGCGCTTTACGCGCCTGCCGGTGCGCAAGCTTATCGATGCCAGCACTTCAATTTCGCGGCGCATCGCTGCAAGGGTGGTTTCAACCGCCAGGCAGCGCGCTCGCCAACGGCGCACCGAAAACGACATGATGATTGCCGCCAGCAGCGCGCAAAACCCGAGACCCGCCGCGGCCAAACTCAAAATCATATTGAGGTCGAAATTGATCATCTTAGGCGTACTCGTCGATTTGAGATTTGGGGGGCCGCGGTGTTGCACGCGATTCCGGCGTGTCCGCGGATTTTGCGCGTGGCCCGTCGGGACCTTGATCGGAACGTTGCCGGCGCTCCTTGTCATCCTTGGACGATCGCCGGTCGGCGATCGGGAGCGCTGGGAAAAGACCGGAATTGCTTAAGCGGTCAACTTCACTCATTGCGTGACCTCGCTCATTGGGGTTTGGGTGGTTCGGTTGCTGTTTCAATCGCTGCGGGCTTTAGCTTCATTAAAACCGTCCGCTCCAGCGCATCGGGCGGTACGCGGACCATCAATCTGTTGGTGGCGCTGCCGGCATCGGCCAGATCGACGCCCGGCGCGATGGAGTCCGGCGTATCGGCGGTGACCCTCGCCGTCGTTTCCTGCGCGGCTGATACCGCCTCCAGCACCAGCACCGCAACGCGTCGATTTGCGTTGCGCCCCTCGGCCGAGGCGTTCGGCTGGCGCGGATGAAACTCTCCGAAGCCGACGATCTCGAGCCTCAAAGGATCGATGCCTTCCTTGGTGAACTGATGCACGACGCTGGCGGCGCGCGCCGCCGACAATTCCCAATTTGAAGGAAACGCGCTCGTGCGAATCGGACGGTCATCCGTATGACCCTCGACGCGGATCGGATTCGGAAAGGGCTTCAACACCTCGGCCAGCTTGTCGAGTATCGGTTCTGCCGAGGACGAAAATGCACCCGAGCCGCTCGGGAACAAAATATCCGTGTTGATCTCGATCTCGAGCCACATGCTCTCGCGCTTCACCGTGATGAGCTTGGCGTCGATCAGGGCGCGCATGGCTTCCTGCACCTCGCGCTCCATGCGGATCAGGGATCCCGGAATATCGGATCGTACCGTGGGCATCTGCAGCGGCGAATCCTGGCCCTTGATCTTGATCAGCGCAGTGGGCGTGATGCCGACCAGCGGTTTTTCGCCGCCCTTGCCGGGTTCCGCCTCGCCCATGTTCACGGGCCGCATGCTCTTCGGCGCGCCGTTGAAGGCCGCGATCATGGCGTCGGACAGCACCCGAAACTTGCCCTCGTTCACCGACGACATGGCATACATCACCGTGAACAGCGCGAACAGCAGTGTGACCAGATCGCCGTAGGGAATGGCCCAGGCTTCGTGATTCACATGATCTTCGTGCTTCTTCTTGCGGGCCATGGCTAGGAGCCTGTCTGAGTATTCAGCGTGAGCCGCGTTGGCAGCGCGAGGAAGCGGATGCAAGGCGCGCGGCGCAGGCCGTGGCGGGCCCCACGGCCAAGCCGCGCAACACCGCAGACGCCACTCTCGCTGCCAACCCCTCGGGACCGGACAGATTTCGCTTCATGCGTCGTTGTCGCCTCCTCATTGGGATCAAACCCAACAGCGTCGGCTCCGCCTCGCCTGAAGCGAAATCTGTCACGGTCGCGGCCACGTTGAATGCTCAGACAGGCTCCTCCTTTAGTGGTGAAAGTACCCTTGCAGCTTCGATTCGATGTTGCGCGGATTCTCGCCCTGCGCGATGGCGATCAGACCTTCGATCACCATGGTGCGAACCTGTGATTGGCCATGAATGACGGCCTTGAGCTTGTTGCCCATGGGCAGGAACAAAAGATTGGCGAAAGCGATGCCGTAGATCGTCGCGATGAAGGCCGCCGCAATGCCGTGACCCAGCTTGGAGGGATCGTTGAGATTCTGCATGACGGCCATCAATCCCATGACCGCGCCGATGATGCCGAGCGTCGGCGAGTACACGCCCATGGATTCGAACACCTTCGCGGCTTGCGTGTCGAAATGCTCCATGGTATCCAGTTCGATTTCCATGCTGGAGCGGATCGCGTCCGGTTCGCCGCCATCCACCAGCGACTGCAGCCCCTTCTTCAGGAACTCGTCTTTCTCGTTTTCCACCGCGGATTCCAGGCCGAGCAGTCCCTGCTTGCGCGCGACATTGCTCCACTCGACTATTTTTTCGATCGTGCCCGCGGGATTGTTGGCAGGCGGCTTGAACACCCACGACGCGATTTTCCACGCGCGGATGAAAGTGGCCATGGGTGTTTGCACCAGGCTGGCGGCCAGCGTGCCGACGACCACGATGACGAAGGCGGCGCTGCCGACCAGCGCACCCGCACTGCTGCCCTTCAATATCGCGCCGCCGATGATGGCTATCAGCGCGAGCACAATGCCGATGATGCTTAAAATATCCATGGATCAGTCCGGCGAGAGCCACTCCGATAACCGCGCCCGCAAGCGCACCAATGCCTGACCGTGGATCTGGCACACACGGGACTCGGAAACCTCGAGCACCTCGCCGATCTCCCGCAAGTTCATGTCGTCGTCGTAGTACAACGAGAGCACCAGCTTTTCGCGCTCCGGCAGCACGCTGATGGCCCCGCTTAGGGCGCTGCGAAATCCGGCATCCTCCATGTCGTCCAAGGGTCCGGGACCTTCGTCGCGCGCATGATCGGCCGGGCTTGACTCATCCTCGCTCGATCCCATTTGATCGAAGCTGAACAGGCGGCAGCTCGCCGCATCCTGCACCAGCTTGTGGTATTCCTCGATGGACACACCCAGGCGCCCGGCGATGTCGGTCGGAGTCGCGTCCTGGCCTTTTTCGTTCTCGATCTTGCGCACCACATCTGCCATCTCGCGCATGTTTCGATGCACCGAGCGCGGCGTCCAGTCGGATTTGCGTACCTCATCGAGCATCGCCCCGCGTATGCGAATACCGGCGTAGGTTTCGAAATTCGCACCCTTGGTGGCGGAATAATGCTTGGCCGCGTCCAGGAGGCCGATCATCCCGGCTTGGATCAAGTCATCGACTTCCACATTCGGCGGCATGCGGCTGACCAGGTGATAGGCAATACGCTTCACCAAATCGGCGTGTCTCAACACCAATTCCTGCTGCGGCACCTGATCAACGGGCGTGTGATCATCCGTAACCGGCTTCGAGCCGCGTTTTTGCGTGTTCGTGTACTGTGTGCTTGCTCTCATTGCAATACCGTCGAGGAGGGGGCAATCCTGGCCCCCACCATTCGTTCGACAAAGAACTCCAAATGACCGCGTGCCCCTTGGGGCACAGACCACTTATCGGCTTTAGAGGCGAGATTCTTGAGCGCAATGGAGGAAATAGATGCAGGGTATGCATCCACGACTGCGGTCTGCCGCTTTACGGCACGGCGCAGATAGTCGTCAAACGGTATGGAACCGGCAAACTCCAGCGTCACATTGAGAAACCGGTCACAGACTCGGCGAATTTTTTGGAAAAGATCCGGCCCTTCGCCGGACCTGCGGGTCTGATTCGCGAGGATCTGGAACCGCTGGACGCCATGCTCGCGGCTCAACACCTTGATCAGCGCGTAGGCATCGGTGATCGAGGCCGGTTCGTCGCAGACCACCACGAGCACGTGGTGCGCCGCCTGGCTGAAAGTCATGACGCTGTCATGCAGCCCCGCCGCGGTGTCCACCACCAGCACCTCGACCTGGTGGTAGAGATCGCTGAACGCACGGATGATTCCCGCGTGCTCCGCGGGCGACAAGGTGGCCATGCGTTTGATGCCGGACGCGGCAGGCACGACTTGCAGACCGTGCGGACCGGTGACGATGGCATCCTCGAGTGCGCACTCGCCCTGAATGACATTGCCCAGATGAAATCGCGTGTGCAGGCCCAACACCACGTCGACGTTGGCGAGTCCGAGGTCGGCATCCACCAGCATGACATCACGGCCCTGCGCGGCGATCGACACCGCCAAATTCGCAGAGACCGTGGTCTTGCCCACCCCACCCTTGCCGCCGGTCACCGCGATGACCTTGACGGGGCGCGAAGCGTTCATGTCAGCCAGCTCCTGCGCTCGTTCCGGCGATAGTCGGGCATCACGCATGGGCGGCAACTCCCCCGAAATTACGCGCGAAATAAGCCTCGTCGCGGGCCGACGGCGAGCGCTGCGCCAGCTCGAGGGCCTCCCGCACCAGCCAGATTCGTTTCAGATGCGAGGCGTGCAGGTCCTCCGGTACGCGTTGACCGTTGCACACATAAGCGATCTTCAAGCGGTGGCGGAGCACTGTGGAAAGGGCGGCGCCGAGACTTGCCGCCTCATCCACCTTGGTAAGAATGCAGCCCGCCGGCTTCACGCGCACAAAGGCACACACGATTTCATCGAGCGCCTGACCCTCGGCTTGCGCCGGAAGCGCCAACAAAACGCGCGCGCGCGAAGCGCCGTACTTCAGCGCCGCCAATTGTTCGGTGAGGCGGACGTCGCGCGGCCCCATGCCGGCGGTGTCGATCAAGATCAGCTTCTTGGCCTTGAGCCGCTCGAGAACCCGGGCCAGTTCCTTGGCGCCGTTCGCGGCATGCATGGGCGCACCCAGAATGCGCGCGTAGGTCATCAGTTGTTCGCGGGCGCCGATTCGATAGCCGTCGGTGCTGACGAGCGCCAGATCCTGGCTGCCATGCTGCATGCACCAGCGCGCCGCCAGCTTGGCGATCGTCGTGGTCTTGCCGGCTCCGGTCGGACCGACCACCGCGGTAATGCCGCCGGCGATGCAGGTCGGATCGTTGAGGATCGGCAGATGCTTGGCGAGCAAGGCCAGCGGGATGTGCGAGGGATTGTCCAGGCTGGTGCGGCTCGGCGTAAGCTCCGCCAAGGACAGCGCCACGTCCGGCGCAATGTCCATGGCCGTCAGCTCTTCCAGCACCCGTGCCTTCAAGGGCTCACGCAAGCGCTTATCGTTCCAGGTTATGCCTGCCAATCCGGTCTCGAGCAGGCGACGCATGTCCTGCAATTCACGCTGCATGGTGCTGTAGCCCGAATTCGTGGGTGTCGCGCGGGCTGTCGCCTGCGCCGGTGCGGCGCGCGGTGCGGGCGCGGCGGGCGGGTCAGCTACGGCCGTGGCCGGGGCTGTTGCAGGCCGCGGCGTGTTCACGGCGGCAGGCGCGGGACGCGCGACGGCCGGCTTCGCCGGCGCGATCGGTGCGGCCGGAGTGACCGCCGCGGCAGGCGCGGGCTGTGCAATCTTCACTGAGGCCGGCGAGGTATCGCTCGAAGGCGGCGCGATGGCCGGCGCGGCGCTCTGGCGCTTGGCGTCGGCAAACAGGGCCTCGTCGTAATCCACGGCGGCGATGACTTCGATGCCGTCGTCGCCGCGACGGCTGGACAGGATGACGGCATCGGGTCCTTGCTCCGCCCTCACCAGGGCGAGGGCGGCGCGCATGCTGGTCGCCGTATATCGTTTGATCTTCATCTCAACCTCCGTGAATCACTCAAATCGTTAGCGGCCCACCGCGGCAATCACGCGAATGCGGCGGTTTTCCGGAATCTCGTTGTAGGCAAGCACCGCCAGCGACGGCGTGGAATGGCGCATCAGTCGCGCAATCCACGGGCGGATTTTCGGCGCCACCAACAGCACCGCCGGCTCTCCCGCCGCGTCCTGACGACGTGCGCTGTCGCCCAAGGCGGTTTGAATTCTGTCGGCAAGGCCGGGCTCAAATCCGGGCGACGCGTCGCCGCCGCCGGTCATCGAATCTTGCAGCACCTGCTCGAGCGCCGGATCCAAGGTGATCACGGGCAATTCCTCGCGCAGCCCGCCGATGTTCTGCACGATGGTGCGGCCCAGCGCCACGCGTACCGCGGCCACCAATGCAACCGCGTCCTGCGTCCTGGGCGCGTATTCCGCCAGCGTCTCGCAGATGGTGCGCAGGTTGCGAATGGGCACGCGCTCCAGCAAGAGAAATTGCAGCACCTTGACGACCACGCTCATCGGCAACAGCTTCGGCACCAGATCTTCGATGAGTTTGGGCGCCGACTTGCCCAGGCGGTTGAGCAGTTGCTGCACTTCCTCGTGTCCCAACAATTCGTAAGCATGCGACTGCAACAGATGGCTCAAGTGAGTCGCGATGACGCTGCTGGCGTCCACGACCGTGTAACCCTGGGACTGCGCCTGCTCGCGCCGCACCTTGTCGATCCAAATCGCGTCCAGGCCGAAGGCGGGATCCTTGGTGGCCGAGCCCGGTATCGTGCCGGAGACCTGACCGGGGTTGATGGCCAGTTCCCGATCCGGAAACACCTCGGACTCGCCCACCGGCGCTCCCAGGATCGTGATGCGGTAGGAGTTCGGACCGAGTTCCAGGTTGTCGCGGATGTGCACGGCCTGCACCAAGAACCCCAGCTCCTCGGACAATTTCTTGCGCACGCCCTTGATGCGGCCCATGAGTTCGCCGCCCTGATTGCGGTCGACCAAGGGGATCAGCCGATAGCCCACTTCCAGGCCGATGAGATCGACCGCTTCGACATCATCCCAGGACAACTCCTTATGTTCGGCGGGCGTGGCCTGCGAGGCGGCGGGCGAGGCGGCAACGACGGCCGCGGGCACGGCACCCCGTTTGCTCAACAGATAGGCGCCGACGCCGCAGATCGACGCCATCGCCAAAAACACGAAATTCGGCATGCCTGGAATGACGCCGAGCAGCGCCAGGATTCCGCTGGTGACGGCGAGGGCTCGAGGCTGCCCCAGCACCTGCGCCATGATCTGCTGGCTCATGTCGTGCGGACGCGAGACGCGCGTCACCAGAATGGCCACGGCCACCGACAGCAGCAACGCCGGGATCTGCGCCACGAGACCGTCGCCGATGGTGAGCAAGGCGTAGGTGCGTCCCGCATCGGCGAGCGACATGCCGTGCTGGGCCGCGCCGATGATGGTGCCGCCGAACAAATTGATGAACACGATCAAGATCCCGGCGATGGCATCGCCGCGCACGAACTTGCTGGCACCGTCCATGGCGCCGTAGAAATCGCCTTCCTCGCGAACTTCCTGCCGGCGCAGAATCGCGTCGGCTTGCGTGATGATGCCCGCGTTCAAATCGGCGTCGATCGCCATTTGCCGTCCGGGCATGGCATCCAAGGTAAAGCGGGCGCTGACCTCCGAAATGCGTCCGGCGCCTTTGGTGATGACCACGAAATTGATGATCACCAGCACCGTGAACACCACCATGCCGACGGCATAGTTGCCGCCGACCACGAAGTGACCGAACGCGGCGATGACATGGCCGGCTGCCTGGGCGCCGGTGTGTCCGTTGATGAGCACGATGCGGGTCGAGGCGACGTTCAGGCCGAGGCGCAGCAATGTCGCGCCCAACAGCACGGTGGGAAACGTCGCAAATTCGAGCGCGCGCCGCACGTAGATCACGGCCAGCAAAATCATGAGCGACAGCGAAATATTGAAGGTGAAGAAGATGTCCAGCAGGAACGCCGGCAGCGGCAGCACCATCATGGCGAGCACGACCATCACCAACACCGGCACGCCGAGGCCGTTGCGGGCGAATTCGCCGACCGTCGCTACTGCGCCGCGCGCGCTCATACGTCTAGGTACTCATCGTCGACTTTGGGATTGGGCCGCACAACGCGCGCCGCAATGGTTGGATTCAAGGTGCGTACCCTGAAGATGTAGGACAACACCTGCGCCACGGCGACATACAGACCGTTCGGGATTTCCTTGTTCAGGTCCGTCGAGCGGTACAAGGCGCGCGCCAGTCTCGGCGCCTCGAACACCGGCACGCGATTCTCCTCGGCGATGCGGCGTATGTTCTGCGCGACCAGATCGACGCCCTTTGCCAGAACCACAGGCGCGCGCATCTTCTTCGGGTCGTACTTCAGCGCCACCGCGAAGTGCGTCGGGTTGACGATCACCACATCGGCCGTGGGCACCTTGTGCATCATCCGCCGCCGCGCCAGCGTCTGCTGCATCTGGCGTATGCGCTGCTTGGTCTCCGGACGGCCGTCCAACTCCTTGGATTCGTCGCGCAATTCCTGGCGCGTCATGCGCAACTGGCGCTTGAACTGGAAGATCTGCAGGGGCACGTCGACGACCGCCACCAGCGCGAGCGAGGCGCACAGCCACACGAAGGCCCAGCCCAAGAGTCCCGCGCCGCGCATGACGGCAGCCCGCGGCGCCATGCGCGCGAGCGCCAGCACGTCGCCGAAAATCCATGACACGATGCCGGCGCATACCGCACTGACGATGATGCATTTGAGCAGCGCCTTGCCCAATTCCGCCACGCCGTGAAGGCCGAACAGGCGCTTCAAGCCCGCTAACGGGCTCAATCGGGAAAAATCCGGCGCCAGCGCTTGCGTGGTGAAATTCCATCCGCCCAGCGCCACCGACGCCAGCAGCACCATGACCACGAGTGCGCCGAATACCGGCAATACCGCGGACAGGGCGTTCATGCAGGCATCGCCCAGCGACGCGCTCATCGAGTCCGTGGTGCGCAGAGCCCGGTAATCGACGGACAGTGAGCGGCGCATCATCTGCGCCAATTGCGATGCGGCCGTTCCGCCGACCGCCACCAGCGCCGCGCTGCCGCCGATCATGGAGGCAAAATTCGTCAGCTCGCGCGAACGGGGTATCTGGCCGCGCTCGCGCGCCTCCTGCAGGCGTCGTTGCGAAGGTTCTTCGGTGCGTTCGCCGCCCATATCCGATTCAGCCATCAGGGCACCCCCGGGGCGTGACCGCCGACCAAATCTCCGACAGCCATCAGAGCATTGTTAATAAGAGTGGCGATGCCCGACATGATGCCGTCGAGTCCGGCGAGCAATACGAAGAACCCGCTCATGAGCGTGATGGTGAACCCGATGCCGAATAAATTGAGCTGCGGCGCGGCGCGGGTCACGACGCCCAGCGCGAGATTGACGATCACCAGCGCAATGACGGCCGGCAGCGCGATCAACAGACCCGTGTCGAACACATGCGCGCCCCACAGCACCAGCGAGAGCAAAAAGTTCTGATTCAGATGCGCGCCGATCGGCAGCGTGTGAAAGCTCTCCACCAGGGCGCCGAGCAGCATCAAGTGGCCGTTGATCGCAAGGTAGGTCAGCGTGCCGAAAATCATGAACAGCTGGCCGAGCACCGGCACTTGTGCGCCGCGCTGAGGATCGACCAGCGTCGCGAAGCCCAGGCCCATGGTGAGTGAAATGCTTTGGCCGGCGAACACCAGCGCCTCGAAAGTCACCTGCACCACCATGCCGATCGCCACGCCGATGAGCAGCTCGAGCGCGGCGGTCAGCAGTCCCGCGCCGGAAAAGATCGACAGGCCCGCCGGCACCGGTATCAGGGGGCCCAGCAGGAACGCGAGCGACAGGATCAGCACGATTTTGACCAGACCCGGTATGACGCCTTCGCTCGCGATGGGCGCCGCGATCACAAAACCAGCGACGCGCAGCGCAGGCCACCACATGCGGCTCACCCACATCGACACGTCGGCGGCATTCAGGGTCATGGGCTGCATGCGGCTAACCGACCATCGCCGGGATGCTGGCGTACAATTCGTGGGTAAAATCGATCAGCATCCGCAAGATCCACGGACCGGCGACGAACAGGGTGAGGACCAGCATCAGCAGCTTCGGGATGAAGCTCAGGGTGGACTCATTGATCTGAGTCGCCGCCTGCAGCATGCCGATCACCAATCCGGTGATGAGCGCGATCAGCAGCAGCGGTGCTGAAATCAACGAGGTGACCAGCAGCGTCTTGTGCGCCAGGTCCATGACGGTCTCGGGCGTCATTGATGGAAACTCGATGCGAGGGTGCCGATGAGCAGGGTCCAGCCATCGACCACGACGAACAACATGATCTTGAATGGCAGGGACACCAGGACCGGCGACAGCATCATCATGCCCATGGACATGAGTACGCTCGCGACCACCAGGTCAATCACCAAAAAGGGAATGAACACCATGAAGCCGATTTGGAAGGCGGTCTTCAGCTCGCTGGTGAGGAACGTCGGCACCAGGACGGACAACGGCACATCCTCGGCACTGTTGAATTGCGCCTTGCCGGAGAGCTTGGAGAACAGCTGCAAATCGTTTTCGCGCGTCTGCGCCAGCATGAATTTCTTCAAGGGCGCGACGGTGCGGTCGATCGCCACTTCTCCGGCAAGCTGGCCATCCATGTAAGGCTTGATGCCGGATGCGTACGACTGCTCCAGCGTCGTTGCCATCACGAAGAACGTCAGAAACAGCGCGAGCCCCGTGAGCACTTGATTGGATGGCGTGGTTGCCATGCCGAGCGCCTGCCGCAGTATCGACAGCACGATGATGATCCGGGTGAACGCCGTCATGGCCAGCAAAATCGCCGGCAGCAGCGTCAGCAGGGTCATCAATATGAGAATCTGGAAGGTGAGCGAATAGGTCTGCACGCCGTCGGCGGCCGACTTCAAGGCGACGGCGGGCAACGCAGCCTGCGCGCCGGCGATGAGCGGCAGAAGCACGAGCCCCGCAGCCGCAATCAGACGATGGAAACGCAATGCCTTGATCACGGCGGCCCCGGCCGCTTCATGAGGTCGCGCAGCCGTTCGGCGAAGGGCGGAGTGCGATTGGCGGCCCGCAGCGAGATGGGGGTCGTCAGCGGCGTCAAGGCGACGATGCCGCCGGCGCTGACGCCGAGCAACACTTGAGCCTCGCCGATGCGAACCAGCACCACGCGCTCGCGCGGCCCGATGCTCAGCTGATCGAGAACCTCGCTGTCGACGGAACCGCGCGGGGCGTTCAACTTGAAGCGCTTCAGAACCCAGCCGATCGCCAGAATCAACGCGACGATGGCGATCAGGCTCAACGTGAGCTGCGTCAAGCTGCCGATCGACAACGGGGAGGCGGGTTGCGCCATCGCCGTCATTGCGCGTGCTCCATCCTCTCCGTCTCGCTGACCACGTCGGTGAGGCGAATGCCGAATTTTTCGTTGACCACCACGACTTCACCGCGCGCGATGCGCACGCCGTTCACCAGCACATCGAGCGGCTCGCCTGCCAGGCGGTCGAGTTCGACCACCGCGCCCGGCGCCAGCTGCAGCAGGTCGCGCACCGACATCTTCACGCGTCCGACTTCGAGGGCCAGCGTGACCGCGACGTCGAGAATGAGCTTCAAATTCATTTCCTGCCCGCCGCCGCCGCCGGCGTTGGGGCCTAGGTCGCTGAATTGCGCGCGCGCGACAGCGGCATTTTTCGGATCGGGCGGACTCATACGGGGACTCCTGGAAGAATTTTGAGGGCGTTGTGCCCCTGCGAGATGCCGAAGCGGCCGCGATACAGCGGGACGTCGCCGGCCAACAAGGTGACCTGCTGCGGCGCTTCGATCGGGATGATGTCGCCCGGCGCGAGGCTCACCAATTCGCGCAGGCTGATTTGCGCCTGAGCGAGAACGGCGCGCGTGTCCAGTTGCGCCTCCTGCAGCGCCTGGGTGATCACCGGCGCCCACGCTTCTTGTTTGCGCACCGGGGCGGCAGCGGCGCCATCGCCCGCGAGCGTCTCGCGAATGGGACTGAGCAAAGCGTCGGGGAGCAGCCAGTCGATGCGGCCGCTACGGGCCGCGAATTCGACCGTATACTTGGCGACGATGACCGACTCGAGCGCGCCGCCCAACTGCACCAGGCGCGGGTTGGTTTCCTGCTTGACCAATTCGAGTTCCACCGGCGAGACCGCAGCCCAAGCGGCCGTCACGTCCGCCGCGAAGCTGCGCAGCATCAACGCAAGGAAGCGTTGCGCCGCCGGCGCGACCGCCGCCTGCGGATCCGCATTGGCGCGGCCCGTGCCGCCGAAGAAGCCGTCCAGCAAAGTCAGCAACAGTGCGGGCTCGACGCTCACATAGGCAAATCCCGGCAGCGGCTTGAGGCGCACCACCGCGAGAGTGGCCGGTACCGGCAACGAGGCCTGCAAATCGGCGCTCTTCACCATTTCCAGCGAATCGAATTGCAGGCTGGCATCGCGCCCCAGTAATCCGGACAGCGAGGCGCCGGCACGATCACCAAAGCTTTTGCAGATCACCTCGAGCAGGGGTAGGTCGGTCCGATTGATGCGCTGCGCGGCAAAATCATAGGGCCGTACGGTTGCCGGGCCTTCCTTGCCGTTCCTTTCCAGCAGGGCCTGCACCTCCTCGTTGGAGATTCGCGCCGCGGATTCCTCCATCACTGCACCACGAAACTGGTGAACAGGACGTCGTCCACCTCGGGGCCGCCGTCTTTCTTTTGCACCGCGCGGACTTCCGCAAGCGCTTCTTGCCGCAGCTTCTCCTTGCCCTCGCGCGACATCATGTTCTGATAATTGCGATTGCTCATCAGCAACAGCAGGTTATTGCGGATCAACGGGATGTTCTTTTGCACGCTCTCGATGGACTTTTCGTCGTGCGCCATGACCTCCATGGTGATCTGCAGGAATCGCACCGCGGAGCCGTCTTCGAAGTTCACGACCAATGGCGGATCGATGGCGAAGTACACCGAGGGCTTGCCGGAGCCGTGTCCTTCCGCGCCGGCTTTGCCCGCAGCGGGCTCCGGCACGATCGCAGTGATCTTGCCGTCCTTGTCCAGTCTCAGATCTGGGAGCGGGTGCAGCTTGGCATTGATGATGCCGCCGATCACGACTGCACCCAAGGTGAGGGCGAAAATGCCCACCCCGTTCACCACGGTACCCATGAATCCGCCTGACTTTTTGGGCGGGGGGGGAGGAGCGTCTTCAGCTTCGTCGGCCATAGTTCGATTCCAAAGCGCGGGCACGTGCCGCAGCCTCAAATCGAGCAAGTTCTATGCCAGAAGATTTTTAAAGCATTTTTATCTGTATATTCAGTGACTTAAGAAAACTGAAGGGCGCCGGCCGTCAACTGCACCGCCGATAAATTGACGCTTACCAGATGCTCACCCGTTCATTGGGCGGCAAATACATCTTGTCGCCCGGCTTCAAGCCGAATGCCGCATAGAAGCCCGGCTGGTTGCGAAGCGGCGCCGTGCCGCGCACCGCCGGCGGCGAGTGAGGGTCGGTCTTGATGCGCTGGATTGCCTCTGCCTCGCGTACCTTGCCGCGCCAGACCTGCACCCACCCCAGATACAGGCGCTGATCGCCGCTCAAACCGTCGATCACGGGCGCCTCATGGTCGGCCAGCGAAATCCGGTAAGCCTTGTAGGCAATCGCCAGACCGGAGTTATCGCCGATGTTTTCGCCCAGGGTGAGCGCGCCATTGACATGGTAACCGGGTACCGGCTCATAGGCGTTGTATTGCGCCACCAGCGCCTTGGCCTTCTCGGCAAACTTGTCGTGGTCGGCCTTCGTGAACCAGTCGTGCAGATTGCCGTCGGCATCAAACTGGCTGCCGCGATCATCGAAACCGTGGCTCATCTCATGGCCGATGGCGCCGCCGATGCCGCCGTAGTTCACGGCATCGTCGGCGTCGGCGTCGAAGAATGGCGGCTGCAGGATCGCCGCGGGGAATGTGATTTCATTGCGCGTGGCGTTGTAGGAGGCGTTGATGGTCTGCGGATTCATGCCCCATTCGCTGTGATCGACAGGCTTGCCCAACTTGGCCAGATTGCGCCGGTACTCGAATTGATTGGCGCGAACGAAGTTGCCGAGCAGATCGTCGCGCGAGACTTTGAGCGCGCTGTAGTCGCGCCACCGATCCGGATAGCCGATCTTCGGCAGCATTTTCGCCAGCTTGGCCTGGGCGCCAACTTTGGTGTCCGAGCTCATCCAATCGAGCGTGTCGATGTCGCGGCGGTAAGCCTCCAGCAGGTTCTGAACCAGCGCCTGCATGCGGGCCTTGTTCTGCGGCGGGAAATACTTCGCCACGTAGAGCTTGCCCAGCGCCTCGCCGAGACTGCCGTCGAGCAGCGTGATGCCGCGTTTCCAGCGAGCCTGGTTTTCCGGCACCCCGCGCAGCACCCCGCCGGTGAACGCGAATCGTTCGTCGACGAAGGCCTTCGACATGTACGGCGCCCCTGCCGACAGCACGCGCCATTTGAAATACGCCTTCCATACCCGCAACGGCGTGGCGCTCAACACTTTGCTCAAGCTCGTAAAGTATGTAGGTTGGGCCACGATCACGTAGTCGACCTTGCCTTCGATGCCGGAGACGCGCAGGTAGCGTTGCCAGTCATACCCCGGCACCAGCGCGGGGAGCTCGGAGATGGCCGTCTTGTTGTAGGTCTTGATGGGATCGCGGTCTTGCACCCGCGTCCACTGAATCTTTGCCAATGCCGTTTCCAATTCGAGAATCTTGGCGGCGCTTTGCGCGGCCTTGGCCTGGCCGGCCATGCCCAGCATTTTTTCAATGTGCGCCCGATAGGCGAGCCGGGCTTCCTTGAGCTTGGCATCGTCCTTCAGGTAGTAGTCGCGATCCGGCAACCCCAATCCGCCCTGAAACAGATTGACGGCATAGCGTGACGAATCCCGGGCATCCACATTGACCTGCAGGCCGAAGGGCGCGTTCGCGCCGATCTCGACCATGTGCGCCATCACACCTGGGACGGCATTCATGTTCTTGATCGCATCGATCGCGGCAAACTCTGCCAGCACAGGCTTGACGCCCAAGCCCTCCAGGTGAGCCTCATTCATGTAGCTGGCATACAGATCGGCGAGCTTCTTCGCGTCGGGATCGCCATTGGACGGGCCCTGATCGAGGCCGTCGACGATGGCGCGCAGCTGTTCCTCGGTCTTATCCTGCAGCGTGGTGAAGGAGCCGACCGCACCTTTATCGGCCGGCAGCTGATAATCCCGCAGCCATTTGCCGTTCAAATATTCATACACGTCGTCCTGGGGACGCGTCGCGGCGTCGACGTATTGAAGATCGATCCCCGAGTGCAGAGTCGGGCGCGGAGCCGGCGCGGCGGCCGCGGTGGGCGCGGTCGGCGCGGTCGGCGGCTGATTGCTGGCGCAAGCCGCAAGGCCGGCGATGCAGACGATTGCCAAATTCTTCATGCTCTCTCCTCAAAACTTCAATGAAACCTTCAAACCCGGGCCCGCGTCATCGAGCACCAGGTGCGCGCCGTGCAATTTCGTCACTGCAGCCACGAGCGACAAGCCCAATCCAGAACCTGGAAATTTCCGCGCCTCGTCCAGGCGCACGCGGCGGCCGAGCACCATCTCGCGTTTGTCGGCCGGAATGCCGGGCCCGTTGTCTTCCACGATGACTTGCGGCGCGCTGCCGGATCCGTCCAGCACCACCCGAATGTGGCCGCCGTCGGGCGTGAATTTAATCGCATTGTCGAGCAAATTGGCGAGCGCCTGAGCCAGCAGTTGCCGATTGCCCTGTACCTGCGCCCCGGACGCCACGGAACTTTCGAGCACAATGCCGCGCTCCTCGCTCACCGGCGCATAGAGCTCGACCACACTCGCGACCAGCTCCGATAGGTCGACGATTTCGCGCGCCACGGTGCCGGTCTCGGCCAGCGCGATGCGCAGCAGCGCATCCAGTGTACTGCGCATCTGGTCCACCTCGGTCGTGACCCGTTCGAGCACGCGGCGCTCGGCCGAGCCCGGCGTGAGCGTCGTCATCGCCCCCTCCGCGGTTGCCTGCAGCCGATTGAGCGGGGTGCGCAGGTCGTGCGCCGCGCTGTCAAGAACGGTGCGCATCCCCAAGGTGAGCTGCTCGATCTTGTCGAGCATGGTGTTGATCTCGCGCGCCAGCGTGTTGATCTCGTCATCGGCATCTCGGACCGGCAGACGTTGCGACAGGTCGCCGCGCATGATTTGGGTCGCGACCGCGGAAATCGCGCCGGCCTGCGCGAGAATGCGCCGCCCCATCCAAAAACCGCCGCCCAATCCCAGCAGCAGGGTCAACACCACCGCGGCGATCAGGCCGCGCATCATCAGATTCTTGACGTCCTGGCGTTCCTGCACGTCGTGTCCGACGAGCATTTGATAGCCGCCGGGCAGCGCAAAATAACGCGCGCGCATTTCGTGCTCGCGCGTCTCGTCGCCGAAGGGCACCGACACCTTGAACAGAAACCACTTCTCCTTGGCGTTGATTTTCGGCCACGCGGGCACATTCCCCGCCACCGGGCGCAGCTGCGGATCCACCATCAAGTACACCGCGCCGCGCACATCCTGGTCCTGGGAGCGCTGCTCGATCAATTCGATGAAGTCGCCGCGCGAGAGGACCAGCATTTGCTCGCGCAGTCCCTGTACTTCCGCTTCGATGAGATTGTCGGTGCTCCCGTCGACGACGCGGGATACGGCGAAATCGACCGCATAGATGAGCGCCGCCGCGCCGATGGCGAACACGATCGAATAGACGATGGCGATACGGAACGGCGACGTATCGAGAACACCGAGAAAGCGCTGGTCGGGACTCAGACAGGCTCCTCGGGCTCCAGCGCCGTTATTCGTCTTCGCGCAAGCTGTAACCCGCACCGCGCACGGTATGCAGCAGTGGCTTGTCGAAATCCTTGTCGATCGCCTGCCGCAAGCGGCTGATATGCACGTCGATCACATTGGTTTGCGGGTCGAAGTGATAGTCCCAGACACCCTCCAGCAACATGGTGCGCGTCACGACCTGGCCGCTATGGCGCATCATGAATTCGAGCAGCTGGAACTCGCGCGCGGTCAATTCGATCTTCTTGCCGTTGCGCACGACCCGGCGGGTCATGCGATCCAGTTCCAAATCGGCCAATTTCAATTTGGTGCTCGCTTCCGCGTTGCCCGCTTCGCCGCGGCGGGCAAGCGCGTCGATGCGCGCCAGCAATTCCGCCATGTGATAGGGCTTGGTCAAATAATCGTCGCCGCCGGCACGCAGCCCTGTGATGCGGTCATCGACATCGCCCAGCGCGCTCAAGATGAGGACCGGCATTTTGCGTCCCGTGGCCCGCAGCGACTGCACCAGCGCGAGTCCGTCCATCTTTGGCAGCATGCGATCGACAATTGCCAGATCGACTGCGATGGAGGAGGCCATGTGCAATCCTTCGAGACCATTGCCCGCGGCATCGACCGTGTGACCGGCCTCCCGCAGCGCTTTCGCCAGGTAATCCCGCGCGACGTCGTCGTCTTCGACTATCAAGATGTGCATGGCTCAGTATCTTAGACTAGGATGCGGTCGCCCGGGTTCACTCGATAGGACCCTCATCATGGATGCGTATGCCCGAGTCTCGGACCCTTGCCCTCGTCGCGCTTGCCGTGCTGTTCTGGGGGGTTCCGTCCTACGCGAAAGAGGCGCCGTTGTGGGAGTTCGGTCTCGGCGCGGGTGCGATTGCCTTTCAGGACTATCGGGGTTCGAATACCACGCACGCCTATCCCCTGCCCGTTCCCTACATTGTCTACAACGGGAAATTCCTCAAGGCGGATCGGGACGGGGTGCGCGGTACGCTGTTCAATCAGGATTGGCTCGAAGTCAATTTGAGCTTTAACCTGACAACGCCGGTGCGCAACGACCGTGAGCGCAGCGGCATGCCGGATTTGCGTTCCACGGTCGAGATGGGACCTTCGTTCGATTTCCACCTGCTGCGCAGCGACGATCGCCGCATCAAGTTGGACTTGCGCATGCCGCTGCGCGCCGCTGCAACGGTCGAAGCTTCGCCGCGCATCATCGGCTGGACCTTCAGCCCGAGGTTGAATTTGGATCTTCGGGATCCATTCGGACTGCCGGGATGGAATCTCGGGCTGTTGGCAGGCCCGCTGTTTGCAGATCACCGCTACCACGACTATTTCTACTCGGTTGCCCCTCAGTTTGCGACGGCCTTGCGGCCGCAATTCACGGCCCGGGGCGGCTATGCCGGCACGCAGACGCTGGCCGCCCTGTCGAAACGATACCCCAAGTTTTGGGTGGGCGCGTATATGCGTTACGACACGCTGGCCGGCGCAGCCTTTGTTGACAGCCCCCTGGTTCAGCGCAAAAGTTATTGGACGGGCGGATTTGGTTTCTCCTGGATGATCAAGAAATCAACACAGGTCGTGCAAATACCGGACTGACAGCGACGATGCCGCGTTTCCTAAAAGTCATATACGAATATTTCGCGCTGTACAGTTCCCTGACTTTGCTGGGACTCATCTGCCTGACCTGGTCGGTATTCGCCCTGCCGCTCTATTTCATCCTGCCGCCGCGCTTGGGCACCGCGGTCGGCCGCTTCGGTATCATGGCGGGTTTCCGAATCTACTCCTGGTCCTTGTCGATCACGGGAACCTATCGGCTGGATTTGCGCGCCGTCGATATTTTGAGAGGCGGCCCGCCCGTGATCCTCGCGCCGAACCATCCGGCGCTGATCGACGCGCTATTGATCCTGACACGGCATCCGAATTTGGTGTGCGTGATGAAATCGGAACTCATGAAAAATGTGTTCTTGGGGTCAGGATCGAGGCTGGCGCGCTACGTGCGCAACGACTCTTCCAGACAGATGGTCAAGGAATCCGTGGCGCACTTGCAAGCCGGCGGCGTGCTGCTGCTGTTTCCCGAGGGCACTCGGACCACGCGGTTTCCGATCAACCCCCTGGTGGGCAGCGTCGGCCTGATCGCAAAACATGCCAGGGTTCCCGTGCAGACGCTGGTGATCGAAACCGACTCGCCGTTTTTGAGCAAGGGCTGGCCGTTGTTCAAGCGGCCCGAACTGCCCATCACCTACAAGGTTCGTTTGGGCCGCCGCTTCGATCCGCCGTCCGATGTGGCGGCCTTCACGGCAGAGCTCGACCGCTACTATCGTCAGGAGCTCGAGGGCGCTCTTCAGTCCCGCTGGCTGAAACACGAGTCATGAGGCCATCGAGCACTCATCTTGTGCTCATTCCGAGCTACAACCCCGGACCCAAAGTGTTTTCAACGGTGCGCGCGGCCCTCGATCAATGGGCGCCCGTCTGGGTCGTGGTCGACGGCAGCACCGATCATTCGGAACATCGCTTGGCGGAAATGGCAGCCCAGGAGCCGGCCCTGCGAATCTGGGTGCTGCCGCAGAACCGGGGCAAGGGCGCAGCGGTGATGTTTGGCCTCAAGGAAGCTCAGGCGCTGGGCTTCACGCACGTGTTGACGCTGGATTCGGACGGGCAACACCCGGCGCAGTGCATACCCGCCTTCATGCAAGCTTCCCTGGAATCACCCGATTCCATGGTGCTGGGAGAACCCGTATTTGACGCCAGCGCCCCCAGCTTGCGCGTCAAGGGTCGCCGGGTTTCGAACTGGTGGGCCAATCTCGAAACGCTGTGGGCGGGAATACACGATTCGCTGTTCGGCTTTCGAGTCTATCCCATCGGAGCGCTGCTCAAGGTCATGCGCGGACAGATTTGGATGCGGCGCTTCGACTTCGATGTGGAGGCCGTGGTGCGTTTGTGCTGGCGCGGCGTGCGGCCGATCAATCTGCCGGCGCCGGTACGCTACTTCAGCCCGGAGCAAGGCGGCGTCTCTCATTTCAACTATTGGCGCGACAACGCACTGCTGACCTGGATGCATTTCAGGCTGTTTCTCGGATTTATCGCGCGGCTGCCGCTATTGGCCGTAAGGCGCATACTTCGCGCCTAAAGCGGTTTGCGGGCGCAGTATTCGGAAAAAATCCCCATCTCCACCCGGCGATAATCATCGACGAAACCCGCGTCGCGGATCGCCCCGAGAATTTCATGCGGCGCGACGCAGGCATCGATCGTGTCCCAGTAGTAGCGCATCAGTTTGGGCGAATCGGAATTTTCTCCGAGAATGCCGGCGAGGAAGGGCACCACTCCACGCATATAGGCCTTGAGCACGGCGCGCGGCACCAAGGCCTCAGGGCGCGTGATTTCCAAGAGGCATATCCGGCCGCCGGGTTTCAGCACCCGCATGAATTCCCGTAACGCGACTGACATATCGGCGATGTGGCGCAGCGCATAGCCCATGCACAAGAAGTCCGCGGTTTCCGCCGCGACCGGAATGGCCTCGGCGCTGCCGATCACCAGGACGACGCCGATGGGAACTTTGGCGCTCTTGATCATTCCCACGCTGGGATCGACACCGGTGACTTGGCCAGATATACCAACCAAAAGAGCCGCCTGCTTGGCCGTGAGGCCGGTCCCCACCCCGATATCCAATACCCGCATGCCGGTCTGCAGGCCGGCCCGGCGCAGCGCCTTTCTGCGGTACCAAGAGCCGGACCCCAGGGCCATGACGCGCTCGATGCGGTCATAATCCCCCGCAGTGCGGTCAAAAATCTGCCGTACCCAGCCGCGCCGTTCCGCTTCCAGCGTGTAGTACTCGCGCAACGGCGGGTGCGGTGCCTGCATGGCGCTAGCATACGCCAGTCAGTTGCCGCACCGGCCCGCACCTATATAATGCCGCTACTTAGAACTCCTATTGAAAGCTCAAACCTATGGCCGACAAAGCGTCGCTCATGCAACAGCCGGCGCCGCTGACCGATGTCGGTCTCCAGCGGGAACTTGCCGCGCTGTTCGTGGAAGCCCTGAATCTCGAGGTTCTGCCTCAGGATATTGATCCCGATGCCCCCTTGTATGGCGAGGGATTGGGGTTGGATTCCATCGATATCTTGGAGGTGGCGTTGATCGTCTCCAAGCAGTACGGCATTCATCTTCGGGCCGATAGCCAGGAGAATCAGCAGATCTTTCGTTCTATGAGGCATCTAGCAGAGTACATTGCGGCACAGAGAACCAAGTAGTCATGGCCTCGGGACGTAGACTGCAGCTTGCTGCCGTCGTCTTGTTTTTCATCGCCTACTCCGTACTGTCGCATTACAGCAACCTAAATCCGCAGGCCCACGATTTGGGGGCGGGACTCGCGCTTGCACCCATGCTCACCCTCGGTCTCGTTTTGCTTTGGCGCTCGAGCGGCGCGCTCATCGCCTGCGTAGGCGGAGTGGCGGCGGCCATCCTGTTGCGTGCCTTCTGGCCATTGCTCACGCAGAATTTTTCCATCGTGTACCTGGTACAGCAGTGCGGCTTTTATTGCATCATGGCCGTCACGTTCGGCCGCTCGCTGCGGAAAGGCAGCGTGCCGCTGTGCACGCAACTCGCGGACAAGGTGCATGGCCCGTTGAGCGATCTCGAGCTGCGCTACACGCGCAATGTCACGCTGGCATGGGTGATGTTCTTTCTTCTGAATCTCGCGGCAACGATTTTGTTGTTCGCTTTTGTGCCGCTGCGGATCTGGTCGCTGTTCGTCAATTTCTGCGCGCTGCCGCTGATCTTGGCGATGTTCGTGGCGGAATACATGGTCCGCCGCCGCGTGCTGCCGCAGGTGCATCGCAGCGGATTGATTGCTACGTTGCGGGTCTATTTCGCGGATTCGCCTTAGAAAATGGACGCGATCGCGCTACTCTCGCACCCCTCGCCGGCCTCGATAATCGCGTATCGATCCGGTGTCGGCATTACGGCCCGGCAATTTCTTGCCGACGCCGCACTGCTGGCGCAGCGATTGCCCAAGGCCAAACATGTCCTGAATGTCTGCGCCGATCGCTATCGCTTCACGGTCGGACTCGCTGCCTGCCTGATGTCGGAGCGCGTCAGCCTGTTGCCGTCGACGCATACACCACAGGTGATTACGCAGCTTGCGGCGTTCGCAGCCGACGCCTTCTGCCTGACGGACGACATGCGCTGCGAAATAGAATTGCCGCAGGTTTACTATCCGGACCTGATCATTGAATCGGCGTCCCCGAACGCACCGGCCATACCCTTCGAGGTGCCTCGGATTGCGGCCTCACAGCTCGCGGCCATCGTGTTCACATCAGGATCCACCGGCATGCCGGTACCCTTCAGAAAAACCTGGGGGCTGCTGACACGCAGCGTGCTCAGCGGCGCGCAAACCTTGGGGCTATTGGACGGCAGGAGCCACGCTTTGGTGGGCACAGTCCCGGGTCAACACATGTACGGCTTCGAATCGACCGTGCTGCTGGCGCTGTTGAGCGGCAACGCCTTGAGCGCCGAACGGCCCTTTTACCCCGCAGACGTCGCTGCCGCCGTCGCGCAAGTGCCGCGGCCCAGGGGTTTGGTGACCACACCCATCCATTTGCGCACGCTGCTGTCCTCAGGCGTCGATTTTCCGGCGCTCGACCTGGTGATCTCGGCAACAGCCCCCTTGAGCCGGGAATTGGCGGGCGAAGTCGAGGAAAAATACGGCGCTTCGCTTCTGGAAATTTACGGCTCGACGGAAACCGGCCAGATTGCCCTGCGGCGCACGGCCCAGACCCCGGCGTGGCGCCTCTGGCCCGGGGTGCATCTGACCGTCTCGAATGGTCAAGTTTTTGCGCAAGGCGGGCACGTCGAGCAATTGACGCCGATGTGCGACGTCATCGAAATCACGGGCAAGGATGAATTCTTGCTACACGGCCGGACGGCCGACCTGGTCAACGTCGCGGGCAAGCGCAGCTCATTCGGTTATTTGAACGCACAACTCAACGCCATTCCCGGTGTCATCGACGGGGCATTCTTTCTGCGCGAGGAGTCGAGCGGATCCACCGGCGTGGCGCGCCTGGCCGCAGTCGTCGTCGCACCGGGCATGAGCGTCGCAACCTTGACCGAACGGCTGCGCCAACTGATCGATCCGGTATTTCTGCCGCGGCCGTTGCTGATCGTGCAGCAACTGCCTCGAAACGCGACCGGCAAACTGCCCCAACACGCCCTGCAGGGTTTTGCGGACGAGCAATTGCGGATCAACGAGTCGCAATGAAAATGCAAAGCACCCTGCATATTGCCGCGGACCACCCGGCTTTTTGCGGCCATTTTCCGGCCTTTCCGGTTTTTCCCGGTGCGGCACTGCTGGACGAGATGCTCACGATCTTGGAATCCGCGCGCGGCATCGATCTTAAATCCTGGCATGTCTCGTCCGTGAAATTTCTCGATGCGGTTCGGCCGCGCGATTCGCTGGTATTCGAGCATGAAGCCCCGTCGGCAGGATTGATTCGCTTCACGATCAGCGTTGCAGATCGCAAGATTGCCGGCGGCACCCTGCATGAATCCTAGAACGGCAGACCCCGTCGACCCGGCAGCGAAGGCGGCCGAATGGATCAGGCACCGGGAACGCGGCAGCCTGTGGCTGCTGCGAATCATGGCGTTTCTTTCGTTGCGCTGCGGCCGCCGGGCGAGCCGCCTCATTCTGTACGGAATCGCCCTGTACTTTTTCTTGTTCGGGCCCGGCGCACGGCGGCACTCGCGGACCTATTTGCGCCTCGCGCTCGGACGGGAACCCAGGGCCCGCGATCGGTTCCTGCAGATCTTGAGCTTCGCGACGACGATCCATGATCGGGTCTACCTCATCAACGGCCAGTTCGAAAAATTCAATATCTCCGTGCAAGGAGAAGACATGGTGCTGGCGCACGAGCCCAAGGGCCGCGGTGCGATGTTGATGGGCGCGCACATGGGCAGTTTCGAAGTCATGCATTCCTTGAGCCGGCGCCAGCATGGGCTGCGCGTTGCAATGGCCATGTATGAGGAGAATGCGCGCAAGATCAGCGGCATTCTCGCCGCCATCAATCCGGACTGGGTCGCTGACATCGTTGCTCTGGGCCAGATCGACGCAATGCTGAACATTGCGGAGCGCCTCGACCAGGGAGCTTACGTCGGCGTGCTGGCCGATCGCACGCTCGGCGAGGAACCGGCGCAGCCCGTGACATTTTTGGGAAGGCAGGCATTTGTGCCCACCGGACCGATGCGCGCGGCCGCCATTTTGCGCTGCCCGGTATTTTTCATGGTCGGATTGTACCGCGGCGGAAATTGCTATCATGTAGCCTTCGAGAAGGTCGCCGATTTTTCGGTCACCAGCGTCGGCAGCCGGGAACTGGCGGTTCGTGCCGCGATCGAGCGCTACGTCGCGGTGCTCGAGCAGTATTGCCGCAGCGATCCTTACAACTGGTTCAACTTCTTCGATTTCTGGCGCCGGCCGGCGCCCAGCGGGGCCAAGTAATGCTGCGCAGCTTGCCACTGATGATATTGAGCCTGTGCTGCGCCTTGGGCGGCGCGCCGGTGTATGCCGCGCCCGCTGGTTTCGGCGACCTCGACGCGGTCATGGGCTTGCTCGCAACACATCAGCATGGCCGGGTCGAGTTCATCGAACAACAATTCTTGAGCGTCTTGAAGCGCCCGATCGAATCCTCGGGCGAGTTGCGCTATGAAGCGCCGGACCGGCTGGAGAAGCGCACGCTCAAGCCTCGCACCGAAACGCTGGTGCTCAGCGGCGGCATACTGACCGTAGAACGCGCGCACAGCCGCCGCGTGACGGACCTGCACGCCTACCCTCAGGTGCTGCCCTTCGTCGAAAGCATTCGAGCGACGTTGGCGGGCGACCGCGTCGCCCTCGAGCGCGTGTTTCACCTGGATTTTGCCGGCAGCCTCGAGCGCTGGAGCCTGGTCCTGGTGCCGTTGGATTCAAAGGTCAAGCAATCCATTACCCAGGTGCGCATCGACGGGATGCGGGATCAATTGCAGAGAGTTGAAATTCGCCAGCCCGATGGCGACCGATCGCTGATGACGCTGCGGCCGTCCACTTTGCCATGAGCGTGCGGCTGCGCATGCTCATCATTTGGCTGGTCTGCGTGGCATTCGCAGCCGTCATCGTGGTGCGTGCCCACTACATCACCGATCTTTCCGCGTTCCTGCCGGCCAATCCTACTCCGGCGCAGCAATTGCTGGTCGATCAACTGCGCGACGGGCCCGCTTCGCGTCTGATCCTGATTGCCATCGAGCAGGGAGACGCTGCGTCGCGGGCGCGCGCATCGTTGGCCCTGGCTGAGCGCCTGCGCAAGGATCCGGATTTTTCCAGCGTCAACAACGGCGAAGCCGCCGCGGGCCAAAGAGATCGCGAATTTCTGTTTCAGCACCGTTACGTGCTGAGCGAATCAGTCAATGCGCAGCGTTTTACCGCCAAGGGTCTGAATGCCGCCATCAAAGACACCATCGACAATCTGGCTTCTCCCGCGGGCCTCTTGTTCAAGTCGCTGCTGCCGCGCGATCCAACGGGCGAATTGCTGAACATCATCGATGAGCTGGCGAGCTCGCCCGCCCCGCAAAGCCGCGACGGCGTTTGGGTTTCCAGCGACGGCAGCCGCGCGTTGGCGGTGGCGCAAACCGCGGCAAGCGGCTCCGACAGCGATGCTCAGAGCAGGGCCATTGATGCGATTCGCGCGGCATTTGCCGCCGCGGCGGCCGATGCGCCGCAAGGCTTGGTTCGCATGCAATTGCGCTTGAGCGGCCCGGCGGTATTTGCCGTGGCGGCACGCGCCAAGATCGAGCGCGCGGCAGTGCGCCTGTCCATCGCCAGCGGCATCCTGGTCGTGACGCTGCTGCTTCTCGTCTATCGGTCGCTGACGGCTCTCGGCTTGGGGTTGCTTCCCGTCGCCACCGGCGCGCTGGTCGGTGTCGCCGCCGTCGCACTGGGTTTCGGCGCCGTGCACGGCGTCACGCTGGGTTTCGGCATTACCTTGATCGGTGAATCGGTCGACTACTCGATATATTTTTTCATTCAGTCGCGCCACTCCGCAGGCGGCGGCGCGGCCGGCACGTGGCAGCAGCGATGGTGGCCAACGATACGCCTGGGGATGCTGACGTCCGTGTGTGGATTTGCCTCGCTCCTGCCCTCCGGGTTTCCCGGCCTCAAGCAACTGGGGCTCTACTCCATCAGCGGCTTGATTGCCGCCGCGTTGGTGACCCGCTTCTTGCTGCCGGCGCTGCTGCCCGCCAATTTTTCGATTCGCAACGTGACGCCGCTGGGCATGCGTGTTACCGGTCTGCTGCGGCGCGCCCAGGGACTGAAGGGTGCCGTGCTCTTGTCGTGCGCCGTCGCGCTCGCAATGCTGGCATTCGCGCTGCTGTACTTCAATCGAACGACGCTATGGAATCGCGAACTCTCCGCCTTGAGTCCTGTCTCGGCCGAGGAGCAGCACTACGATGCCAAACTGAGGGCGGATCTGGGCGCCGCCGACGTCCGCGATCTGGTGATCGTCTCGGGGCCCGACATGGAATCAATCCTGCGCAGCGCCGAACGCGCGGGAACCGCATTGCAGTCCTTGGTGGACGAAAAGGTGATCGGCGGCTTCGAAAGTCCCGCGAACTATGTGCCGAGCTTGGCGACTCAAGAGAGCCGCCGCGGCAGCCTGCCCAGCGCGGCGGAACTGCGGGCCAATGTGAAGCAAGCCGTCGATGACCTGCCTCTGCGCGCCGACCGCCTGCAGCCTTTCCTGGAGGATGTGGAAACGACGCGGCATGCTGCACTGGTTACGCCGCGCGACTTGGCGGGAACATCCCTGCGTGCCGGCTTCGACGCGCTGATTCTGCATCAGCGGGAGCGCTGGAATGCTCTGCTGCCCTTGCGCAGCGCCGAGGTCGGCGGGGTAATCGACCTGGCTCGCGTGGCGGCGGCGCTGAAGGACGGCAACGTCGAGGACGCCCGAGTGCTCGACCTCAAGCAGGAGTCCGACGCGCTCTACGCCAGCTATCTAACCGAGGCCATTCACTACTCGCTGGCTGGTTTTTTGGCGTTGACGATATTGCTGCTGATCGCGTTGCGTTCGCCGCTGCGAGTCGCGCGTGTGCTGGCGCCGCTGGTATTGGCGGTGCTGACCGTCGCCGCCGGCCTCGCCATGGCCGGCGTGCAGCTGAGCATTTTGCACCTGGTCGGCATGCTGCTGATCGTGGCGGTGGGTTCGAATTACGCGCTCTTCTTTGATCGTCAAGACCACGCCGAAGATCCGGGCAACGAGTCGCTGACGCTCGCATCGCTGCTCATTGCCAATGCCAGCACGGTCATCGGTTTCGGTCTGTTGTCCTTCTCGCAGGTTCCGGTGCTCGTTGCCCTCGGCACCACGGTGGCACCCGGCACATTTCTCGCGCTGCTGTTCGCGGCAATCGGTCATCGCGCCGGCAGGGTGCATGCGTAGCATTTTCAGCGCGGCGAATTCGGGGCTGCCAGCCCCGACGCAAATGATTTGGCTGCCCGGGGCCTACCACCTCGCACGAGATTTCGAACAAGAGGGTTTCACGCACGCCGTTAAGCAGCGCCGCAAGCCGATCGACTTGCGGTTTGTCGATCTGGAAATGCAGCATCTGAACGATCACGAAGCACTCGAGCGGCTGCACTCTGAGATCATCGCGCCGGCGCGCGCTTCCGGCGCGTCGATCTGGTTGGCGGGAATTTCGCTGGGCGGCTTGATCGCGCTGGACTACGCCAGCTCGCACTTGGATGAGATCAATGGACTGTGCCTGCTGGCACCCTACCTGGGAAACCGCATGCTGATCAACGAGATCGCCGCCTCGGGGCTCGCTGCCTGGGAGCCGGGTGACCTTGCGGAATCCGATGCGGAGCGCCGAATATGGCGTTATATCAAAACGCGAATGGACTCGCGGCCCCTGTTTCTGGGATACGGACAGGGCGACCGCTTTTCCCGGGCGCACGATTTGCTGGCCGCGTCGCTCCCGGCAGGCTCGGTGGATGTCGTTGCCGGCGGCCATGAGTGGCGTACGTGGACCCGGCTCTGGGAGAATTTTCTGGATTCGCATTTCACATGAACACGCCCGAGCACAAGCCGGGCCGCTGGATGCCGGCGCCGCTGTTGCTGGCGTCGGGTGCCGTGCACTTGGGCGCGGCGGCGGCGTGGCTGGCGCGTCCGCGCACCTGGCCGTGGGCGCTGGGCGCTCTCATCGCCAATCACGCCGCATTGGCGGCCGCCGGACTCTGGCCGCGAAGTCAACTTCTGGGGCCCAATTGGATTCGACTTCCGGCGCATGGCGGCCCGGCGCAAGGCGCCGCGCTGGATGTCGCAATCACCATCGACGATGGACCCGATCCGAACGTCACTCCGCAGGTGTTGACCCAGCTCGAAGAGTACCGGGCGAGCGCCACTTTTTTTTGCATCGGCGATCGTGTGCTGCGCTACCCTGATCTCGCACAGGAAATCGTGCGCCGCGGACACGTCATTGAGAATCACAGCCAGCGCCATCGTCATAATTTCTCGCTGCTGGGACCGGCCGGCATGAACGCGGAAATTTCCCGCGCCCAGGAAAGCATTCATCGCGTAACCGGAAGCAGCCCGCTTTTTTTCCGGGCCCCGGCCGGTCTGCGCAATCCTTTTCTTGATCCGGTGCTCGTCCGCCTGAAATTGCGGCTGGCCAGTTGGACGCGGCGCGGCTTTGATACCGTGAGCGGCGATGCTGATGCAGTTTTCCGCCGATTGGCCGGGCCGCTTCAAGCGGGCGACATCCTCTTGCTGCACGACGGCCATGCCGCACGCTGCCGCAATGGCCGGCCGGTTATTCTCGAGGTATTGCCGCGACTGCTCGAGGCGGTGCAGACGCGCGGACTCAACCCGGTGACATTGCGCTCGGTATTGCCGTGAAAACCATGAATCCTCTGGAGCTCACGCAGTTCACGGCGACCAGTTGCATTGGCTTGGGGTTGGATGCCACGCTGGCGAGTCTGGCCGCGCACCGCGGCGGACTGACCCGCTGCAATTTCGAAACTGCAACGATCGACACCCACATCGGCGAGGTCTCCGGCGTAGACGCGCAGCAGCTGCCCGCGCAATGGAGCATATTCGATTGCCGCAACAACCGCCTGGCCGAACTGGCATTGCGCCAAGACGGCTTCTTCGACGCGGTGGGAGAGATCGCCGCCCGATGGGGCCCCCGCCGTATCGGCGTGTTCATCGGCACCAGCACCGCCGGCATCATGCAGACGGAATTGGCGTATCGCGCGCGCGATCCCATCAGCGGCGCACTGCCGCCGAGTTTCGTATACGGCACGACGCACAATTCGTTCTCGGTGGCCGATTACGTTCGCCGGCGTTGCGGGCTCGAGGGTCCGGCCATGGTGGTCTCATCCGCCTGCGCCTCCAGCGCCAAGGCATTCGGCACGGCGCGGCGCATGATCGAGTCGGGCCTGATCGATGCAGCGCTCGTCGGCGGGACGGACTCCTTGTGCCTGACCACCCTGTATGGATTTCATTCCCTGCAGCTCTCCTCGCCTGCGCCCTGCCGCCCCTTCGACATCGCGCGCGACGGCATCTCCGTCGGCGAAGCGGCGGCATTCGCGCTGCTCGAGCGGGTCTCGGACAAGACTCGCGGCGATTCGGTTCTGCTCTACGGCGTGGGCGAGTCGAGCGACGCCTATCACATGTCTGCGCCACACCCGGAAGGGTTGGGCGCAAAGCGTGCCATGCAGGCGGCACTGGCCGCCGCCGGGCTCGAACCCGGCGATATCGACTACATCAACCTGCACGGCACCGGAACACCGAGCAACGATCGCTCGGAGAGTCAGGCGGTGACGAGCATTTTCGGCCCTACCACGCCCTGCAGTTCGACCAAGGGAGCGACCGGCCATACGCTGGGTGCGGCGGGCGCCTTGGAGGCGGTGATCAGCTCGCTCGCCATTCAGAACGGATTGATGCCGGGCGGTGTCCAGACCACGCGGGTCGACCCCACCCTCACGGCGCACTATATAAAAGAGAATCGGCGCGGACCCGTGCGGCGCGTGCTGAGCAATTCCTTTGGCTTCGGCGGCACGAATTGCAGTCTGATTTTTGGCCGCGCCGGATGACGCTGTCCGCATATATCGGCGGTATCGGCGTCCTGGGGCCCGGCCTCAACAATTGGCCGCAGGCTGCCGCCGTTCTGTCGGGCAGCCAGCCCTATGTCGCGGCGCCCACCGTATTGCCGACCCCTTCGATGTTGCCGCCCGCCGAACGGCGACGCACCGGACGCGTGGTGAAATTGGCTTTGGCGGTGGCCTCGGAAGCCGCCGCGAGTGCCGGGACCGACCCCGCGCAGCTTCCCAGCGTTTTCTCATCGTCGGGGAGCGACGGCCACGTTTGCCACGAAATCTGCCAGGCGCTGGCGTCGGCGTCCCGCGAAGTATCGCCGACGCGCTTTTCTAATTCCGTCCACAACGTCGCTTCCGGCTATTGGAGCATCGCGACCGGTTCCATGATGGAATCGAATGTGCTGTGCGCCTTCGACGCCAGCTGCGTCGCGGGTCTGCTCGATAGCATGACGCAGGTCGCGGTCGAGCGGCACCCGGTTCTGCTCGTGGCATACGACACGGAATATCCGCCGCCGCTGCACGCAAAACGTCCGATACCCGACGCGTTGGGGATTGCGATGATTCTCACGCCTGAGAGAGCTGCCGGCTCGATTGCCCGCATTGAGGTGGCGCTCACCGAAGAGGCCGCCGACAAGCTGGCGGAGCCCGAACTCGAGGCACTGCGGCTCGCCATACCCGCCGCACGCTCGCTGCCGCTGCTGCGCCTGCTCGCCAAGGGCGTCAAGGGACGCGTGATTCTCGACTATCTCGACGTATCGCGCGCAGCCGTGCAAATCGAACCATGCGCATGAACCGTGCCTGGATCGAGGCCCGTATTCCGCATCAGGGCCGCATGTGCCTGCTCGATGAGGTGATCGAATGGGACCCGCACCACATCCGCTGCCGCACGGAGACGCACCGCGCGCCGGACAATCCCCTGCGCTCGCACGACCGCTTAGGGATAGCCTGCGGTATAGAATACGGCGCGCAAGCCATGGCGCTGCATGGCGCGCTGGCGGGCGGTGCACGGGGCGTGGGCGGCACGCCAGGCGTGGGCGTTGCGCCAGGCGCGGGCGTTGCGCCAGGCGCGGGCGCCGGCACCCCATCGCGCGTGGGACTTCTCGCCGGTGTTCGCGACGTGCGGTTGCATGTTCTGCGTCTGGACGACATCGAGAGCGATTTGATTTGCGAGGCGGTGCACCTTGCGGGAGACAGCTTGACGGCGTTGTATGAGTTCGCACTGCGCGATCGGGACAGGACCTTGTTGAGCGGGCGCGCCTCGGTGGTGCTGGATGCCGGCAGACGGCTTCGGCTATGAATAGCAATAGCACTGCCGTTCGCGCCTTGGTTACCGGCGGCAGCGGCGGCATCGGCGCCGCCATTTGCCGGGCCCTGAGCGTACAGGGCCACTTCGTCTACGTGCATGCTCATCGCGGCATCGCCTCGGCTGAATCCATCGCCGCCGGCATTGTGGCTGCGGGCGGCCAGGCAAGCGCCGTGCAATTTGACCTGACTGACGCCGCCGCAACCCGCGCGGCCGTCGACGCGATGCTCGAGGCCGGGCCGATACAGGTGTTGGTCAACAATGCCGGCATCCATGATGACGCGGTTTTCCCGGGAATGAGTCCGGAGCAGTGGCATCGCGTCGTCGAGCTTTCGATCAACGGATTTTATAATGTCACGCAACCGTTGATGCTGCCGATGATCCGCACGCGTTGGGGAAGGATCATCAGCATTACCTCCGTGGCCGCCCTGCTCGGCAATCGAGGCCAGGTCAACTACGCGGCGGCGAAGGGCGCGGTCAATGCCGCCACAAAGGCGCTGAGCCTCGAGGTCGCGGGCCGTGGAATCACGGTCAACGCCGTGGCGCCCGGCATCATTGCCACCGAGATGAGCAAGTCGGCCTTTGATGATGCCGCCATCAAAAACATCGTGCCCATGAAGCGCGCCGGTACACCGGACGAAGTGGCGAGCTTGGTGGCCTATCTCGCCTCGCGGGAGGCGGGCTACATTACCGGACAAATAATTTCCATCAACGGCGGCATGATTTGAATATTCCCGGGCTTGCCGCGCAAACCGGCGCACAAAAAAACGAACTCATTCTTTTCTATACGCTGCTGGAGTTGACCATCATCGTCATTGCCGGCCGGCTTGGCGGCGCGCTCGCCCGGCGCTGCGCCCAATCGGCCGCGGTGGGTGAAATCATCGTGGGAATTTTGTTGGGCCCGTCATTGTTCGGGCTGCTCGCGCCAGGCGCCTTCAACTATGTATTTCATTCCGCGCCGCAGGAGCCGCTCACCATCCTCTCGAATCTAGGGCTCGTGCTGCTGATGTTCCAAATCGGCCTGGAGTTCGATTTCTCCCATCTCAAAGAGCGCGCAAATCGCGCCGCGGTGCTGCGCATTTCCATCGCCTGTCTGGTGCTGCCCTTTGCCTGCGGCTTGGGATTGGGCTTTCTGCTGACCCAGGCATCGCCCCCCGAGACCCGGCTGAGCACCGCACTGTTCGTCGCCACCGCGCTGTCGATCACGGCGCTGCCGACGCTGGGCAGAATCATGATCGAGCTCAATTTGACGCGCACGCGCGTGGGCGTGATCGCGGTGAGCTCGGCGGCGGTGAATGACGTGGTCGGCTGGCTGATGCTGGCGCTGGTTACGACCCTGACCGTGAGCGGCTTCGTGGCAAGCCGGTTCGCGCTGCGCGTCGGCATGGTGGCCGCATTCGGCGTGATCAGTCTGCTGGTGGTGAGGCCGCTGTTGAAGCGGGCGATTCGCCGTGCCCACATTCAGAACGGCAGGATGTCGGGCAACCTGCTCGGCGGGTTGTTGGCGGTGATCTTCCTCGCCGCAATGACGACCTATCAAATCGGCATCTTTGCGATTTTCGGCGGCTTCATGATGGGCGTCATTTTGTACGACGAAACCGCGCTGGTGGCGGCATGGCGGGAGCGCCTCGGGGATTTCGTCACGGTATTTTTTCTGCCGATTTTCTTCACCTATACGGGGCTTCGCACTTCGATCGGCGGACTCGACACGGCGGCGGATTGGGGTTGGTGCGCGGCCATCCTCGTGGTTGCCAGCATCACCAAGCTCGGCGGTGCTTATTTCATGGCGCGCCGCTCCGGACTCGATCGCAACGAGTCCGCCATTGTGGGATTCATGATGAATACCCGCGCCTTGATGGAATTGATCGTGCTCAATGTCGGATTGGACCTCGGCGTCATCACGCCCAAACTGTTCACCATGCTGGTGATCATGGCCATCGTGAGCACCATCATCACGACGCCGGCGCTGCGCTACTTCATGCCGCGCGCCGGACTCAAGCTTCACGCATAGGCATCGAGCAGACCGCTCGCCGCTCTCGAGACCGCCGTGGATGCCTGGAGGACTACCGGAGAATCGCCGAACGCGGGGCCTGCTTCATAGGCGTGCGACGGCGGCGACCGCTCCTGAAAAGAGCGCTGCGAAATATCGACGCTCACCTGCGCAAAGCCCTGCGCACCGAGCATCTCTCGAAGTTTCGGCGCGCTCGATTCCAGCGCGTCACGGGTAACCGCGCTGTGGCTCGAAAGCCAGACCTGCGCATGCCCGGCTTGCAGGGCGATGCGAACCTCGATGGGACCGAGCGCGGGGGGATTGACCTGCAATTTCGCGGTGCTCAAGTTGCCGTCCATCATCAAAGACACACGATCCGCAACGCCCTGCCCGAAGTCCCCCGTATCGACGCCGGCGGCGATCTTGAATGTGGGCATCGGCGCGGCGGCGTCAGCCGGTGCGTTCGAGGTGAGCAATTGCCCAGCACCCGCCGCCCCGTCATTCGAGGCAGCGGACAACGGTGAATCTGCGCTGTTGCCGCGCGGGTGCCGATCCGCCGCACCGGTGTCGGCGGCGCCCTGGGCTGCCTGCACCACGGCGGCAGCGGATGCAGCGGCAATGGCCGACGGTGCCGCCGCCGCACCAGGTGCAGTGGGGGCGGCAAACGGCGCATCGTTTGCAGCCGCCATCCCTTGAAGGGAAATGCCCCCGTCAGGAGTGATCGTGTCGTCGGCGGAGACTGACGCATTGTTCGTCGGCGAGCTGATTTGCGCGACTGCGGCGGCCACGACGGCCTGCGCCGCGGCGTCGGCGTCCGCCGCCGAGGCATTGCCCGGCGCTTGACCATTCAAAACCGAGCTGCCGCCGGCTGAAGTCGGACGGGAAGTCGCTGCGGCCAGCGCCGCATCGCTCTTTGCCGCGTCGCGCGGCGTCACGCGGACCTGCGGGTCCGTCGTTGGCAGCGACCGAATACTGGCGGCGTGAGGCGTAGTGGGGCCTGCGGGCGGAGCGCTGCCTGGGGATATCGCTGCGGGTGCCGCGGGCGGTGCCGACGCGGATGCTTCGGGTAATGCGGGCGCCGCAGGTACCGCGGCTGCCGCAGCGGCCGTGGCCGACGTCGCTGCTGCCGCGCCCTCGGCGTCCGCGTCCATGAGTGACGCGACGTTGCCTGCCAGGACCGGGTCGTCGACGGCCTTTGGCGCGCCGGACTCGCCGGACACAATAGCTGCCGGCTTAGGCCTAGGATCCTCGGCTGCACTGCCGGCTTGCGCGATCGGCGGGGCGCCGGCTGCGTCCTTAACC
>DATHKV010000231.1:0-7483 GCA_035488895.1 Steroidobacteraceae bacterium
CCAACCCGAACCGATGATGGAACCTAAACCGGTGAACATCAGCGCAATGGCGCCGACGTCGCGACGGATCGCGCTTTCGTTGGACATTTATGATCTCCTTGCCGGACTGTAGCGGCTTTGCACCGTTCCGCGCTACGCCCGGAGCGCGCAAGAATGCATTTGGACCTATGAAATCCACTCCGCGGCGCCGGCCGAACAGCAGCAAAGAGACCCCAATGTCCGCAAAAAAAGGCTAAAAATGGCGTTTTGGCGCATTTTTGTTGCCTCGGTCGGCAACCCCTAATGACAGGCTTGAAGAATTGGCTCAATCGCAGGCTTCTCGAACCGTTGCTCGCGCTATTGCGCGCGGGATTGGCCCCGCGACGGCTCGCGTTGTGCGTCGCCATCGCCATCGTCGTCGGCAACATTCCCATCCTGGGCGTATCAACAATTTTGTGTGCCGGCATCGCACTGGTATTCCGCCTGAATCTGCCCGCCATTCAGCTGGTCCAGGCAGCGATGGCGCCCACCCAGCTGTTGCTGATCATTCCCTTCGTCCGGCTCGGCGAATGGATGCTGCACGAGCCGCCTCAAGTGGTTTCGGTCAAGGGCGCATTTGCCCTCATGTCGCAAGGGATCTGGCAGGCCGTTGTGGTATTGCGCGACGCGATCTTTCACGCTGCTTTCGCGTGGGCGTTGCTTGCGCCATTTTGCGTTTATCTGCTGCAGCGATTGCTGACGCCGCTATTCGAGCGCATGGCGGCGCAAATGCGCCGGCCGCCGGTTGACTAGGTATTTGCTATATTTGGCGCAACTCATGCGACCGCGCGCAGCAACGAGATAATCATGATAAGCCGCAGACGAACAGCTTCAGTCGGCATTTGCGCACTCGCGATTGCCTGCATTGCCGGGAATGTACCGGCCCCAGCGATGGCCGCCGCGCCGAAATCAGCGTTCGTGCTGTCGAGTTCCGATCCGGAGCTCGCGGTCAGTGTTCCATTGATCTACACCGCGAAGGCGTTTGGTTGTTCGGGCGGAAATTTGTCGCCGGAGTTGCATTGGTCCGGCGCTCCGGCGGGCACCGAGAGCTTCGTCGTGACGCTGTTCGATCGCGACGAGCGCAGCACGCCGTCAGGTTGGTGGCACTGGGTGGTCTACAATTTACCGAAGGCCACGAGCAGCCTGCCTAAGGGCGCCGGTGCCGAACACAGCGGCGCACTGCCGCCGGAAACTCTGCAAGGCCGAACCGATCTGGGAGAAGATGCGTACCACGGACCTTGTCCGGCGCAGGGCGATCCGCCGCACCGTTATGTATTTACGATCTACGCATTGAACGTCGCGAAACTGCCGGTGCCGCCGGATTCCAGCGGCGCGATGGTCACGTCGATCGTGCAGGAGCACCTGCTGGGCAAGGCCGTGTTCGTGGCGCACTACGGCCGACCCAAGACTTAAGCGGCAGCCTCGTCCTCGCAGCCGTGCGCGCAGCGATCTCGTTCGATTTGCAGCGTGGCGTGCTGGATTTGAAAGCGGCGTTTTAAGTCCGGCGTCAGCGAAGTCAGGAGCGCGTCTTCCGCGCCGCGGTCCGGCACCACCAGGTGTGCGGTCAGGGCCACGCTCGTGGTACTCAGCGCCCAGATGTGCAAGTCGTGCACATCGGTGACTCCGCGCTGATCGGCGAGGTAGGACATCACCGCGGAAGAATTGACGCTGGAGGGAACTCCGTCCAGGGATAAAGTCAGCGAATCGCGCAGCAGCCGCCACGTGCTGATCAAAATCACCGCGACGATCACGAGGCTGATCAGCGGATCGAGCAGGCTCCATCCAGTTAACATAATGAGCAGGCCAGAGATCAGAACACCGCCCGATACGACCGCATCGCTGAGCATGTGAAGGTAGGCGCTGCGCCGATTGAGATCGCCGTGGCTACCCGCATGCAGCATCCAGGCGCTGATGCCGTTGAGCACAATGCCCACGGCGGCGACTGCCATGACGGTCCGGCCCATGACCACCGGCGGCGACCCAAGGCGGCTTGCCGCTTCCCAGGCGATGGCGCCACAGGCCAACAGCAGCAGCACGGCATTCATCAATGCCGCCAGCACCGATGAGCGCCCCAGGCCGTAGGTAAATTTGGCGCCGGGCGGCCGGCGTCCCAACAGCAACGCACCCCAAGCACAGACCAAACCCAGCACATCGCTCAAGTTATGGCCGGCATCCGCAATCAAAGCCACCGAATTCGAAATGAATCCGAAGCCGCCCTCCACCACCACGAACACCAGGTTGAGCGCCACGGCAATTCCCATGCGCATACTGATCCCGGCGGCCGGTATCAGTATGCGCATGGGAATTGCCGTGGTCATGAGGAGCGTCAGACCCTGGATGCGCGTGGTCATGGTGCGCGTGGTCATGTGAGTGGGGTCGGCCGTGGCCGTGTTGGGGTTCTTTGGGATCCATCAGGTTGATTCCGCTAGTGCTCGAATGTCTGCATGCGCCCCAGCGCAGGAAAAAAGACTCTCGCCCATAACACAGTAATGACCATGGTGGCGACGCCGCCAATCACAATGGCCGGCACCAGTCCAAACCACGCAGCCGTGGTGCCCGACTCGAACTCACCCAACTCATTCGAAGTGCCGATAAACACCGAGGTCACCGCGCTGACTCGGCCGCGAATTTCGTCCGGCGTTTGCAGCTGCACCAGCAGCGAACGCACGAACACACTGATCATGTCTCCCATTCCGAGGATGACCAAGGCAATCAGGGCGACCCAAAACAGATGCGTGAGCCCCAGCACCACCGTTGCCATACCGAAAGCGCCGACGCCGGCAAACATGGTAACACCCACATGCCGCGAGATCGGACGGAACGCCAGCCACAGCGCCATCGCACCGGCGCCGATTCCGGGGGCCGCACGCAAGTAGCCGAAGACATCCGGGCCCGCGTGCAGCACCTCCCGCGTATAGGCCGGCAGCAGCGCTGTTGCACCGCCGAACAATACCGCAAATAGGTCCAGCGAAATGGCACCCAGTACCGTTTTGCGATGCCAGACGAAATGCAGCCCGGACAACAGTGTGGACCAGCTTAAAGTAGCGCGGCTTGCGGCCACGCGGCGCTTGCGGATCAGGGATACCAGCACAATGGCCGCCAACACCAGTATCGCTGCCGCGCCATAAACCACACCGGCGCCGGTGTTGGGTCCCAGCAGGCCTTCGGCAATCGCATAGACGATGCCGCCGACACTGGGTCCCAAGATGGACGCAACCTGATTGGCCGACGAGTTGAGTGCCAGCGCATTGCGCAGGTTCGCGGTCGTCACAATCGTGGGGACAAATGATTGGGCGGCAGGCATTTGAAAGGCCCGGGTGATGCCGAGAAACGCCAGCACGGTGAAAATCGGCAGGGTCGTCCTCAGCTTCAACCACGCAAAACTGAGCAGCAGCACGGTACAGATCGCATACGCGCAATGGCCAAGCATGATGATCAGACGCCGGTCGAATTGATCGGCGACATGGCCGGCGAACAGCACCAGGCATAAGAACGGCAGAAACTGCGACAGCCCAATCAGGCCAAGGTCCAGCACGCGCCCGGTGATGTGATACACCTGCCAGCCGACCGCCATGATCACCATTTGCGTGGCAATCGAAGCGCAGAACCGGGACGCAAGGTATAGCTTGAAATCGCGGTTCTTGAGAACCGCGAGGCCGCTCGTCACAGCCCCAGATCGCTCAAGGAGCGGTGATCGTCCGGGCGACGCCCGAGAGGCCAACGATAGAGGCGGTCCGACTCGGCAATCGGCAGGTCGTTGATGCTGGCCAGGCGCAGCCTCATCAGGCCGTGCTCATCGAACTCCCAATTCTCGTTGCCGTAGCTGCGAAACCAGTGGCCGCTGTCATCATGCCATTCGTAGGCGAAGCGCACGGCAATTCGGTTCTCGCGAAAGGCCCACAGCTCCTTGATCAAGCGATAGTCCAGTTCCCGGGCCCACTTGCGCACGAGAAATGCCTCGATGGCATCGCGGCCGCGGATGAATTCCGAGCGGTTGCGCCAGCGGCTGTCGACGGTGTAGGCAAGCGCCACTTTGGCCGGTTCGCGCGTGTTCCAGCCGTCTTCGGCCATTCGCGCTTTCTGCGTGGCGGTTTCAAAAGTAAACGGGGGCAGAGGGGGTCTGTCCATGTCAGTTCTCCATGCGCTGCGGATTCGCTTCCAGGTCTTGGGTGAAGAGGATATTCAGCAGAAGGCTGCGATGGTGCTGCAGCGACTTCAGGTATTCGGAAAATTTCTCAGGGCCAAAGAACAGAATCGGCGCGCCGAAAACGTAGGCCGACTTGAAATGTCTCTCCACGATTTCAGCAAATTCCGCAGCGCTGCTGCCCTGCTCGTGCAGCTGCTGGGGCGAGAATTCGATGTACAGATTCCGGGTCTTCGCCAAAGTGGTACGCGCGCCGCGCATGGCGGCGACCTCGCTGCCCTCGGTGTCCATCACGATGAGATCGATCGAATTCCAATCCGGCGGGATGGTGCGGTCCAGGGTTTCCAAGTTCACGGTGATTTCGCCGTCCGCGGGCGCAATCCGGCTATTGCCGGTATTGATGCTATTTTCCGTGAATTGAATGTTGCCCGGCCGGTCTGCCAACGCTGCATTGATGGCGATCACGCCCTTGATGCCGTTCAACTCCAAATTGATGTTCAGCAGATTGAAGTTGCGCGGGCTCGGCTCGTAGGCAATGAGCGTGCGCGTTCCGGCCATGCGTGCCAGAGGGATCAGCACCGCGCCGATGTGCGCCCCGGCAAAGACCACCCGCGATTGGGCGTCGAGCACCCGCTTCAGCCAGGAGATTTGCGGCCAATCGTATTCGCCGTTCTGCAGCAGCGCGCGCGAGACATTGAAGTCCCCTGCGTGCACGCACAACCGGCCATTTCTCGTCTCGGCAACAATTGCAATGCCATGCTCACCGAGCGACTTTTCCTGCCACTTGCCGCGTAATCGTCTGGAAAGCCGTTTTAAGTAGTGATTTTTCACCAGCTGCGATTCTATCGAATCGGCGGCACGATCAGGGTCGCGGCCCGACATGCGCCGCGAACAGCGGCGGCGGCGCAGGCGCGCGGTTTGAGGCTGCGATTGAGGCAGATGCGCACCTCGCGCAGCCGCGGCGCAGCTTGACCGCTGCAGATTACGACGATGGACGGCGCCGCAAGGCGAGGGTTGGCGTGCACAAACGCTGCCGTGATGGCCGCGGGCGTTTGTTCGACTTGTTGAGCGCTCCCCGAGAACGGTGGCGGAATGGCAATGGTGCCGTAGGCGCTGCGCACCAGCGCGAAGAAATCCGTAGGGTGCAAGCCGCTGCAGGTGCCGTGCGCCGACCATTCGTGGTAGACCAGGCCGCGCGCCGGCATGATGTCGGAAATGCCGGAAACCACGCCATCCGGTACCGGTTCATGCACGTTGCAATTCTCCGGCCATCCTTCTTCATACTGCGGCCACAACCCGTGAACGATGAAGCCGAATCGCCGGGGGCCCGTGCATTCTGCGGCGCCCGGTTCGGACAGGCAGAATGCCGGCGACCAGGACAAGGACAACAGGTAGTAGTCAAAAGTGCCCGGCACGGCATCCGAGGAGTGGCGATGCCGGGCCGTTGCGCTCGCAGCGACCGTCAAGAGCGCCAAAAGGAGCACCGCGGCGGTCCTGAGCGGATGCTCTGAAGGCGCTCGGGTCATGGCGATGTGCCGCTCAACCGCCGGCGCGGAGCGATTGAATATCCAAGCCGGCCGAACCGCTCAGCCACGTGTCCCTGTCGCGAATGATGGCCTGTGCCGGCAGCGCCGCGGTCTGCACGGTCATGCCTGTGAGTTTGCGCACCGCTGTACCAACCGCAAAGATCTCAACCAAACTGGAACCGAGTTCAACGATGTAGGTCTTGATGCCGACCACCTCCTCGGCACCCAGCGCTGTCGCCTCCCGGTTCACTCGGTCGAATACCTGCTCGCGGGCCTCGTAGATCAACTTCGTCAGGTCACCGAGCTCACCCCTTGCCAGGCTCTGGAACGCCGCTCTGATTCCGCCGATCGCGCCGAGCGAATACACGGAAGTCGAGATGAGCAGCTTGATCGGTGCGTATCCCAGCTGTGTCATGCCCCAAAGTTCCTCCCCCGTGAGGTCGCTGGAGACCGGCGAGCCGCGCGTTTCGGACGGCAACAGCGAATGAAAGGCAGCGGTGCCCGCCATGTACATCTCGTGGAATCCGGCAAAATGCAGGACGTTGGTGCGCACGCCGACGACGGCATTGGCGCCCACGGCCTTTGCGTGCGTAACCAGCCGGTCCAGCGCATGGTGCCGCGTTTCGTTGAACACATCGCTGAATTCCTTGATCTCGCCGCGCACCAGCGTCTTGAGCGTTCCGGCGATGCCGCCGACGGCGCCCACCGAATAGGCAATGTTGCCGAAAACGAACTCCTTGGGATCGTAGCCCGCGTCCATGTGGCAATAGAGTTCCTGAGCATCGCCGGCGCTCGTGAACAACGCCGTATCGGGGCCGCCCCTGACGCCTGAACCCACGAACAAGAATTCTGAATTGCCGCTGAGGCCGCGAAGTTCGGAGGTCACACCGACGACTCCGTGGACCTGTTCGCGGTCGGCTTCCGCACGCATACGCTTGAACGCCGCCGCCCGGCCTTCATGAATCATCTGAGTGACATCGGGAATTTCACCGCCCACGATGCCGCGGAATACCGAACGCACCCCGCCGAGAAAACCCATCGACTGGATGCTGTTGCCGATGAGGACGCCGCTCGGAATGAGCCCCTTGAGGCGCATGCAGTAGATTTCGTTGCCCGACAAACCGGTCAATTTGGGTGCTCTCTGCATGTAGTGATCGTAAGATATAGTGGGCTGACTGTCGACGCAGGATCGCAAACCGTAGGCGGAGCGAACGGCATCATGTGGATCTTCGAGCAAGCAGGGCAAGGCTGGGTACAGCTCGGTGAACTCGGGCTGGCCTTCGTACTGTCGGCGCTGATTGGACTCGAGCGCGAGATACGCCACAAGAGTGCGGGCTTGCGGACCTACACGCTCGTCGGCCTTGGTGCGGCACTCATTATGCTGGTATCGAAATACGGATTCATGAACGTGCTGGTCAACAACCGCATCGTCCTGGATCCATCGCGTATTGCCGCTCAAATCGTTACGGGTATCGGATTCATCGGCGGCGGCCTGATTTTCGTGCGCCGAACCAATGTGCGCGGCCTGACCACCGCCGCCATCGTGTGGCTGACAGCGGCGATCGGCATGGCTTGCGGCGCCGGTTTGCCGGTATTGGCCCTCGCGGTGACCGGAGGCCACTTCGTCGTCGTCTTTGCGTTTCCTTACATTGCCAGCCGCCTGCCCCGGTCTCGCTGGACGCCTTCGTTGCTGCAGATTTGCTACCAAGATGGGCGCGAAGTCCTGCGGGAGGTGCTCGTCAGATGCACGCAGCATAATTTCGTCGTCAGCCGGCTGCAGGTCGAAAAGGAATCG
>DATHKV010000232.1:0-4505 GCA_035488895.1 Steroidobacteraceae bacterium
CTCGATTGCCAGCGGTGCGCCGGAACTGGCATGTTGATGCAATTCCATTGCGGAAAATGCTGTGGTGGAGGTTGGGTAGCGGCAACAACACCTGGCTAAGATCTGTTCTAGTAGGTACTGTTAGAAAGGGTCCGAAGAGGACATTTCTAAATAGACGAAAAGAGGACATTCCGATTTAGCAGGAACATTTATGTTGTAGCCAGGTCCAGGTCCGTAGGCTCGCACGCTGGTTACGCAGCCGCCGGACCCGTGGGATCTCCAAACGATTTAGCCTGCCCAGCAACAATCGGCTACACGGTGCCACGGCCGACCAGGTGATCAACCTTCCAATGTCAAGGTACGCGGATTTTGGGCCTACATTGGCTGCCGAGAAGCTCAGAACTAAGCATGGCATCGATTTGGCCAAGAGACTGTGAGGCAGCTGCAGATCGCGGTCGGCTTATGGAGCCCGAGGAAGCTCAGGCCACCGAAGATTCAACAGCCCAGATTGAGGCGGGCGTGCGTTGGTGAGCTAATTCAGATTGATGGTTGCGAACATCATTGGTTCGAGGACCGCGGGACCCGCATGCACTGCGTTGGTATTCATCGACGATGCTACAAGTCGATTGATGCAGATTCTCTTTAACGGCACCGAGTCGACGTTCGGATATTTCGAGGCCACGCGTCGGGCGGCTTTCGGCGCACGAAATCGACACTTGTCAGCGCTGCCTTCGGTCCCAGTTCGGCGGAGCCTTTAGCCCATTGGCGAGACATCATTGTTGCTCGTCGTCGAGGGAAGGCGGTTCGATCCCCTGCCCTCTTCGTGCGATCCGATAACATTATCGGCGGTGACTTTTGATTCGCCTTCCGAATGCGCAGTAGCGTCCCCTCGACAGGTCTGAAATACTGAACGCGATTCGCCGATCGCGGCGCCAAAAGCAACTGCAAATTGTTTCGAGTCAAACAGCAAATCGAGTCTATTCACGGACGCAGATCCTTAAAGCTCAGAGATATCGTCAAGCCTGAATGACTTAATTGCAAAACTTGAATGCACCCAAGCATCATCATTTTCTTCATCGCCGTAAGGATCCAGCAGTCGCTGACTTAAGCGCCGCGACAGTATTAGCTCCGGATTCCTGCACCAAAACACAAGGACGAAGACAGAACCGGCGATCAGCTCAATCGCAATTGCAATTTCCATACGCGTCTCCAAAGCGGGAACTAATGCAGGGTTGCTGCAGATCCTTAGGCCCCGATGCTCGACCCCAGATTGAGGCACACCGACTCACCGGAAGCTCACGACACCGAAGCGAGCGCGGACGCTACCGCCCGCCTGTACTGAGGAGCCCCGACGTGATGGACCTTTAATGTTCGATGTTCTAGGGAAGCAGATGGCCGAGCTTCTGAACCTTGGTCTGCCGGTAGCGCTTGTTCTCGACGATAGCGCCTGGCCTGCTACCAGCGATCCAGTACGGCTTCGGGCCTGCGCTCTACCTCGGCAACGGGAATACGTGGCGCAGATCGCATAAGGTGCTCCGTGCATCGTGAGGTATGCGAGAATTTCACCCTTCATCAAGAGGGTGTTGTGACAACGGCATCGGCTATAAACGGCTTGCTGCTAGCCCTGACCATGGCAGTAGCGCAGGGCAAGGAATGCAAAGGCGTCAACTTCCCGGACCAGGTGGAGGTGGGAGGCAGCGATCTGACGCTCAATGGGCTCGGCTTGCAAAAGGCCACATTCCTCAGGGTCGATGTGTATGTCGCCGCGCTTTACGTGACCGTGACATCACACGATCCCAATTCGTTGATCAACTCGGACGGCCCCCAGGAATTGATCGTGCATTTTCTGAGAAATGTCGGTGTGGAAGACGTGCGGAAACAGTGGAGCAGAGATTTCGCGCACGTCGCCCCAGATCGACCGGTCTCGCTCATGCAGCGGGTCGCAACGTTGAATGCGTGGCTGTCCGACGTGAAGCGTGATGAGCGGCTGACGTTCATTCGCCAACCCGGTGAAGGTGTCCAAGTGATTGTCAACGGCGTCGTCAAGGGAACGATCCCCGGAGATGATTTTTCACGGGATTTCATGTCGATCTGGCTGGGTGCGGCGCCCCCCAGCCCTGAGCTGAGAAGGGGGCTGCTGGGCGGCAAATGCGACTAGGTCGCAAGCCGGCCGGAACTCAGCGACATGCTGGGAGGTGATGTGCTCATCTTGGAGGAAGAATCCAGGATCGCTTGCGGATCAGATGCACCGCCCAACGTCGCGACTGCAGCAACCAATCGCGATTATGCGCGCGGTTCCAAGCGCTGCACGCGACCGGTACAGCCTCCAACCGGTCGACCAGAATCGCGGCAATCCTGCGAGCACGCGCGCTCCACGTGAAATGATGGCTGTCCGCAAGCGATGCCTCGCTGAGACGTCGCGCGAGCGCTGAGTCGCTTGTCAGCGCAGAGATTCCGGCAACAAGGGCGTCTACGCAGTCTGGCTGACACAGCAGTGCGTTTCTGCCGTCCTCCAGGATCTCCCGAATGTCGGTAGTATCACCGGCGAGAATGGGCCGGCCCGAGCCCATGTAGAGGTAGAGCTTCAACGGGACCACCGTTGAGCCAAACTCGGCGAGCGGCTTCACGGATGGAGGAATCAACAGCACATCCGCGGCGAAAATGTATCGGGCCAGCGCGTCAGACTGTTGCCAGGGGACGATCCGGACGTTCTTGACACCGCTTGCAAGAGCCTCGATCGAGCCATGGCCGCCTGCGCCGACCAGTAAGAAGAGGTGGTCAGGGAGACGCTGCGCCGCCTCCAACACGAGTTCCAGCCCCTTCTTGTGATTAATTCGCCCCGTATAGACAACCGTCTTCGTGCCGCTTTCGATGCCGATTTGCCGCTTCGCAACCTCTGCAGCCATGAGGGTGCCCACGCGCTGCGGATCGAAACCGTTGTGAACACAGTGCAGCTTCTCAGCCGGAATCCCCAGCTGGAGATACTTTGCGCGTGTGTATCTGGAATGACTGATGTTGGCGAGCAAGCGTGCGTTGCAAAAGATGGAGTGAATCCATCTACGCAGCGGCGGCACTTGATCGGGCCACGGTCGATAATGATCGAAGATGACCCGCTGCCCGAATAGCAGCGCGAGCCAGGCAACCCAAAGGTTGCGCGTATACACCAGATCCGCTTCCCGGAAAACGCGGCGAAACGGGAGGCTCAGGCCACAGCAGAAGTGCCGCAATACCGCGGGACGTAGCGGTGCGAAAGCCCGAACGACCGGCATGCCCGCCAGCGCGGAAGCGCTGGCGCAGTTGGCCGCATCCGAAGCAGGAACGTGCAACCAGGCCTGGGTAGTGAACGCAGCCAAGTGTTTCGCCGTCGCCACAAATACCTCGGCATCTGCCTGTGGATTTGGAAGTGGATTTTCGAAAGCGAATAGAATCTTCACGGCGCGATCGACGTCAGAGGCGAATCATTTACTTCTGTACTATTTACATCTGTACCGGAAGCGCTCGGCTGAGTCTCATTTTGAGGCGCTACCGGTCCCGGACCTTTGGGCGTGAGCTGGCCAGGCCGCCATTGACAGGCAGCAGATAAATGAAGTGCTCTTGATATTAAGGAATGTGGATATATAAAGCTAAGCTTGTACAAAAATAGGCAGGAATTGGCAACATAAAGTATTAATTATTTAGGGAAATTGAGGGAGAATTAGGGGGCGCGGTTCAATCGACGCTCGAGTTTAAGTGTGCGGAGGGCAATTAGGTGACGCCAGAGTTGAAGCCAACGGATGTAGGCGGTTGCCGTAGTCGTCAGGCTAATTTTTCGACATTGATCGAAGCGCTCGAGTATTCCGCAACCAGTCGGGCCGGCTTCAATTTCTACTCCGGCCGTGGCGAACTGCTGGCTGTATTGCCCTACCGCGACCTCAGGGAGCAGGCCCAGTCACTGGCGCGTCGCATGATCCGTGCAGGCCTGCGCCCGGGCGAGCGAGTGGCGATCATTGCCGAATCGAGTGCCGACTTCGTACGCACCTTCTGGGCGAGCCAATATGCTGCCCTGATCCCCGTGCCGCTACCCACGCCCGCGGCATTCGCAGGACGGGTTAACTATATCGACCACATTCACCCCATGATGGCGGCCGCACGGCCCCGCGCGGTGATCGCCCCTGGAGTCTTCCTCGAGTCGGTCCGACAGGCGGCGGTGCGTTTGGACGTCGAGCTGGTTGGAACAATCCAAGACCTGGAACAGATGCCGGAAGCCGATGCAGACCTGCCCGCGGTCGAATCGGACGATGTGTGTTACCTGCAATTCTCCTCCGGCAGCACCCGGTCTCCGACCGGCGTCGCTGTAACGCATCGAGCGCTGCTCGCGAATGCGCGCGGTATCGCACGCGACGCAATCAATATAACGGAAGCAGATCGCTGCACGTCCTGGCTGCCGTTCTATCACGACATGGGACTCGTCGGATTCCATCTCATGCCGCTCGCCAGCCAGTTATCGACGGACTACCTTGCGCCCGATGAATTCGCGCGCCGGCCTC
>DATHKV010000233.1:0-8757 GCA_035488895.1 Steroidobacteraceae bacterium
CACCGAGACCCGCTGGGCGCGGCGTGATATCAAGGCCACCGCCCTGCTCGCCAATATTCTGCTGAAAAAACTAGCGGCCGATGCCGGTGCATTTGAAACCATCATGCTGGAAAACGGCGAGCTCACCGAAGGCTCATCTACCACGGTGCATGTCCTGAAAGACGGCGTCATCCACACGCCGCCGAACGGCCACCACATACTCCCGGGAACCACGCGCGATGTGGTGACGGAGCTCGCGGATCTTTTGTCTATTCGCAATCGCAGCGCGGCGATCTCGGAATTGGCCCTGCGCGGCGCCGACGAGATCTGGCTGGCGTTCTCGACGCGCGGTGTCCTGCCCGTCACCAAACTCGATGGCGCACCTGTGGGGGCCGGCGTTCCCGGACCGCTGTTCAAGCGCATCCATCTCGCCTTCGTCAATTACATCCGTGAATTGGGCAAGACCCCCGCTCTATGAGCAGCACAGCGCAGGATTTCCCGACCGATTTTCCGATCAAGGTCATGGGTCGCCATGACAGCGATCTGCGGGCTCTCACCCAGGCCATCGTTGAGCGGCACGCGGGACCCATCGCCGACAACCGCGTGAAGACCCGCACCAGCGCCGACGGAAATTTCCTGGCGTTGACTTACACGGTACACGCCGAGAGCCGCGAACAGCTCGACAAGATCTATCGCGAGTTGACCGCCTGCAAATCGGTATTGATGGCGCTGTAGCGCCGCGCTTCGGGGTCGCGCACCGCGGGCCGGCCCTCGTAGCCCAATTGCCGCAACAAATGCGGGATTAAGTCCCGCGCCACGGTCTCGACCGTGGCGGTCACGCCGTGATCGGCCAGCCGAGTGACCTGCAAATTCTTGTAGCCGCACACATTGATGCGCCCGAAGGGTTCAGGGTCGAGCGACACATTCAGCGCCATGCCGTGATAGCACGCGCCGCGGCGGATGCGCAGCCCAATGCTGGCGAGCTTCGCAGCCCCCACATACACGCCCGGCGCCTGGCGCGAACCGGCCGCCTCGATGCCACGTTCGGCTGCGTAAGCGATGACGGCATTTTCCAGCGCCACCACCAAATCGCGCACGCCGAGCTTCAGGCGCCGCAGGTTCAGCAGCGGATAAATCATCAACTGACCCGGACCGTGATAGGTCACCTGGCCGCCGCGGTCGATTTGCACCACCGGGATCTCGCCCGGCGCCAGCAGATGTTCGCGGCTGGCGTTCAATCCCAACGTGAATACCGGAGGATGCTCGACGAACCAAAATTCGTCGCAGGTGTCCTCCTGCCGCTCGTCGGTGAACTTCTGCATCGCGCGCCAGACCGGTTCATATGCGGCCAGCCCCAGGTGGTGAATCCGAGGTGCCTCGATCATGGCGTTTATGTGCCCGCCGTTTCTTTGACGCCCGCTGTCTTGAGAGCGAGCTGCGTGTTGTCGAGTCCCGCATTGTTGCGCTTGAGCGCCTGCTCGGCGCGATAGCTCGAGCGCACCAAGGGACCGGAGACGCACTCGAGGAATCCCAAATCCAGCGCCCACACGCGGTATTGATCGAAGAGCTGCGGGCTGACGAACCGCTCCACGTTCAGGTGATTGGGCGTCGGGCGCAGGTACTGGCCCAAGGTCAGGACATCGACCCGCGCCGCGCGCAGATCCTCGAGGGTCTCGCGGATTTCCGCGTCGGTCTCACCCAAGCCCAGCATGAGGCTGGTCTTCGTCAGCACATTGGGTTTATAAACCTTGGCCGCACGCAGCACGTCAATCGTCTGTTCATACCCCGCGCGCGGATCGCGCACCGGATGCGTCAAGCGCCGCACGGTCTCGACGTTTTGCGCAAACACATCCAGTCCCGAGTCGAGCACGGTGCGCACGTCGCTCATCACGCCCTGAAAGTCCGGGGTGAGGGCTTCGACCGCGGTGCCCGGATTCAATCGCTTGATGGCGCGTATCGCGGCGGCATAGTGTCCGGCGCCGCCGTCGGGCAGGTCGTCGCGATTCACCGAGGTGAGCACCACATACTTGAGGCCCATGAGCTGCACCGACTTGGCGACGTTCTCCGGTTCCTCCGCGTCCAGCCAGCCGCGTGGATTGCCGGTATCCACCGCGCAGAAACGGCAGGCGCGCGTGCATACCGCACCCATCAGCATGATGGTGGCGGTGCCGGCGTTCCAGCATTCGCCGATGTTGGGACACTTCGCTTCCTCGCATACGGTGCTCAAGCGATGCTCGCGAACGATTTGCTTCACCGCGCCGAAGGCGGCGCCGGTCGCAAGGGGTGCACGCAGCCACGCCGGCTTTCGCGGATTCGCGGCCGGTGCCTGCGCCTGCTTGATGCCATCCTTGATGGCGGTGAAACCCTGCTGCGTGGTGTACTTCTCGCCGCTGCGCGCCGGCGGCTGCGGCTGCGCGATGGGGATGCCTTTGAACTCGGACATGCCCTCAATTGTACCCTACCCCGGCTAAACCCGACTCCGGGTGGTCCTTCCGCGAACTTGGTCCGCTATTTCACCCGGGTATCGACGGCGATCCAGTTTACTTCCCAGGTCTTGCCCCCATCGTCGGAGAAGGCCTGTTCGAAGCGGCAGGAATCGGCGGTGATCTCCGACCAGACATTGCGCACGAGAATCGTGCGGCCATTGAAGGTTTCCTGATCGAAGAATTCGCCGCGGCCGTCCTTGAATTCCCCGACCGTCGGCACGCCCAGGGTTCCCGCCTTGGCATTGGCGGTGTTGAGGCTCCATTGCCGCGCCTGAGGATCGTAGAGGCGCAGCGACAGCACGCTCAAGTGTCCCGAGGAGGCGTCGGTTTCGAGCTCCGCCAGATTCGCCCTGCCGTCCCAAATTTTCCGCACCACCGTCGTGCCGTCGAGTTCGACCCAGGTGGTGGAACCGCTCAAAGGGTGCACCAGACGCTTCAAATGCGTTTTCCAGGTGCCGATCTCGAAGTCGAAATCATGCTGGCCGTCACGGGGCGCCGCTGCCTGGGACGGGGCGGCGGCGGGGCTCGCGGTTGCGGCGGCTGCCGTCGCGGCGGTGGTACTTAGCAGCGCGCCGAGCACCAATGGCATGCAAATATTCATCGCCGGATCCTGCGGGATGCTATGGTCTTTGAAAAGGTCCACTATTCGTGTCATTCGTAATACCGCTTCTCAACGCCAGCGAACCGCTGTCGCGCCAGATCTACCTCTGGTTTCGCCAGGCGATCTTGCGGCGCGTCATGGCTGGCGGCGAGCGACTGCCCTCGACCCGTGAATTGTCCGAGCAGCTGCACGTGTCTCGCACCGTGGTCGTGCTGGCGTATGAGCAATTGCTGGCGGAAGGCTTCGTCGTGGGACGCGCGGGATCGGGAACCTACGTGGCGCACGTCTTGTCGGCCCGCCGAGCGGGCGCGCGCGCCGGCCCCGTGAAGATGCGGTTGTCCCGCTACGGCCGCGCGGCGCAGGCGGCGGCCAAGGCCAATTTCCCCGGCACGCAAGCCCCGCGCCTGCGCTACGACTTCGCCTATGGCCGCAGTGATGTGGAAGTCTTCCCGTTCGAAATGTGGCGCCGCATGTTGCTGCGTAACGCACGCAAAGCCTCGGTTCGCGCCCTCGACTACGGACCTACCACCGGCAGCGCCGCGCTGCGCGAAGCGATTTCGGTGCATGTGCGCCGCTCGCGCGCGGTGATCTGCGACTCATCGCAAGTGATCGTCGTCTCAGGCTCCCAGCAGGCATTGGATCTGGTGGCACGCGTATTGATCGATCGCGGCGATCGGATCGCGATCGAAGATCCCTGTTACCAGGGCACCCGCGAGGTGCTTCGCAGCGTGGATGCCTCCTTGTTGCCGATGCCGGTGGATCGCGACGGTCTGGATCCCGCTCGAATTCCGGACAATGTGCGCATGGTGTTCGTCACGCCATCGCATCAATTTCCCACCGGCGCCATTCTCTCCCTGCCCCGCCGCTTAGGTTTGGTCGACTGGGCGAGACGCAAGGACGGCTTGGTCGTGGAGGACGACTATGACGGCGAGTACCGCTACGAAGATCAGTCGCTGCAATCCTTGCAGGGCTTGGATACCGAGGGGCGCGTCATCTACATCGGTACGTTCTCGCGCACGGTTTTTTCCTCGCTGCGCATCGGCTATCTGGTGGTGCCGAAGCCGCTGATCCCGGCCTTCGCCTCGGCCAAATGGCTTTGCGATCGGCACACGGCAACCCTCGAACAGGAAACCCTGGCGGAGTTCATTACCAGCGGCTTGTACGAGCGCCACTTGCGGCGTGTACGCCGCAGAAACGCCGCGCGCCGTGCGGCATTGCGCGAAGCCATCGGCAAACACCTGAGCGATCGCGTGGAGGTGACCGGCTACGGCGCGGGCGCCCACGTCGCGCTGTGGCCGCGCGTGCGCATCGTCGAATCCGCCGTCATCGCCAAAGCCGCCGCGCTCGGCGTCGCCGTCTACGGCATCTCGCCCTATTTCTTGACCACACGGCGAAGGAGTGGGCTGATGCTCGGTTATTCGCGCATGAAAGAGAGCGACATCCGCGAAGGCGTGCGCCGCTTGAGCGAAGTGCTTTAAGCCTGGCTGGGAGCGGCGTTGAGCGCGGCGAGGCGCTCCGGCGTTCCGACGTCCTCCCACAATCCGGTGTACAGCTGCGCAGAGCAGCGCCCCGCCTCCATGGAACGCACCAGCAGGGGTTTCAAGGGAAACACGCCATCGACGCAGCCGGCAAAGAGCGCCGGACGATAAACGGCAATGCCGGAAAACGTGTACCGCTCGGCGGCATCGGCCAGCGCCTCGCCGCGTTCCAATCCAAAATCGCCTTTTAGATATGCGGGCGTCGGCACCAACACCAGGTGCGCATCGCGATCGGCGGAGAGCCTCAAGCTATCGAGCGGAAAATCCGTGTAGATGTCGCCGTTCACCACCGCGAACGGTCCTGGCGAGAGATGCGGCAACGCGCGAAATATGCCGCCGGCGGTCTCAAGCGCGCGCGGCGTTTCGTCGCTATAGACGATGGAGGCGCCATAGCGCGAACCATCGCCCAGGCGCTCGCGGATCTGCGCCCCCAGCCACGCCAGATTGATCACGATGCGCTCGATGCCCGCACGCACCAGGGTTTGGACATGGCGCTCTATCAGGGGCTCACCGTGCACGGCGAGCAGCGGCTTCGGCGTCGTGTCGGTCAGCGGCCGCATGCGCTCGCCGCGTCCCGCCGCCAGTATCATCGCCGCCTGCGGGCGCTGCGGTTCCATTCAGGTCAGCGCGCGCCGCTGCGCGTCCTCGAACACGGGATCGATGCGCTTGAGGATGAAGTCGGCGAAGGGCTGCGTCTCGGCATAACGCGCCGCCGTGTCGCGCGCGTAGTCGAGCACCCGCGGCAGGTCGCGCAAATATTGCGGCTTGCCGTCCCTATAGAACAGGCGCGCAAATATTCCCAGCACCTTGATGTGCCGCTGCAGGCCCATCAGATCGAACCAGCGCATGAACTGCTCAGGGTCGGCCCGCAGTGCGAATCCCGCCGCGAGCAGCTTCTCGCGATAATCCAGGGCCCATTCACGCACGCGTGCCGGCGGCCAGGCGATGTAGCAATCCTTGAGGAGCGAGGCCAGGTCATACGTCACCGGACCCCACACCGCATCTTGAAAGTCCAATATTCCCGGGTTGTTCCGCGGCGTGACCAAAAGATTGCGCGAATGATAGTCGCGATGCACGAAGGTCGCGGGCTGTTCAAGGGCTGCGCTCACCAGGCTGCCGAACAGTAGATCGAGCATCGTGCGCTCGCCGGCAGAGATCCGGAACCCCAAGTGCCGCTGCAGGAACCATTCGGGCAAGAGTTCCGTTTCCCGCGTTAGCAAGGCGCGGTCGTAACGAGGCAGATCCCTTGCGCCGCGTGCATCGGTGGTTTGCATGGTACGCAGCGCCTCGAGCGCATCCGCGTACAGCCGATCGGCGGCGCCGTCCTCGGGCAGCGCATCAAGATACTGGCGCGAGCCCAAGTCGGTCAGCAGCAAAAACCCGCGCTCCATATCCCGGGCGAGGACGATGGGCACGTTCAGATCCATGCTGCCCAGGATTCTGGCCACCTTGAGGAACGGGGCCGAATCCTCCTTCTCGGGCGGCGCATCCATCACAATGTAGCTGTCCTCGCCCAAAGTCACGCGGAAATATCGGCGAAAGCTCGCATCCACCGACGCGGGCGCGATTCCGGCGCCGTCGAATCCCAAATCCTCGATCACCCATTGCGTCAAGTTCGCCAGGCGGGAATCGCTTGCATCCAATACATCCATGCTTGACCATTCGCAGACCGCAAATGCGGCGATTTAAGTATACCGACTAAGGCGACGCATTTTGTCCATGGCTTCTCACGTTCGGGCCGCTTTTGTTTTTTTCAGCCTCGTAAGCGCCGCAGCCTACGCAGCCGACGTCTGCCCAGCCCCGCCCAAGTTCACCTATACGCGGCCTCCCGATATCGCCGCCGATGATCATCGCATTCACATCGAAAGCAACGACGCCTTGGTCGGCGCCGACGGCAATGCCGTGCTCAACGGCCGAGTCACCGTGACCCAGGACGAACGCAGCGTATCGGCCGACGCGGTCACCTACGACTACGACACCGATCGGCTGACCGTCAAAGGCAAAGTCGATTTCCTGGACCCGAAGCTGCGCGTGCGCAGCGACGACGGCAGCTACGAGACTGCGGGCGGCGCCAATTTCAATGAAGCCTTTTTTCAGCTGATGAACCGCAACGGCCGTGGATTCGCCAAGGACATCTCCGTGAATCCGGACGGCCAGGTGGCGCTCGATCATGTCCGCTACACCAGTTGCCCGGTCGGCATCGAGGATTGGAGCCTGAGCGCATCGCGGATCAACCTGGACACGAAACTGCAGGAAGGCGTCGCGCACAACGTCACCATGCGCTTCAAGGACGTGCCGATTTTCTACACGCCCTACATTTCATTTCCCTTGGGAGATGAGCGCAAGAGCGGCGTGTTGTTTCCGAGCTTCGGCCACTCCGGCAGCAACGGCTTCGACGCCGCGGTCCCCTACTACTTAAACCTCGCGCCCAACTACGACCTGACCCTGACGCCCGGCTTGATGACCGCGCGCGGTGTGCTGCTGTCCGAGGACTTCCGCTATCTGACCTCGACTTCGCGCGGCCAGCTGGACGCCACGTTTCTGCCCAACGACAAGCAGCAGCACGAAGATCGAAGCTACCTCAGGTTTACGGACGTGACCGACATCCGGCACGGACTGCGATTCGACGCCGACATCGCGACGGTGAGCGACAGCGATTACTTTCAGAGCTTCGCGGTGGGCACCGAGCAGACCAGCGTGACTTATCTCGAGCGCCGTGCGGACCTCTTGTATTACGACGACGTCTGGCGCATTCGCGGGATGCTGCAGAATTTTCAAACCATCGACCTGTCCGTGTCCGACTACGACCGGCCGTACTCGAGGGTACCTGCCGTCCAAGCCAGCGCGATTTACCCCATCGCCAACAGCCATTTCGAGTTCGCCTTGGACAGCGAAGCGGTGAATTTTCTGCGCGTCATCAACCCGTCTCAATTCAATGCCTCGCTGAACAATCCGACCGGCGTGCGCGTCAATCTGTCTCCTGAAATCCGCTGGTCGAGCCGCGGCCCGGGCTACTTCTTCGAACCCGCCGTCGGCTACGACTTCACGCAGTACGATCTGCAGGATGCGGGTGCCGGACGCCCCAGCACGCCGACCCGATCCCTGCCCTATGCGCGCGTCGACGCCGGATTGGTGTTCGAGCGCGACGCGGGCCAGCGCACCCAAACTCTGGAACCGCGGGTGGTGTACAGCTTCGTGCCTTATCGCAATCAGGACAGGTTGCCGATATTCGACAGCGGTCTGCCCGATCTGAACCTGACCGAGCTGTTTCGCACCAACCGCTATGTCGGCTCGGATCGCATCGGAGACGCCAATCAAGTGGCGCTCGCGGTGACCTCTCGATTGTTCGACACCGTCACCGGCACCCAGTACTTGTCGGCAACGATCGGACAAATACGCTACTTCTCGATACCGCGGGTGGGTTTGCCGCCCGATCCGGCCCTTGCCACCGCGCAGTTCAGCCAAAACATCCCCATCGTCAATCCTTTGGAGCTGCCCGGCGATGCACTGCGCGTCGCGCGCGGTCAGCCTTTTCTTCCCTACTACCCGGGCCAGTACGCCTACGGCCTGAACCGCAATGGTTTCGTACAGCCGCTCGGGTTCACGCAGACGCTCGGCACGTTTCCCGCCTCGGACATCGTCGCGGAAGTGGCCCTGACCGGCTACAAGCACCTGGGCGTCAACCTGGACTATCAATGGAATCCCTACACCTCGCAAACCGAAAAGTCGGAAATATCCGTCCAGTACCGCCCCGACCCCTCGCGGGTGATAAACATCGGCTACCGCTTCCAGGAGGGCATCCTCAAGCAGTGGGATGGCTCCTTTGCATGGCCGGTCGCGGAACACTGGAACGCGGTGGGCCGCTGGGTGTATTCGCTCCAGGATCGCCAAACCATCGAGCAAGTGGCCGGTTTTGAGTACAAAAGCTGCTGCTACAAGGTCCAGTTGGTGCAGCGCCGCTACCTGAGCATCCGTCCCGGCAGCATCACGGCCGGGGGCACACTGGACACCTCGATTGCATTACAATTGGAACTGACGGGCTTGAGTTCGGTCGGAAAGCGTGAGGATTCCTTCCTCGAACAGTCGATCCGCGGGTATTCGACCCGCGACCCGAGCGCCCAATAAATTAGGTAAGTTAGGATTTTGACCCATG
>DATHKV010000234.1:0-7735 GCA_035488895.1 Steroidobacteraceae bacterium
CTCCCTGTCGGCCGGCGCCTACATGAACTTCACCGTCCTCGGAATATTGGCGGGAACCGTTCCGGCATACGCTCCTCGTTCGGTCAACCCAAAGGAGAACAGCATGGGCGACATCAGAACGGAAGACGACATCCCAGGCGACCAGTCCGATGAATCGCATCTGCGGGGCGGTGCGCTGGACGGGTCCGAGCGGAAGAAATCGGTGGCTCATACCGCGTACGAGAAAGCCCGCAATCCAGACGCGACGCTGCACCTGGACAATGAAGAAGACACCTTGTACGACGATGGGCTGGAAGTCGACGACGATTCCGCTCCCCTCACCGGCAAGGACGGGCGGGACGACACGACGCCTTAAGGCGACGAACCGCCGCCGACGGTCCCACGCCGACGCTAGCGCAGGGCAATCAGGATGGCGGCGCCCGTGGCAATGGCGAGCACGCCGCCGAGCCGTAATCGCGTCAGGCGTTCCTTGAGATAGATCACTGCGATTGCCGTGCCGAATAGAATGGAGGTCTCGCGCAGCGCGGCCAACCGCGGCGTCGCGCCCAGGCGAAACGCGAACAGCGCAAATCCATAGCTGACAATGGACAGCGCGCCGGCCATGAGCCCCGGCTTCCATTGTTCCGCGGCCGAGACGAAAAAAGCCTTGCCGCGCCAGAGGGCGAACACCGTGCCGAGCGTGCCGCCCAGCGCGAGAAAGGTCCAGACGATGTAGCTCAAGGCCGTGGGCGCGGCGCGCACCCCTTGGGCATCGATGACCGTGTAGGCAGCGATACAAGTGCCGGTGAGCCCGGCCCACAGCAGCGCGCTGCGCTGCATCTTGTGGCTTACCCCGATGAACATGACGCCCACGGCGATGGCGGTGATGCCGATGACCACCGAAATCGATATGGGCTCGTGAAAAATAGCGACTGCGCCCGTGGCGGCGAGCATGGGCGCAATCCCGCGCGCAATCGGATAAGCCACCGTCATATCGGACTGCTCGAAAGACTTGATCAATGCCAGTAGATAGAGTCCGTGGACCGCCGTGGAGGCAATGAGCCAACCCCAGGCATGGGTCGGCAAGGGCACGAGAAAGGCGGCCGGGGCCAAGAGCAGTGCGCTGAAGCCGTCAATGAGAGCACGGCCCGACATCTTGTCGTTGCCGGCTTTCAGGATCCCATTCACCACCGCATGCGCGAATCCCGATACCAGAATTAAAATGGACGCGGTGTTTTCCACTGAGCCATTTAGCGATGGCGCGGCGTCGACGGTGGAAGTCGAGGCAGCGCCTCGGGCATCTCCGCCACAAAGTAGGCCATCATGGCCATGACCGCCGCCTGACGGCGAATATTGTCCGGGTCGATCTTGTCCAGCGTGTCGGCGGCGCTGTGGTGATAGTCGAAATACGTTCGGGTGTCGACGAGGGGCGCCAAGGTCGGCACGCCGCCCGCGTCCAGAAATTCCACGTCGGAGCCGGCGGCATCCTCGCGGCGATCCAGGATGGTTGCGCCCAGGGGCGCAAGCGCTGCCATGAGCGGCTTGAACTGCGGCAAGGCCTCGGCCGGCACATGGGCCGAGATGCCCAGCGGGCGCCCGGCGCCGCTGTCGCTTTCAATGGCTGCGATCTGCCGCGCCAGCGTCGCGCTATTCAAATTGAAATAAGCCTGGCCGCCGGCGCTGCCGTTCTCCTCGCTCATCCAGCCGACAAATCGAATGGTTCGCCGCGCGTGCAAACCGAGCGACTGCAGCAAGTGCACCGCCCCCATGGCCGACGCCACACCCGCCCCATCATCAATGGCGCCCTGCGCCAGGTCCCAGGAATCCAGATGACCCGAGACAATCACTATTTCTTCCGGCCGCTCCCGTCCCGGCCAATCTGCGATGACGTTGTGACTGTCGGCATCGGGCAGCGTTTGCGTCAACAATTTGATGCGCAATGTAACCGGACCCTCAGCGGCGAGACGCGATACCCACATGGCATCTTCGGCGCTCAAGGCCGCGGTCGGAATTTTCGGCAACTTGGGATCGTAGGCCATGACGCCCGTATGGGGCAGCCGGTAGTCGGCGCCCCCGACGGTGCGCACCAGGGCGGCCGCCGCGCCGACGCGAGCCGCGGCACTCGCGCCCCCTACGCGATAAATAACGCCCTGCCCGTAGGCCGCGCCGGATCGCCCATTGACGGCCAAAGTCTCATTGAAGGGCACGTCGAACACCACGATCTTGCCGCGCGCCTCCGCGGCGTGGGCGTTCAGCTCGTCGAAACTATGCACCACGAGGACCTGCGCCGAGATGCCTTGGGGGGATGTGGCCACGGACCCACCGAGCGTGGTTAGGTGCAGATGCTGGGTGACGCCCGCGGGCCGCCCCGGATAATCGGTGATCTCGGCCTGCTCCTCGCCCCGCACCCAATGCGGTACTTTCACCGGCTGCAGGCTGACCGTCAGGCCGCCGGCCCGCAGCGCCGCCGCGATTTGCTCGACCGCCGCCTCGGCTTGGCGCGAACCGCTCATGCGCGGACCGATCTTGTCGCATAGGTCAGCGAGCCGCCGATAGCCCCAATCGTCGCTTGAGCCCGCGTCGCGAATGCGAGCCAGGGCGGCAGACAGGCCGGCATCGGGCGAGAGTTCCTCGGCTGACGCCGCTCCGGTCATCAGAAAGGTGCCGATTACCACCGCTCGAAAGGCGATCTTCATGGGTTGCATTCGGGCAGTGTAACCTGGGACCCTGACGCGGGCTCACGCGGAATACTCAGCCAGGCTCCCAGGTATTAACGGATCTTAACAATCCAACCATTCGCATTTAACCGCCATCAGTTCAGCGTGGCGTCATGAATAGCCCTCTATCCGCAAGGGTCACGTGTGCGTGCGTGCTTACGGCACTCACCGCTTGCAGCGTGGGTCCCGCCTACAAGCGGCCCGACATCCCCTTGCCCACCGCCTGGAGCGAAGCGCCTCGCGATGACGGCGCTGGAATCTGGCCCAGTTCCGATTGGTGGCGTGGATTCGGTTCGGAGAAACTGAACGAACTGATTGCCGAAGCTCAGCGTAGTAACGATGACTTGGCGGTTGCGATCGCGCGCATTCAAGAAGCAGATGCGCAGGCCCGCATCGCGGGGGCGGCGCTGTTGCCTTCTTTGGATCTGAATGCCGACGCGACGCGCCAGCGCGCACAGGTCGCGGGCGTGGGTCCTGCCACTTTCAACTCCTTCAGTCCGGCCTTGAGCGCAAGCTACGAGCTTGATTTTTGGGGCAAGAATCGAGCGCTCAAGGAATCGGCGCGCGCCGCCGCCATTGCCAGCCGCTTTGACAAGGAGACGGTCGCGCTCACCGTCATCAGCAGTGTCGCCACCACCTATTTTCAAACGCTGCAGTTTCGCGATCGCCTGCTGGTCGCGCGCGACAATCTCGCCAACGGCCAGAAAGTTCTGAAGGGCCTGCAGCTGCAGCAAACCGCAGGCATCGCGACCGGACTCGACGTGGCTCAGCAAGAGACCGTGGTGGCGCTGCTGAGCGCCGCGATCCCGCCGCTGCAGCAGCAGTTTCGCCAATCGGTACACGCACTTGCGGTGCTGATCGGCAAGACCCCGGAATCGATCGATGTGGACACAGGGACATTGACTGAACTCACGACACCGCCGTTGGCCGAGGGCCTGCCCTCCCAACTGCTGGCCCGCCGCCCCGACATTGGTGAATCGGAACAGCAGCTGATCTCAGCCAACGCCGATATCACCGTTGCCCGGGCCGCTTTGTTTCCCAGCATTCAGTTGACCGGCGGCGGCGGCTACGAAAGCTCGGCACTGTCCTCGCTCATTAGTCCGGCAAACCGCATTTGGTCGATCAGCGCCGGCCTTACCCAGCCGATATTCCATGGCGGCGCGCTGCGCGGCCAGGTCGTGTTCAGCAATGCTCACTATCAGGAGCTGTTGAGCTCATATCACAAAACCGTCATTTCCGCGTTCAGCAATGTCGAGGACGCATTGGTCGCGGCGCAGCAGACCAAGGAGCAACAGACGCGCCAGCTGGAGGCGGTGAACCGGGCGCGGCGCGCCTATCAATTCGCGCAAACTCAGATGTCCGCCGGCACCGTCAACATATTAACCGTGCTCAACACCGAGAACGCATTGTTCAGCGCGCAGGATGAGCTGGTTCAGGTTCAATTCTTACATTTGCAGTCGATGGTGGATTTGTACACCGCGCTCGGCGGCGGATGGCAACAAGGGTGATTTAGATGAGTCAATTTTCAATACTGCAAAAACGGGTCGTGTTGGGTGGGCTCGCTCTGGCCGCCATCGTGGTCGTCGCCTGGCGGGTACTGTACAAGCCGGCCGATGCCGCCACGCGCATCACGCCGGCCGCGATTGCCGTCGACATTGCGGCGGTCAATCACGCCGACGTGCCAATTTATCTCGAAGGATTGGGCACGGTGCAAGCCTTCTACACGGTGACCGTGACCGCGCGGGTCGACGGCGAGCTGCAGAAGATCGACTTCATCGAAGGCCAAACGGTGCGCAAGGGAGACTTGCTGGCGCAAATCGATCCCCGGCCGAATCAAGCGGCCTATGAGCAGGCGATTGCCACCAAGGCAAAGGACGCAGCGATGCTGGCGAATGCCAAACTCGATTTGGAGCGCTACACGCTGCTGCAGCCCCAGGACCTGGCCAGCAAACAGACCGTCGACACGGCGCGCGCCACCGTCGGTCAGCTGACGGCGCAGGTGAATGTGGACCAGGCGGTGGTGGACAATGCGCGCACCCAGCTCGATTACACGCGCATCACCTCGCCGATCAACGGGCGCACCGGAATTCGGCTCATCGATCCCGGCAATATCGTGCACGCGGCAGCCACCACCGGAATCGTGGTGGTGACGCAGGTGCAGCCGATCTCAGTTATTTTCACACTGCCCGACGACAGCTTGAGCAGCGTCGGCGCCGCCCTTGCCGCAGGCCCTGTCCAAGTGACAACTGTGTCGCGCGACGGGAGTACCGTACTCGATGAAGGCACGTTGACGCTCATCGACAATCAGGTCGATCAAGCCACGGGCACTGCGAAGTTCAAGGCCACCTTCAGCAATACACACAATACGCTCTGGCCCGGCCAGTACGTCAATGCACGCGTGCTGGTGCGCACCGAGCGCAATGTGCTCACCGTGCCGACGGCTGCGGTACAGCTTGGCCCCCATGGCCCCTTCACCTACGTCGTCAAGGATGATTCAACGGTGGAAGTGCGGTCCTTGGAGCTTGGCGCGGAAAGCGGCGGCAAGACCGTCATCAAGAAGGGCATCGCCTTGAACGAGCGTGTCGTGACCAGCAATCAATACCGGCTGCAAGCAGGCGTGCACATACGCGATAACGCCGCGGCGCCTCAGGCCGCGGCGCCAAAGGCATCATGAGCATCTCGGAGCCGTTCGTCCGGAGACCGATCGCCACATCCCTGTTGATGGGCGGCATTTTCCTGGTCGGTCTGGTGGTGTTTCCGCTGTTGCCGGTGGCGCCGCTGCCGCAAGTGGACTTCCCGACCATCTCGGTCTCGGCTTCGCTGCCGGGGGCCAGCCCCGAAACCATGGCTTCGTCGGTCGCGACTCCTTTGGAAACGCAGTTCGCACAGATCTCCGGGCTGTCGCAGATGACGTCGACCAACGCCCTCGGCTCGACCAGCATCACGCTGCAGTTCGATTTGAACCGGAATATCGATGCGGCGGCACAGGATGTGCAATCGGGCATCGACGCCGCCGGCGGACAATTGCCGAAAAATCTGCCCTCGCCGCCCAGCTACAAGAAAGTAAATCCGGCCGATTCGCCCATTCTGATTCTTTCCGTCCATTCCGACGTTCTGCCGGTGACCAGCGTGGATGATTACGCCGAGAATATTCTGGCGCAGCAAATCTCGCAGATCCCCGGGATTGCGCAGGTCAGCATCGGCGGCCAACAGAAGCCCGCCGTGCGCGTGCAGATCGACCCCACCAAATTGGCTGCGCTGGGCCTGCAGCTGGAGGACATCGCCGGCGTCATCGCCGCCGCCACGGTCGACGCCCCGAAAGGCTCGATCAACGGGCCCACGCGCGCGATGACGATCTACGCCAACGATCAGTTATTGAAGGCCGCACCGTGGAACGACGTGGTCGTTGCCTACAAAAATGGCGCCGCGGTGCGCATCCGCGACATCGGCGTGGCGGTCGACGGACCGGAGAATCGGCTGGTCACCGCGTGGCAAAATGGCCGCCAGGGCATCCTGCTGCTGATCTACAAGCAGCCCGGCGCCAATGTCATCGAGGCGGTGGACCACGTCGAGGCTCTGCTGCCGCACGCCTTGGCCTCCGTGCCGCCTTCCATCAAAGTGGATACGGTGGCCAACCGCACGACCACCATCAAAGCCTCCGTCAGGGACGTGGAAATCACGCTGATGATCACCATTGTGCTGGTGGTGCTGGTGATTTTTCTGTTCTTGCGCACCGCATGGGCGACGATCATTCCCGGCGTCACCGTACCGCTGGCACTGCTTGGCACCGTTGCGATGATGTTCGTGCTCGGCTTCAGCCTGGACAACCTGTCCTTGATGGCGCTGACCATTGCCGTGGGCTTCGTCGTGGACGATGCCATCGTGATGCTGGAGAACATCTATAGGCATATTGAATCGGGCATGAAGCCGCTGGAGGCGACGCTCAAGGGCGCCGGTGAAATCGGATTCACCATTTTGTCGATCAGCATCTCGCTGATCGCGGTGTTCATACCGCTGCTGTTGATGGGCGGCATCATCGGCCGCCTGTTTCGAGAATTTGCGATCACCATGACGATGACCATCGTCGTCTCGGCGTTCGTGGCGCTGACCCTCTCGCCCACCATGTGCGCCTTGTTTCTGCGGGATGAAAAGCACGCCAAACACGGCAAGGCCTACATGGTGATCGAGCGCGCCTTTGACAAGCTGTTGGCCGGTTATGCCCGCGGCCTCGATTTTGTTTTGGACCACAAGCGCACGACGCTCCTGACATTCATCATCACCGTCGCAGCGACCGTGCTGTTGTACGTCTACATTCCCAAGGGATTTTTTCCGCAGCAGGACACCGGCATCATCTCCGGCCTCACGGATGCGCCGCAGGACATTTCATTCGATGAAATGGTGCGCCGTCAGCACTTGGTGACGGATGTCATCGAGAAGGATCCGGACATCGCCAGCTACGGCACCGGCATCGGCGGAAACCGCCCGATCAACAATGGCTTTGTCATCATCGGCCTCAAGCCGCGCGACGAGCGCCAGTCCGACGCCGATCAGATCATCACGCGTTTGCGGCCGCAGCTTGCCAAAGTGCCCGGGATCCAGCTGTTCGTCCAAGCAGCCCAGGATCTCAACGTCGGCGGCCGGACTTCGCGCACTCAATATCAATACACCCTGCAGGATTCGGACATCAACGAGCTGAACGAATGGGCACCGAAGCTGCTGGCCGAACTGCAAAAGCTTCCGAGCTTGCGCGACGTGGCCTCCGATCAGCAGACCAGCAGCGGCATGGTGAGCCTGATCATCGATCGCGATCAGGCGGCGCGTTTCGGCATTCAACCGGCGGCGGTCGATCAAACTCTGTACGACGCCTTCGGCCAGCGCCAGGCCGCGCAGTTCTTTACCCAGGCCAACAGCTACCACGTGGTGATGGAGATCACGCCATCTCTGCAGGGCGATCCGGAGTCGCTCAAAAAGCTGTACGTAAAATCGCCCTTGACCGGCGAGATGGTGCCGCTGTCGGCCATGACGAAGTTCGACACGCA
>DATHKV010000235.1:0-3914 GCA_035488895.1 Steroidobacteraceae bacterium
TTTGATTCGCTCCGACACCGGCGGCTCCGAGTCCGCGTATACAGTACTCGACACCTGGTCACTACTGGATAAGCCAGAAAATCCTTGAGAAATCTCTGCGAATTCACTGCATATGAGATGAGCGTTGCGCGCGGAATATGAAATAATAGCGCCACACTTCGTTGAGGACTGTCCATGGAAGAGAATCGCAAAAAAGCTCTCGCCGCCGCGTTGAGTCAGATCGAAAAGCAATTTGGCAAGGGCTCGGTCATGCGCTTGGGCGATGCCGGTGCCACCTACGAGGTGGACTCGATCCCCACCGGCTCATTGGGTCTTGATATCGCACTCGGCGTGGGCGGCATTCCGCGTGGCCGCGTGATCGAAATCTTTGGACCAGAGTCCTCGGGCAAGACCACACTGACGCTGGCCATCATCGCCTCCGCGCAAGCCAACGGCGGGACCGCGGCGTTCGTCGATGCCGAACACGCGCTCGATCCGGTGTACGCGGAAAAATTGGGTGTCAAGGTCAATGATCTGTTGGTGTCCCAGCCCGACACCGGCGAGCAGGCGCTGGAAATTACCGACATGCTGGTACGTTCCGGGGCCGTTGATGTCGTCGTGGTCGACTCCGTTGCCGCGCTCACACCAAAGGCTGAGATCGAAGGCGAAATGGGCGATCAACACATGGGGTTGCAGGCGCGCCTCATGTCCCAGGCGTTGCGTAAGTTGACCGGCAATATCAAGCGATCCAACACCATTGTGATTTTCATCAACCAGATTCGTATGAAAATCGGCGTCATGTTCGGCAACCCCGAAACCACGACCGGCGGCAATGCATTGAAGTTTTATTCGTCCGTGCGCATGGACATCCGGCGCATCGGGGCCATCAAAAATGGCGAGGAAGTCGTGGGATCGATGACCCGCGTAAAAGTCGTCAAGAACAAGGTGGCGCCGCCGTTCCGGGAGACGGAATTCGAGATCATGTACGGCACCGGCATTTCCAAGGAAGGCGAGCTCATTGAATTGGGTGTCCTACACAACATGGTGGAAAAGTCTGGGTCTTGGTACAGCTATAAGGGCGAGCGGATAGGGCAGGGCAAGGACAACGCCCGGGTGTTCTTGCAGCAGCATCCCGAGATCGCCAAGGATATCGAGGCGCAGGTCCGCGCCAAGTTGATTCCGGAAAAGGCGACCATGAATCGGGGTGTCGTCGACATCAAAGAGGCTTAATGCCCTGGCTGGCCGGCCTGTCGAGCCCCTAGACGCGCGCGCGGCCCGGGTCGCGGCGCTGGATGCGCTGGCACGGCGCGACTATGCCTCCGAGGATTTGCGCCTCAAGCTGCTCGAGAAAGGTTACGATGTCTCTGTCGTGCTGCCCTTGCTCGAGGCGCTGCGCGATGAAAAACTACTCGATGACCGGCGTTACTTGGAGAACTTCGTGGCCTATCACGCCGCGAGGGGCCAAGGGCCGCTGCGAATCCGACTGGAATTGCGCCGGCACGGTCTGCAAGGAACGCTGGTTGAGGCCTACCTCGACTCCTTTCCTGGTTGGATTGCGCACCTTGAAAAGGCGCGCGCGAAGAAGTTTGGCGCCCAATTGCCGCAAGACTACGCAGACAGGCAGCTGCAAGCGCGATTTCTAGGTTACCGAGGTTTCACGAGCGCCCAGATTCGAATGGCTTTAGGCTTTGACGTAGAGCTTGATTGAAGACCGCAACCAGACATGAAACGCGACGCAAAATCAAAATTGATGACGACCTCGGAGATCCGGGCCAGTTTCCTGGAATTTTTCCGCAAGAATGGCCATAGGGTGTTGCCGTCGAGTTCGCTCGTCCCTGCCAATGACCCGACGCTGTTGTTTACCAACGCCGGCATGGTGCAGTTCAAGGATTTATTCCTCGGCAAGGAAGTGCGCGACTATTCCCGCGCCGCCACCGCGCAACGCTGCGTGCGCGCGGGCGGCAAGCACAACGATTTGGAGAACGTCGGTTACACGGCGCGCCACCATACGTTCTTCGAAATGTTGGGAAACTTCAGCTTTGGCGATTACTTCAAGCGGGAGGGCATCCACTTCGCCTGGAACTTCATCACCGGCACCCTGGAGATCCCCAAGGACCGCCTGTGGGTAACCGTCTACACGGATGACGATGAGGCCGAGCGCATTTGGGTGGAGGAAATCGGCGTGGACCCGACGCGTTGCACGCGCCTGGGTGAGAAGTCCAATTTCTGGGCGATGGGCGATACCGGACCGTGCGGGCCGTGCTCGGAAATATTTTACGATCACGGAGCACATATTCCGGGCGGACCACCGGGGACGCCTGACGAGGATGGCGACCGCTTCGTCGAAATCTGGAATCTCGTGTTCATGCAGTACGAGCGTTCGTCGGATGGCGTGCTGGTGCCGTTACCCAAACCGTCCGTGGATACCGGCCTGGGGTTGGAGCGGGTGGCGGCGGTGATGCAGGGCGTTCACAGCAATTACGACATCGACCTGTTCAGGTCATTGATTCGCGCGGCCGCCGATGTGACGGGGACGCACGATTTGGAATCGTCGAGCCTGCGCGTCATCGCCGATCATATCCGTGCGTGCACGTTTCTCATTGTCGACGGCGTCGTGCCTTCGAATGAAGGCCGCGGATATGTATTGCGACGCATCATCCGCCGCGCTATTCGACATGGTTATAAGCTTGGCCAGACTCAGCCTTTCTTTCATAAGCTGGTCTCCAGTTTGGTGCGGGAAATGGGCTCCTACTACACGGAGCTGGTGAGCGGCGAAGCGCGCGCGGCGCAGGTACTGGCACAGGAAGAGACTCGATTTGCGGAGACACTGGCCACCGGCATGGTGTTGTTGGACGCCGAAACGGCGAAGCTCAAATCGACAGTCATTCCGGGAGAGGCTGTTTTCAAGCTGTACGACACCTATGGATTCCCGGCGGACCTGACCGCGGACATCGCGCGCGAGCGCGGCCTCACCATCGATCAGGCGGGATTCGATGTTGCGATGGAAGCGCAGCGCCGCCGAGCTCAGGCGGCGAGCAAGTTCGGTGCCGATCTGCGCGATTCGATCAAGCTTACCGGTAAGACGGATTTTTCCGGTTATGACCGCCTTGCGGACGATGCTCGGGTCACGTCGCTCATATTTGATGGCGCAGTGGTCGATGTGCTGCGGCCGGGGCAAGAGGGTGAGGTAGTCCTCGACCATACGCCGTTCTATGCGGAAAGCGGTGGCCAAATCGGCGACACCGGTGTCTTGTCGGCCAAGAGTGCGCGCTTTGTAGTACGGGATACGCAGAAAATAGGCGCGTCTTTTTCCCACGTGGGCATTCTGGAAAGCGGCGAACTTCGTGTCGGCGATCCCGTGGCTGCGCAGGTCGACGAAGAGCGCCGCAAGGACATTGCGCTCAATCATTCCGCGACTCATCTACTACATGCCGCGCTCCGAAAGATTCTGGGCACGCATGTGGAGCAAAAAGGTTCGCTCGTGGCCGCTGACCGATTGCGCTTCGATTTTTCGCATACGCAGGCGCTTTCGCCGGACGAATTACGCCAAGTCGAGGACCTGATCAACTCGGAGATCCGCGAGAACGCGCCGGTCGAGACGCGCGTCATGGGGCTCGATGAGGCGAAAGCCGCGGGCGCGATGTCACTGTTTGGCGAGAAATATGACAGCGACGTGCGAGTTCTGTCGATCGGTGATTTCTCGATGGAACTCTGCGGTGGAACGCACGTCCAACGTGCCGGCGACATAGGTTTATTCAAGATCATGGGCGAATCGGGCGTAGCCGCGGGTGTTCGCCGAGTGGAGGCCCTGACCGGGCGTGGGGCTTATGAGTGGGTCGTGCACACCGATCAGGTCTTGCGCGACATTGCTGCGATGCTTCGGGGCAGCAGAGAGGACGTGGACGAGAAGGTCCGCGAGCTTGTCGAGCGCTCCC
>DATHKV010000236.1:0-39220 GCA_035488895.1 Steroidobacteraceae bacterium
CGTGATTCGTGCGCGATCCTTGCGCGACCTGCTGGATTTCGCGCGGGGCATTCCGGTGCTGCCCACGCCGAAGGGCAACAATGTGGTGATCATCACCGGCGCCGGCGGCTCCGGCGTGCTCTTGTCGGACGCGTGCGTCGACAACGGCCTTTCGCTGATGGCGATGCCGGCCGACCTCGATGCCGCATTCCGCAAATTCATTCCGCCGTTCGGCGCCGCGGGCAATCCGGTGGACATCACCGGCGGCGAACCTCCGGCCACGTATCAGAATACCGTGCGCCTCGGGCTGCAGGATCCGCGCATCCACGCGCTCATCCTCGGCTATTGGCACACCATCATTACGCCGCCGATGGTTTTCGCGAAGCTGATGGTGGAGGTGGTTGCCGAAATGCGCGCCAAGGGCATCGAGAAGCCCGTGGTTGCTTCGCTCGCCGGCGACGTCGAGGTCGAGGAGGCAGCCGAGTATCTGTACCAGCACGGTATCCCAGCCTATGCCTACTCAACCGAAATTCCGGTCGCGGTTCTGGGCGCCAAGTACAAGTGGGCCCGAGGTGCGGGGTTGATACCTAGCGCATAAGTGCAAACTGCCCTCGTTGTGGCGAAGCGGCCGTAGTCCATGAAAATAGCGATCATTGGAGTCGGTGCGATTGGCGGCTACGTGGGCACGCGCCTTGCGCTTGCCGGAGAGGATGTCAGCTTCATTGCGCGCGGAGCAAATCTCGAGGCGCTGCGCACCCGGGGCATCCGCTTGCTCAATACCGATGGTACCGAGGAGTGCGTGCCGCGAGTCAAGGCGACCGATAGCTATGCGGACGTGGGACCCCAGGATATGGTCGTCTTGGCGATGAAGGCACATCAGGTGGAGGCCGTGGCCGCGGATGTGCCGAAGCTGTTCGGCCCCAAGACCGTTGTCATTCCCATGCAAAACGGCATTCCGTACTGGTATTTTCACGGGCACGGCGGCGCGTGGGCGGGGACACGCGTGAACAGCGTTGACCCGAGCGGTGCGATCTATGACAAGATTCCCTGCGAACGGGTCATCGGCTGCGTGGTGTATCCGGCGGCGGAACTGGTTGCGCCCGGCGTCATCAAGCATGTCGAAGGCAATCGGTTCCCGGTTGGCGAGCCTGACGGCACCACCAGCGAGCGGGTTGCGCAAGTTGCGCGTTGTTTTGTCAATGGCGGTATGCAGGCGCCGATCTTGAGCGATATTCGATCGGAAATCTGGCTGAAGCTATGGGGCAATCTGACTTTCAATCCCATCAGCGCCTTGTCGCGCGCGACTTTGGCCGGCATCTGTCAATACCCGCCGAGCCGTGCCATTGCCGCGGCGATGATGAGCGAGGCGCAAAGCGTCGCCGGTCAACTCGGCGTCAAATTCAGGGTTTCGCTGGAGAAACGGATCGCGGGTGCGGAAAAAGTCGGGGAACACAAGACGTCCATGCTGCAGGACGTCGAAGCCGCGCGTACGCTGGAGGTCGATGCGCTGCTGGGCTCCGTCGTGGAGCTTGCCAGACGCACCCAGACGCCGACGCCGCACATTGATACGGTGTACGCGCTCACCAAGCTGCTTGCCAAAACTTTAGATGAGGGGAAATTGTAGTGCGGGGTTCAAACAAGTTATGAATGTTCACGAGTATCAGGGCAAGGAAATTTTGCGCAAGTTCGGTGTCGCCACGCCGCGCGGGGTGCCGTGCTTTTCGGTCGCCGAGGCGGATGCCGCGGCGCGCGAGCTGGGCGGCAAGGTGTGGGTGGTCAAGGCACAGATTCATGCGGGCGGCCGCGGCAAGGGCGGCGGCGTCAAAGTCGCGAAATCCCTGCAGGAAGTGCACGATTTTGCCGACAAGATCTTAGGGATGACCCTCGTCACCCATCAGACCGGCCCCGCAGGAAGACTGGTGAAGCGCTTGCTGGTCGAGGAGGGCGCCGACATTCGCAAAGAGCTGTATGTCGGCATGGTCGTCGACCGGACCACGCAGAGGGTGACCTTGATGGCGAGCTCGGAAGGCGGCATGGAGATCGAAGAAGTTGCCGCTCACCATCCGGAAAAGATAAATAAGGTTGCGATCGATCCGGACACCGGATTGACCGACGCGCAGGCGGATGAGGTCGCGCGCAAGATCGGCGTACCCGACGCGTCGATCGCCCAGGCTCGAAGCTTCATGCAGGCGCTGTATCGCGCGTTTGTCGAATGCGATGCCTCGCTCGCGGAAATAAATCCGCTGATCATCACCGGGAGCGGCGCGGTACTCGCGCTCGATGCCAAGTTGAATTTTGATTCGAACGCCTTGTTCCGCCATCCGGACATCGTCGCCATGCGCGATTTGGACGAAGAGGATCCCGCCGAGGTCGAAGCCTCCAAGTACGATCTCTCCTATATCTCATTGGGCGGCAACATTGGGTGTCTGGTGAACGGCGCGGGCCTTGCCATGGCGACCATGGATACCATCAAGCTCTTCGGCGCGGAACCTGCGAATTTTCTCGACGTCGGCGGCGGCGCAACCGCTCAGAAGGTGACAGAGGCTTTCAAGTTGATGCTGAAAAATCCAGCGGTGAAAGGCATTTTGGTGAATATATTCGGCGGCATCATGCGCTGCGATACGATCGCGGAAGGCGTGATCGCCGCGGCCAAGGAAGTGAAACTCAACGTTCCGCTGGTGGTGCGAATGAAGGGCACGAACGAGGAGCTGGGCAGAAAGGCGCTCAAGGACTCCGGATTGCCGATCATATCCGCGGACAACATGGCGGACGCAGCCCAGAAAATTGTCGCCGCCGTCAACGGCGAGCGGGGTCGGCGCGCATGAGCATTCTCATTGACAGAAATACCAAGGTGATGACGCAGGGTATCACCGGCAAAACCGGGGCGTTCCACACGCGCCTGTGCCGTGACTATGCCAATGGCAAGGCCTGTTTCGTCGCGGGCGTGAATCCCAGCAAGGCGGGCGAGAACTTCGAGGGCATCCCGATTTACGGCACCGTTCGCGAAGCGAAACAGCAAACCGGCGCGACCGTGTCCGTGATCTACGTGCCGCCGCCCTTCGCGGCGAGCGCCATCGATGAGGCGGTGGACGCTGACCTTGATCTGGTGATCTGCATTACCGAGGGCGTACCCGTGCGCGACATGATTGCGACGCGCCACCGCATGCGGGGCAAGAAGACCCTGCTGGTTGGGCCCAATTGTCCGGGCGTCATCACGCCCGATGAGATCAAAATCGGCATCATGCCGGGGCACATTCACAAGAAGGGCCGCATCGGCGTCGTCTCGCGCTCCGGCACCCTCACCTACGAGGCCGTAGGCCAGCTGATGGACTTAGGCCTGGGGCAGTCGACCTGCGTCGGCATCGGCGGCGATCCGGTCAATGGACTGAAGCATGTCGATGTCATGCGGCTGTTCAACGACGATCCGGAAACGGATGCGGTCATCATGGTCGGCGAAATCGGCGGCGACGATGAGGAGACCTGCGCCCGATGGATCAAGGCGTACATGAAGAAACCTGTCGTGGGCTTCATCGCGGGGGTGACAGCGCCGCCGGGCAAGCGCATGGGGCATGCGGGCGCCATAATCTCCGGGGGAAAGGGTACGGCAACGGAAAAACTGGCCGTCATGGAAGAGTGCGGCATCAAGGTCACGCGCAATCCAGCGGAGATGGCTGCATTGCTGAAGTCGGTGTTGTAGTCGAAGTGCGCAGCCTTGCACCCGGCTGACGCGAAAGCGCTGCTGCGGCGCATGTTTGACGCGGCCATCGCGTCCGCTCAACCGGCGATCTGCGTTCCGCCACATCTACCCGAAGCGCCGCGCGGCCGGTTCATTGTTGTCGGGGCGGGCAAGGCCTCCGCCGCAATGGCTCGGGCGGTTGAGATGAATTGGCGCGGACCCTTGTCCGGATTGGTGGTGACACGCTACGGATATGCGGTGCCTTGCGCGCAGATCGAGATCGTCGAGGCTGCCCATCCGGTTCCAGATGCGGCCGGCATGCGGGCCGCTGAACGCATTCTTGAGCTCGTCGCGAATCTGCGGGAAGACGACCTGGTGCTGTGTCTGATTTCGGGCGGCGGCTCGGCGTTGCTGCCCTTGCCGGCGAAAGGGTTGACGCTGGATCTTAAGCAGGACGTGAGTCGGGCCCTGCTGACCTCCGGGGCGAGCATCAGCGAAATGAACTGCGTGCGGCGCCATCTCTCGGCCATCAAGGGCGGCCGGTTGGCCGCCGCGTGCCATCCGGCACAAGTGCTGACGCTGTTGATCTCGGATGTGCCGGGCGATCGACCGGTCGATATCGCTTCGGGCCCGACTGTGGGGGATCCCACCACTTCCGCCGACGCGCTCGGCATCGTGCGCCGATACGGCATTGAGTTGCCGCGGGCCGTGCTCGAGCTGCTCCAAAGCGGGCGCGCGGAGTCGGTGAAGCCCGATGATCCGCGGCTAGGGCGTGCCAGTGTATGCGCGATCGCCACACCGCAAATGGCGTTGGAAGCCGCGGCCGCAGCAGGCCGCGAAGCCGGGATCGCAGTCCATATTTTGAGCGATGCCATCGAGGGCGAGGCCCGCGATGTCGGCAAAGTATTGGCCGCCATTGCACGGCAAATTGCGGAGCGCGGACAGCCCTTCGACGCGCCTTGTATTTTGTTGTCGGGCGGCGAAACCACCGTGAGCGTGCGCGGCCAGGGGCGCGGAGGGCGCAACGTGGAATACTTGCTGTCTCTCGCGATTGCGCTCGAGGGGCATCCCGGTATTCATGCGCTGGCGGGCGACACCGACGGCGTCGATGGCCAAGAGGAAATCGCCGGCGGCTATCTGGGTCCGCATTCGCTTAGCAGAGCCGAATCGTTAGGATTAAAGCCCAAGGACATGCTGGCCAACAACGATGCGCACAGTTTTTTTAGCGCCCTGAATGATTCCGTCATCACCGGGCCCACCTTGACCAACGTCAACGATTTTCGGGCCATTCTGATCGGCTAGCGCGCGTCGCGATCAGGCGATACATGCCATCCATTGTCAGGTATGTGTGCTAGCCTCGGAGCATGCTGGCCAGCCGCCTCCTGTCTGCACTCATGCTGCTGCAAACGCGCGGGCGCATGACGGCACCGGACCTCGCCAGGGAGCTGGAAGTTTCGATCCGCACCGTCTATCGCGATATCGATCAGTTGAGCGCCGCCGGCATCCCCGTGACGGCGGAGCGCGGGCGCAGCGGCGGTTTCGAACTGCTCAACGGTTTTCGAACGCAGTTGACCGGGCTCACGCAGGCGGAAGCCGAAGCACTGATGCTGGTCGGACTGCCCGGCCCCGCGGCGGAACTTGGGTTGGCGGACAGGATGGCCTCTGCGCAACTAAAATTGATGGCCGCGCTGCCCGCCGGGATGCGAGCCGAACGGGTGGCAGCCCGTCTTCATTTGGACCTCGCGGGTTGGTTTCGCGCCACTGAACCGGTCGCGCTGCTGCCGACCTTGGCGCGCGCCGTGTGGAACGAGCGCTACCTGAAAATCCGCTACCGCCAAGGCCAGGATTCCAACGAGGTCAGGATCGGCCCCCTTGGCCTGGTCCTCAAGGCCGGCGTCTGGTACTTGATCGCCCAGAGGGGCTCGGCATTTCGCACCTACCGGGCGGCCAACATCTTGGCGGCTGATGTTCTCGATGAGGCATTCGACCGGCCCGCGGATTTTGATCTGGCGGCCTATTGGGCGCGATCCGCGCGTGAATATGAACTCGGCAACTATCGTGGAGACGCGGTGGTGCGGCTCTCGGCGCGCGGACGTTCGCTCATCAATCTGTTGGGCCCATACGTGGTAGCGGCCGTGGCAAAGACCGCGGAGGAGCCCGACAAGGAAGGCTGGGTTCGATGCACGATCCCGGTGGAAGCGGGTGATTTCGGAATCCGCGAATTGCTGCGCATGGGCGAGGACTTGGAGGTGCTCGCTCCGGCTGCTCTTCGGACGCAGACGCGACAGGCGTTGCGCAGGGTGCTTCGCCGCTATGAGGGCCGCCGCTCGCAGACTCGATCGTAGCTGTCAATCTGGTACGCTTTGGCACATGGAAACGCCGCTCACACCCCTCGAATTCGCCCGCCGTGCGCGCAAGCTGCACGGCCGACGCGAAGCCGTGGTCGACGGCGCATCGCGGTTTACCTACGCCCAGTTCGGCGCGCGATGCGACCGCTGGAGCATCGCTCTCGAGAAATTGGGCGTCGGCAAGGGTGATCGTGTTGCTACGATTTCGCCGAACACACATCAACATTTGGAACAATACTACGCGATACCTCAGCTCGGCGCGGTGATTGTGCCGATCAACTACCGCCTATCGGCCGATGACTTTGTCTACGTGACGACGCATAGCGGCGCCAAGGTGCTCTGCGTTCACGGCGACTACCTGGATGCCGTCGACAGCGTGCGCTCACGCATGCCGGACGTGCAGCACTTCGTTGCGCTCGAGGGCCGGAAGGCAGGCTGGTTGGAATACGAATCCTTGCTCGAAGCCGGCGGCGAATTGTTCCACGCTCGGGACATACGCGAGACGGACATCATCTCGATCAACTACACCAGCGGCACGACATCCCGTCCGAAGGGCGTGATGATCACGCATCGCAACGCCTGGATGAATTCCGTGGGGGCGCTGGCGCATTGGCCCATCACACCCGTCGACCGGTATCTGTGGACTCTGCCGATGTTTCATGCGAACGGCTGGACCTTTGTATGGACCGTGACCGCGGCCGGCGCAACCCATGTCTGCCTTCGCGCCGTCGATGCCGCCGCGATCTATGAGTCCGTGCGGCGCGAGCGCATCACACATCTTTGCGCCGCCCCCACGGTGCTGATCGGCATTGCCAACGGGCCGGCCGACAAGCGCAGAGGACTGCCCCGCAGCGTGCGGGTCATTACAGCCGGTGCGCCGCCCGCCGCCGCGACCATCGAGCGCATGGAATCCGAGTTCGGCTGGGAAATCCTGCAGGTTTACGGACTGACGGAAACCGCGCCCTTCATCAGTATTTGCGAGCCGCTGCCGGAGCACGCGGCGCTTTCCAGCGCCGAACGGGCCACCGTGAAAGCCCGCCAGGGGGTCGAATTAATCACCTCCGGCGAACTGCGCGTCGTGGATACAGAAATGCGCGACGTCCCGGCAGATGGCGCGACCATGGGCGAGATCGTAGCCAGGGGCAATGTCGTCATGCACGGCTACTACAACGATCCGCAGGCAACCGCCGCGGCATTCGCCGGCGGCTGGTTTCATTCCGGCGACGGTGCCGTCGTGCATCCTGACGGCTATATTGAAATCCGCGACCGCTTCAAGGACGTCATCATCAGCGGCGGCGAAAACATTTCCTCGATCGAGGTCGAGGGTGCGTTGCTGCGGCACGCGTCGGTGCTCGAAGTCGCGGTTGTCGGCATGCCGCACGAGAAGTGGGGAGAGTCACCGCACGCCTTCGTGGTGCTGCGCCCCGGAGCATCGGCCGCGGAAAATGAATTGCGGGATTTCGCGCGATCAGCGCTCGCGCATTTCAAAGTTCCCAGTGCATTTCATTTCGTGACCGAACTCCCGAAAACTGCGACAGGAAAGATCCAAAAATTTGTGCTGCGAGGTAGGCGCCCTGCGATAATGCATCAATGAGTTGCGCGGAGCCTCGAAGTTGACGACAGCCCATTTCACCGACGCGGAGCGCCGCATAACGATCATCGGCGTGATGATCGTGTTTCTGCTTTCCGCCTTGGACCAGACCATCGTGTCCACGGCCATGCCGGTCATCATCAGCCAGTTGCACGGCCTCGAGCTGTACGCGTGGGTGACGACCGCCTATCTGCTTTCCTCGACCGTCATGGTGCCGGTTTGGGGAAAGTTGGGCGACCTGTACGGCCGCAAGCCGGTGCTTCTGGCTGGGATCGGATTGTTTCTTTTCGGCTCATGGCTGTCGGGTCTCGCCGGCGAGTTCGGGACGCTGCCGCTTTTGGGCGGCGGGATGGTGCAGCTCATCGTGTTCCGTGCCGTTCAAGGTCTCGGCGGCGGCGCACTGTTTACCACGGCCTTCGCCATCATTGCCGATCTGTTTCCGCCGCGAGAGCGCGGCAAGTTCGCGGGTCTGTTCGGCGGCGTATTCGGTCTCGCGAGCGCGGTCGGGCCGCTGTTGGGCGGCTACTTCACCGACCACGGCACGGTGTCCATCGCCGGTCATACCGTCGCGGGCTGGCGCTGGGTGTTTTATCTCAATCTGCCGCTGGGCTTGGTCGCACTGTTCATGGTCATCGCCAAGATGCCCAAACTGTCGCACGCCTCCAAAGGCAGCATCGACTACCTGGGCGCAGTGCTGATCGTGGCCGCGTGCGTACCGCTGTTGCTGGCGCTGACATTCGGCGGGCAGAAATACGCCTGGGATTCGCCGGCCGTTCTGGGGCTATTTTCAACTTTCGTGATCTGCACGGTTCTGTTCGTGATCGTCGAGAAGAGGGTCCAAGATCCGATCATTCACATGGAGCTGTTCGGCAATAAGGTATTTACCTGGGCGAACATCGCCGGCTTCTTCTCATCGATGTCCTTCCTCAGCGTGGTCGCATTCCTGCCCTTGTTCATGCAGCTCGGGCAGGGAGTTCAGGCCACGACCAGCGGACTGTCGACGCTGCCGCTGATGCTCGGTTTGATCGTGGCGGCGACTGTCAGCGGACGCCTGGTGACGCGGACGGGCCGCTACAAGCCGTTCATGCTGGCCGGAATGAGCGTGCTGTTCATCGCGACTTTTCTCATGAGCCAGATGACCTATCACACGACGCGGCTCGATCTGGGCTGGCGCATGGCGCTGCTCGGCGTCGGCTTGGGTCCTCTGCAAAGCCTGTACAGCGTTGCCATTCAAAATGCGGTGCCGATGAATCGCATCGGCGTCGTGACGAGCGCCAATCAGTTCTTTCGCCAGATTGGATCCACCGTGGGTGTGGCCGTCTTCGGTACGCTGCTGACCAATGGTCTCAATTCCAAACTCACGGTTTGGGCCGCTTCCATGGGGTTGCCGTCCATGAACCTGTCCAAGTTGCGCAGCTTGTCGATCGATGCGCAAGTTCATGCCGGCGTGATGGACCTTCCTGTCGCGGTTCGTGTTCTGATCGCGGACTCGGTGACGCACGTGATTCTGCTGAGCATGGTCGTCGTGGCCATTGCGCTCAGTGCCACCCTGATGATTCCGGAGCTGCCGATGCGTGAACGGCCGAAGGTGCCGCCCAAGGATGCGATACCCGCGGATGCGCATGTATGACGAGGGCGCGAGTCAAGAATTCGGCTTTTTCCTGCGCGTTCTCGCCGGCTTGCGTCCGCCGTATTTCAACTGCAGGGCATTGTTGCCGCCGATGATGAAATCGCTCCAAATCTCCGCGGCACGGTGCGCGGCGATACCCTCGCGGCGCAGCGCGCGCGCGGACAAGATCGGCGCGTTCACCGTCATGATCGAGCAGATGCGCGCGACATCGCGCGGAAAACCGTAGACTTCCGCGCATCGCTTGGTGAAATAATCGATCATGACGCCGCGTTCGTCGCGATCCTGCCGTTTCGCCAGACCGGCTATCGAGCGATCGCTCGCGAGCAGCCGCATGATGGGGCCGCGCTCATACAAATATTCCATGGACTGCAAATTTGAACGATGGATCACCTCCTCGTAGGGCACGTTCTTCGGCAGGACGCCGAGGCCGCGGCCGCGCAGGAAACGATACTCGCGCTCCACCAGGGCCTTGAAAAGGTCGGCAAGCCGCGGAAAATACTTGTAGATGAGAGGTTTGCTGATCCGCGCTTCGACGGCAACGACCTCGAGCGTGCAACTCGACAGACCGCGGCTGACGATGAGCGCGACGGCGCTGTCCATGATCTGCTCGCGTCGCTTGTCGGGCGACATGCGCTGTGCGCGCTTTCTAACGGGCATGGACTTACGATCTCCCGGTCGGTTTTTATGTTCTAAAAGCCATTCTACGCCAGTCCGGGTACGTATTCATTTTGCGAACCGGTGAGTTGACGATGTGTGAGCGCAGCGAATGCTAATAAAAGGCACATTATGCTAATTGTTTTCTGTTGCGGCGGACCCCTCGCGAGCAGCTAATTACATCCACGCTTCGACCCGAGTGGAGCCGCTCCACATAACACTGCGCAGTTGAGGGAGATTGGGATGAGCAAGCTTCTAGCATTGGCTTTGGTGCTGCTGTGTCCGGCGGCATTGGTTTTTCCGGGCATCGCGCTGTCGCAATCGGATCCCGGCGTTCGCCCGGGGCCGATCAACGGACAGAACGGCGCCACGCAAGGCAGCCCGCTGCCGCTGCCTTCCGTGAATTCCAACAACCCGGCCGGCATTCTCGACTTTTTCGACAACGGCCTTGGCCGCTTCCAGGAGGAAGAGTCCGTGTCGAGCGGCGACGATAAGGGGCTCGGACCGCGATTCAACTTCAACAGCTGTTCCGGGTGCCATGCGCAGCCCGCCGTCGGCGGCAGCAGCCCGGCCAACAACCCGCAATTCCAAGCAATTACCCAGGGGATCGCCTCAGGGTCTACGAACACGCTGCCGTCATTCATCACCGCCCACGGACCGACGTTGGAGGCGCGGTTCCCGTTTTTCATGAACTCCAACGGCACGCCGAACCGAAATGCGCCGAACGGCGGCGTAGAGGCTATTTTCACCGTCTCAGGCAGAGCCGACGCGGGAAGCTGCAATCTGCAACAGCCCGATTTTCGCCACGCTCAGCAATCCAACAACATCATCTTTCGGATTCCGACCCCGGTATTCGGCGCCGGGCTCATTGAAAACATCGACGACTCGACCCTGCTTGCCAACCAGGAGGCGCAGGCCGCCAACAACTTTGGCGTCGGCGGCGCCTTCAATCGCAACGGCAACGATGGCACCATCGCGCGTTTTGGCTGGAAGGCCCAGAACAAGTCCTTGCTGCTCTTTTCGGGTGAGGCCTACAACGTGGAAATGGGCATCACCAGCGAATTGTTTGCTCAGGAGCGGCCGCTGCCCGAGGAGGAGCAGGGCAGCGGACTGCCGGCAAACTGCTTGAATCTCGGGGGGCGCGGCTATCCGGAGGACGCCACCAACATCAATGTCGCAGCGAATTCGGACCAGGCTGCGCAAAATGCGCAGGTGCCGGCGGATAGTGTCTTGTTCGCGGAATTCATGCGCCTGCTGGCGCCGCCGGCGCCCTCGACGCATGTTCCGGGAGGTCAGCAGTCAATTTCAAACGGCTTTGCCCTGTTCAAGGCGGTCGGCTGCTCGACCTGCCACACGCCTGCCATTAAATCCACTCAGCCCTCGAACATCACCGCCTCGCTGGGCAACGCAACGGTGCGGGCGTTTTCCGATTTCGAGATTCATCACATGGGCAGCGGCCTCGCGGACAATGTTTCGCAAGGCGCCGCGGGCGGCGATCAGTTTCGCTCGGCCCCGCTGTGGGGCCTCGGTCAGCGCATTTTCTTCCTGCATGACGGCCGCACCACCAACCTGATGACCGCCATTACCGCGCATCGCAGCAACGGTTCGGAAGCAACTCAGGTCGCGGAAAATTTCACCTCGCTGTCAAGAGGTCAGCAACAGGATGTTCTGAATTTCCTGCGTTCGTTGTGAGTTCGGGCCTGTCGCGGCGCTGGGCATTGTTTGCGGCGTTGGTATTGGTGGGCGCCCGCGCCCTCGGCGCCTCCGCGAGCGGGCCGGTGCCGGCCGGGGTGATTCTGGTCAAGGGTGCGTGGTCGAGCGCCGCCGGCACGGCGACGCCGCTGCCGGAGGAGGGCGCCGTCTCAAACGGCCAATACGGCAACGCCTACTTTGGCCTCGAGTATGCCTTTGGGGCGGATTGGACCCAAAGATACGAAGGGCCGCCGCCTTCCGAAGGCGGCTACTACGTGTTGGCGCAGATCGAGCCGCGAAACGCGGCCCAGAGCTTCGGTCAGAGCCATGTTCTGATCGCGGCGCAGGATTTATTTTTCACATTGAATCCCGCGCGTGATGCCCTCGAGCTGATTCACTACTATCAGGAACATTTGGGCGCGGAATATCGCGTGCAACGGCCGCCTACCAAAGTTCGAGTCGCGAATCGCGACTTTGTGCGTTTCGACTATTTTTCTCCGGCGGCGGGTTTGCAGTGGCATATGCTGGCGACTGAAATCCGCTGCCACGTGGTTCTGTTCACTTTCACCGGATCAGATGCGCAAATCACGCGTCGGCTCATCGACAGCATGGGCGCGATGCCGCAGGCGCCCCGCGGCGCGCCGGTATGCATCAAGGATTACGTGAGCGCCGAGACCATTACGGAACGAGAAGATCCGGTTCTCTCCGCGCCGCACTTCAATCCGGTTCCCGTGCGGATCATCATCGATGCGCAGGGGAAGGTAAAGCAAATCCATTTCCTCAGCGCCTTCCCCGATCAGGCGAAGAGCATCGCCGATGCCTTGTCGCAATGGCAATTCAAGCCGCTCATTGTTGGCGGCCAACCGGCCGAGGTTGAAACCGGGCTCATGTTTGGCCGGCCGCCGCGTCCCAGCGCATCGGCATTGCACTAGTCTTGTCCCCGACAACCGCATCGGCCTGCCGCATGAATCGCGTGTCGCGCTCGGACGACAGCTGCACCGTGGCGTAGCCGGGTGTAGCGTGTGTCCACCTGGAGAACGCCTATGCGCCAAAGACCGGACATAACCCGAGATTCCGCGGTTTCACTAATGCTATTGAGGGACAACTCGTTGGAAAGACGAGTCTTAAAAATTCTGGAGATGGTTGATGCGGGGACCACATTTGCAATCCGCGAGCTCGCCGCGGAGCTACACCTCAGCCCGGCGTACCTGCAGCGCCTTTTCAAGCACGAGACCGGCATTTGCATGGGCGAATGGTTGAGCGAGAAGCGTCTGCAGCGAGCCGCTTACCTGCTCTCGAACAGCTATTTGAGCATCAAGGAAATCACCCACGCTGTCGGCTACGAGCACACTTCCAGTTTCGTCCGCGCCTTCGAGCGTCGATTCCAGCAGGCGCCCGCACGATATCGAAAACACAAGGAAGGCAAGTTCGACGCCGACGGCGCGAAAGGTACTCGGGCGGCCTGAAACGACGCGCCTGGTGCATCCATCGCGCAGCGTCGCTGACGTATAATAAAAAGTTGCACTTCCAACATGGATGATCAACTTGAAATATGCATTTCCGCGTCTCGCAACCCTTGCTTTGTCGATGCTCATTGGCGCCGCCGCCGCCCACGCCGCCGATTTCGGACCCACCAATCCGTTCTACGCGGCCAGCACGCTGCCCTTTGGCGCGCCGCCCTTCGACAAGATCAAAGATGAGGACTATCAGCCGGCCATTGAAGCAGGGATGGCGCAGGAACTTGCCGAGATCAATCGGATAGCCGACAACCCGGCGGCGCCGACCTTCGAAAATACATTGGTTGCCATGGAGCGCAGCGGCCGGCTCTTGGCGCGTGCCTCAGCGGCGTTCGCCGGCGTCAGTCAGGCAAACACCAATCCCCTGTTGCAAAAGGCCCGGACCGCCTTGGCGCCGCAAATCGCCGCGCATCAAGATGCCATCCATTTGAACAAGAAGTTGTTTGAACGCATCGCCGCAATCTACAAGAAACGCGCGGCGACGAAACTCGATCCTGAATCGCTGCGGCTGGTCGAAAGGGAGTACGACGAGTTTGTCCGCTCGGGCGCAAACTTGTCGGACGCCGATCAGGAACGGCTCAAGGGGATCAATAAGGAGATTTCCTCGCTCTCGGATGCGTTCTCGAAGAAATTGCTCGAGGCAACCAAAGCCGGCGGCTATGCGGCCGAGGACAAGGGTGCGCTGGCGGGACTCAGCGACTCGCAGCTCGCTGCGGCGGCACAGGACGCAAAGAGCCGTGGCGCCAAGGGTTATGTGATTCCGCTGCAGAACACCACGCAGCAGCCGGTGCTCGCGTCGCTCAACGTGCGAGCAACCCGCGAGACCATCTTCGCCAATTCATGGAACCGGGCGGAACGCGGCGATGCGAACGATACGCGCGAGATCCTTGCGCATATCGCGCAGCTGCGTGCGCAACGCGCGCGCTTGCTCGGCTTTGCAAGCCACGCTGCCTGGAAACTCGAAGACCAAATGGCCAAGACCCCCGCAGCGGCGTTGCAGTTCATGGATGCGTTGGTACCGGTGGCTACGGCCAAGGCAGCGCGCGAGGCACAGGCCATCCAGGGCGTGATTGACGCGCAAAAGGGCGGATTTGAGCTCAAGCCCTGGGACTGGGATTTTTACGGTGAACAGGTACGCAAGGCACAATACGATCTGAATGATGCCGACATCAAGCCCTACTTCGAGCTCAACAATGTGCTCGAAAACGGCGTGTTTTTCGCGGCTAACCAGCTCTATGGCATCAGCTTCAAGGAACGAAAAGACATTCCGGTCTATCAGGCCGATGTGCGCGTATTTGAGGTCAGCGATGTCGACGGCAAGCCGCTGGCGCTCTTCTATTGCGATTATTTCAAGAGGGACAACAAGAATGGCGGTGCGTGGATGTCCGAATTCGTCGGCCAGTCCAAGCTGCTCAAGACGTTGCCGGTCATCTACAACGTGGCGAATCTCCCCAAGCCGGCGCCGGGCGAGCCGGCGTTGATCAGCTTCTCCGACGTCACGACCATGTTTCATGAATTCGGCCATGCGCTGCACGGGATGTTTGCCAATACCCAATACCCGACGCTGTCCGGCACTTCGACTGCGCGCGATTTCGTCGAGTTTCCCTCCCAATTCAACGAGCACTGGGCGATTTATCCGACCGTGTTCAACCACTATGCCAAGCACTATCAAACCGGCGCGCCCATGCCCGATGCCCTGGTGGAAAAAATCAAAAAGGCCAAGAATTTTGCGGAGGGCTACGACCTGACCGAGCTCCTGGCGGCTGCCGAGCTCGACATGCAATGGCATGCGCTGACGGCCGATGCGCCATTGCAGAATGCCGACGAATTCGAAGCGCGAGCGCTTGCGAAAACGCATCTAAACTTGCCGGCGGTGCCTCCGAGGTATCGGTCCAGCTACTTCAGCCACATCTGGGCCAGCGGCTACTCGGCCGGTTACTACGCCTATCTCTGGACGCAAATGCTGGATGACGACGCCTATCAGTGGTTCGATGATCATGGAGGCTTGAGCCGCGCGAACGGGGACCGCTTTCGGCGGATGATTCTTTCGCGCGGCAATACCGAAGATCTGTCCGCCCTGTATGTCGCATGGCGCGGCAAGCCGCCTACTATCGATGCGATGATGAAGTACCGCGGACTGGCTCCAACACCGTAACGACGGAGCTGAGGGCAGCCTTGAGTCAGCGTCGGGCGATCATTGCCCGACGCTGGCGAAGCCCTTGCCTTCGGCCACCAACTTCTCGAGCAGGGGCGACACTTTGAGCCACTTACCGCCCGTGGCGGCGCTGTATTTCTTTAGCTTCTCGAGCGCAGTACTCAATCCGACTTCATTTTCGGCCCAGAACATCGGACCGCCGCGGTAAGCGGGAAAGCCGTAGCCGTACAGATAGACGATGTCGATGTCGCTCGAGCGGGACGCGACGCCCTCGCTCAGAACATCGCAGCCGACATTCATGAGCGCGAGAAAGCAGCGCTCGACGATTTCTGCGTCGGTAAATTGCCGCCGCGTGATGCCGTACTCTTTCGACACCTGCTCGATGATGCCGGCCACCACGGGCGAGGGCCTGGGCGTTCGGTCCCCCGGCGCATAATCGTAGTATCCCGACTGGGTCTTTTGGCCCTTTCGTCCCATTTCCACCAGCAGATCGGCGGAGCGCGTCACACGTCCGTCAAATGTTGCCGGGTCGCGATCCTTGCGCGACTTGTATCCCACATCCAGGCCCGCCAGGTCGCTCATCTGCAGCACTCCCATCGGCATGCCGAAGTTGCGCAGCGCCGCGTCGACTTGTTCCGGCATCGCTCCTTCCAGCACCATCAACGATGCCTGGTAGGCATATCCGCCCAACATGCGGTTGCCGATGAAGCCGTCGCGATTTCCGCAGACCACCCCGACTTTGTTGATCCGCTTCGCGATATCGACGACGGTGACCAGAACATCTTGAGCCGTCCTTGCGCCGCGCACGATTTCCAGCAGGCGCATCACGTTGGCGGGCGAAAAGAAATGCATGCCCACGACATCGCCGGGCCGCGAGGTCGAATCGGCGATCTCGTCAATCGAGAGATAGGACGTATTCGAGGCGAGAATCGCGCCCTTTTTTGCAACCTTGTCGAGTTTCGCAAACACCTCTTTCTTGATGGCCATGGTTTCGAACACGGCCTCGATGATCAGATCGGCGTCGCGCAAATCGTCGTAGGAGAGCGTCGCTTTCAACAATCCCATGCGCTGCTCTACCTGCTCCATCGAAAGCTTGCCCTTGGATGCGGTGTTCTCGTAGTTCTTGCGAATCACGCCCACACCGCGGTCGAGCGCTTCTTGCGACATTTCAAGCAGCGTCACCGGGATGCCCACGTTCAAGAAATTCATGGCAATTCCGCCGCCCATCGTGCCCGCACCGATCAGGGCCGCCGATTTGACCTCCCGCCTGGTCACGTTCTTGTCGAGATTCGGCACGTTGGCCGCCCTGCGTTCGGCGAAGAACACATGCTGCAGCGCCTTCGACTGGCTGTTTTGCGCACACTGCTGGAACAACTCGCGCTCGCGCGCCATGCCTTTGTCGAAGGGCAGGGTGGCGGCCGCTTCCAGGGCGTCGACGATGCGCTGCGGCGCGAACAGATTTTTCTTTTCCTTTGCGATGCGCTTGCGGGCCTCGTCGAAGTAGCCGGCCGGAATCTTGCCGGTGTCGACGTTGATGTCGCGAACCTTGCGCAAGGGAGCGCCTCGTTCGGCGAGTTCGCGAGCGTAGTTGACGGCGCCTTCAACAAGATCGCCGTCGATTATTTTGTCGATCACACCGGCCTTCGCAGCCTGCGTCGCCGCCACGGGATCGCCTGAGACTATGATGCCGAGTGCTGCGTCAATGCCGATCAAGCGCGGCAATCGTTGGGTGCCGCCCGCGCCGGGCAGCAGGCCGAGTTTGACTTCCGGCAAACCGACCTTGGCGCTCGCGATGGCGACGCGATACTGGCAGCCGAGCGCGACTTCCAAGCCGCCGCCGAATGCCGTGCCATGAATGGCGGCGACAATGGGTTTGACCGAGGTCTCCACCGCGTTTATCGCGTCATGCAGACTCGGCGACAGCGGCGGCTTGCCGAATTCGGTGATATCGGCGCCCGCCATGAAGGTGCGGCCTTCGCAGGCCAGAACGCCAACCTTGATTTCCGGGTCGAGCGCAAGTTTTGCGACGCCATCGATAATGGCGGCGCGCACGCCGACGCTGATGGCATTGACCGGTGGGTTATTGATCCAGATGACGCCGACATTACCGCGCTTTTCGAATCTGCCTTGCATTAGGGTGCTCCAAATGGAATAGCAAAGCTTATCAAAGCAACGGCGTTGCGTGCATGGGTGGCGGCCAGGCTCTTAGCGGCCGACGCGCCGGCCGCCATCCACCAGATGCACCTCGCCGGTGGTCTTCGACGCCACCGCACCCAGGTAATAAATCGTCTCAGCGACGTCTTCGGGCTGCACCAAGGTATCGAGCGCCGAGGCCGATTCGTACTGCTGCAGCATGGCGTCGAATTTCTCCGGCCCCAAGCCATTCCTCAGCCAGGGGGAGTCGACCATGCCGGGGGCGACGGCGTTCAGCCTCACCTGCGGACCCAGCACTCTGGCCAGTACCAGGGTCAGCGCATTGAGGCCGCCCTTCGATGCGATGTAGGCCACGCTCGAGCCGCCGCCGATCAAAGGCGCAATCGACGACACATTGACGACGGCTGCACTGCGGGCATCCCGCAGCAGCGGCGCGAATGCCCGGATCATTTGAAACGGGCCAATGACGTTGACCGCATAAATCTTTTGGAAGTCCGCCGCCGTGAGCCCATCCAAGTCCTTCAGGTCGACGAACTTGGTGGTCCCCGCGTTGTTCACCAGCGTGTCGCAGCGTCCGAAATGCTCCTTGACGCGCGCCGCCAACGCAACGCATTTTGCGTCGTCGGATACGTCCGCGCGCTCGACCAGCACATCGGCGCCGTGGCTTCTGCATATGGACGCGACCTTCTCAGCCGGCTTGGGGTCCTTCGAGTAGTTGACGCAGACATTCCAGCCGCGCTGCGAGAACAGAATCGCGCTCGCGGCCCCGATACCGGATGACGATCCGGTGATGACACATACTTTCTTATCCACATTGGTTCCTTGAGGCCGTGGCCCAACATCTCCTTGGCGGTTGACGCAATAGTGGCACGCTCGGCGGCGCCGGTACATGGATCTCGTTTGACTGACTCGAGCGGAACGCCGCACACTCAGGCTTGGCGTAGGGCAGCGCCCGGATCAACGCCCAGGGAGAAAATATGAGGTTGTCCTTCCGCTTGAGCCTGATTGGGCTGCTCGCTCTTGCATCGCTGGCACTCGCAACGCTTGCGAATGCGCAAGCACAATCCGCACCGGCAGCGCCCAAGCCGACTCAAGCCCGGCCGCGCTTCCTGCCGCAGTTGACTCCCGAGCAGATCGCCGCGTTACCCAAGTGGACGGAAATGACCATGACCACCCGCGACGGCGTCAAGCTCGCGGCCAATGTCTTTTTGCCGGCAGGGGAGGGCCCTTTCGCGGTGGTGCTGTCGCGAACGCCTTACCTCAAGGATGCTCTGGGCGACCTGGCCGGTTACTCGGCCAAGAAATACACCGACGCCGGATATGCTTTCGTCATGCAGGACGTGCGCGGTAAGGGTCGCTCGGAGGGGTTCTACGAAGCCTTCATTCCCGATCTCGAGGATGGCTACGACACCGTCGAGTGGGTGGCCAAGCAGCCTTGGTCGAACGGCCGGGTCGGCATGGTCGGCGGTTCGGCGCTGGGGATCACCACGAACTTGGCCGCGATGGGGGCGCCGCCGCACCTCGTAGCGGCCTACGTCATCGTCGCGCCCTATGATCAACTGCTCAATACCTTCCCCGGCGGGGTTTTGAAGGACGAGGACACGCTCGGCTGGCTGAAGGGTCAAGGTGAGAGCCAGGCGCAATTGGACGTCGTCAGGGGAAGCGCCGCCAATTCCGCATTCTGGAACGAGCATGCGATGACCGCGCAACGCAAGTTCGTTCGCATTCCCATGTATAACCAGGGCGCGTGGTACGACATTTTCAATGACGGCAATGTCGAGAACTTTCGCTGGCTGCAAAACTTCGGATCGAAGGGCGCGCGCGGCAATCAAAAGCTCTACATGGTCCCGGCAGGACACGGCGGTCTGGGCGGTGATAAGAGCGATGTCGAATACAATCAGCCCGGTGCCATTGTGCCGCCCGCCGAAGAGATGCGATGGTGGGATTATTGGCTGAAGGGCGTCGACAACGGCATCATGAAGGAGCCGCCCGTCACGCTGTTCATGATGGCTTCCGGACGCAAGGGGCATCCTTCCGCTGCGAGCCAGGTGTTCAAATCGCCGAACTGGCCCCCCGCCAACCATCCGACTGCTTACTATCTGACAGGCGATATGCACCTGTCGACGAAGGCGCCGACGGCGGCCGATGCGAAGATCAGCTACAAGTTTGATCCGGCCAATCCGGTCAAGACCTACGGGGGTTCGAACCTGCTGCAAACCGCGGGTCCGCTCGACCAACGGCCGATCGGCCAGCGCCAGGATTACCTAAGATTCGAGACCGCGGTGCTCGAGAAGAACGTGGCGATCGCCGGCCATGTGGACATGACGTTATGGGCGGCGACCGACGGGTTGGACACCGATTTCATGGTGAAACTCGTTGACGTCTATCCCGATGGCTACGAGCAGATCATTCTCGACAATCCGATTCGCACGCGCTACCGCAAGGGCCGTGATCCCGACGATGTGATGCTGATGACGCCGGGCAAGCCGGAGGAACTGCACATCGATCTGTGGAACACCGCGTTCACGTTCGAAAAGGGGCATAAGATCCAAGTGGCAGTGACCTCGTCGAACGCCACCAAGTTCGAGATCAATCCAAACACCGGCGAACCCTTCGGCGTTGCGACGAATACGCCGCCGCGGGTCGCGACCAATTCAGTCTATTTCGACAAGCGTCATCCTTCGGCGATGGTCTTGCCCGTGCTCAGCGCTGCGCCGACGCCCGCAGCTCGCTGATGCCCGCGGGTTCGACGACGCATGGATGCATGTGATCTGCGTACAGCCGGGCGACTTCATCCGCCCGGCGCTCCATCACCAGCCTCTGGTTGATTGAGCGTTTGTCGGTGATTTCACCTGCCTCGGGAGAGGGAGGCTCCTTCAAGATCAGCAGGCGCGCGATGGTGTCGGCGCTGCCTTGTCGGGCGAGATTGAATGCGGCCAGCTTTTGGGCGAGCCCCGCGCGCAGTCTGGCGTCGTCCGGTGCGGTCAGCCAGACGAGCGCGCCCAGCCAAGGGTGATCGGGCGCACAGATCACGGCGTCGCTGACGAACGGTTGCAATGCCTCGACCAGGTCCCGGCGTACGATGCTGGCTTGAACCCAGGTTCCAGACAGCAACTTGAAATCCTCCGCGATGCGCCCCGCGAACTCGAGGCCTTCGACGGGCCGCGCGGCGTCAACCCATCGAACCGAATCGCCCGTTCGAAAGTAGCCTTCTTCATCGAAGGCTGCGGCATTGAGCGCGTCCGCTCGGTAGTAGCCTCTCATGACGTGGGGACCTTTGATCCTCAGTTCCAACCGATCGCCCGTAGGCACCAGCTTCAGCAGCGAGCCGGGCTGCGGAAGTCCGAGCAGCCCCGTGCGCTCAGTGTTCCAGTACACCGCAATCCCGGTTGCGGTGGTCTCCGTCATTCCCCAGCCGGTGCCGAACGGCAATTGCTCGCCAATCTCTTGTACTGCCACGTGTTGCATGCGCTCCCATATGGGTTGCGGCAGCAAAGCGCCGCCATAGCCCAGCGAACGCATGTTCTTGAAAAACTTTTCCCGCAGGTCTGAATCGCGTTCGAGCGCGGCGGCGAGCGAGCCAAATGCCGCGGGCACGCAGCCGAAACTGGTCGGCGAGATCTCGCGCAGATTCTCGATGGTCGCCTCGAACAGACCGGGAACAGGCCGGCCCGTATCGATGTACAGCGTTCCCGCCAGCGCCAGAATGCCGTTGAACTGCGCGTTCCCGCCGAAGGCGTGATGCCAGGGAAGCCAGTCGACGATGGTGTTGGTTCGATCCTCCTTGAAGGGCTCTCCCACCAAGCGGAACATCTGAGTGGAGGCGGCAATATTGCCGTGGGTGTTGATCACGCCTTTGGGCCGTCCGGTGGAGCCGGAGGTGAGCAAAATCTTCGCAATGGTGTCGTCCTTGATCAGCAGCCGCCGGGCGGCAACCGCCGCTGCATCGACGGTTTGCAGCAAGTCGGAGAACTCGTCGCCGGCGATCGTGATGGTGCCGGGTGCTTTGCCCTTGACATATTCAAGTGCCGCGCCGTATCGAGCCGCGTCGCCGGCGTACACCAATGACGGCTGCGTGAGCTCCAATGCGTACCCGAGTCGCGAAAGGTCTTTGCCGAAAGAGTAGGTCGGCGACACCGGAACCACGGCGGCTCCGGCGCGCATCGCCCCGAGCATCAGCAGTGCATGCTCGATGGTGTTCTCCGAAAGAATCATCACCGGCGCGCTGTCGGGGCCGAATCCCTTGCGAATGAGCCAGGTCGCAACCGCGGCGGTATCGCGCGAGGCTTCTGCGTAGGTCAATCGGCGCCATTGCTTGGATGCGTCGCGCTCGGCCAAGAAGGTAGTGTTCGGACGCAGCTGGGCGGCACGGGCCAAATAATCGATGAGGGACGCCAGGCCCGGCTCATACGGCAGTCCACAGCTCAGGTACACAACGCCGTCAGCGGCGCGCTGCACTTCGACGCAGGGTTCAGGGCGGTCCAGCGTGCGCATCGGATATTCGTGCAGCGGTCTATTCAGAATGATCTCCCGAAACCTCGGCCGGCCGATTCTCATTGGAGTTTTTCAGCAACCCTAAGTTTCAGCTGAATGGAGCAAGAATGGAAGCCGTTCAGGGCATGTCGACAATTGCGACCATGGCCGTTAGGATCGGGCGAGGCAGTGAGGGGTATTAGAAATGCAGTGGACAAAGAGTCAAAAAAACGTCGTCGTTGCCGCCTACCTCGGCTGGACACTGGATGCATTCGATTTTTTTCTCATGGTGTTCATGTTCAAGGACATTGCGACGACGTTCCACACCGACGTGAAGAACGTGGTGGAAGCGACGTTTTTGACCCTGGCAGCCCGGCCCATCGGCGCTTTCATGTTCGGCAGGCTCGCGGACCGGTTCGGCCGCAAGCCCACTCTGATGTGGAACATTCTGGCTTTTTCGATTCTGGAGGGGGCCTCGGGATTTGCACCGTCGCTCACGGCCTTTTTGGCGTTGCGATTCTTATTCGGCATAGCCATGGGGGGAGAGTGGGGCATCGGTTCTGCCCTGACGTTCGAGACCATCCCCACGCGCGCACGCGGCGTCGTCTCCGGTCTTTTGCAGGCGGGATATCCCAGCGGCTACTTCGTCGCCGCGATCGCGACGTACTTCTTCTACGACAGTCTCGGCTGGCGCTACATGTTCTTGCTGGGCGTCGCGCCCGCGATTCTCGTGTTCTTTGTCCGCATGGGCGTCGACGAGTCTCCCGCCTTCCTCGAAAAGCGCATCAGGAAAGAGCAAAGCAATCTGTTCGAGGTGGTCGGCCGCAACTGGAAGATCGCTCTGTACGCGATCATTCTCATGACGGCTTTCAACTTTTTCAGCCACGGCTCGCAGGACGCCTATGCAAACCTATTCCTCAAGGTGCAGCATGGCTACGACACGCACGCCGCGGCGACAGTGACAGCGATTATGAATATCGGCGCCATTTGCGGCGGTATCGGCTTTGGATTTTTATCCGAGCGGATCGGCAGACGCCGCGCCATCATATATGCGTCATTGCTGGCGCTGCCTGTCATTCCTTTCTGGGCGTTTGGCTCGACGCCCATTGTCTTGGGGATAGGCGCCTTCCTGATGCAGGTCTCGGTGCAGGGTGCCTGGGGCATCATCCCGGTGCATTTGAATGAATTGTCCCCGCCGGAAATTCGCGCAACATTCCCCGGTTTTGTCTATCAGCTGGGCAATCTCATCGCATCGAGGAATTTACCCATCCAGGTCGCGATCGCGGAGGCGTACGGCAACAACTACGGACTTGCCATGGCCAGTGTCATCGGCACGGTGGTGGTCGTCATCATCCTGTTGGTGCTCTGGGGTCCGGAACACCGCGGCATAGCCATGGCGGATGCGCAGCGGGAATCGGCGCCCGCATAGATGGCAATACGGTCCAGGTTCAACGGCGCGGCATCCGGCGGCGATTCGCCCTATCCCACTTCTTTTGCCGCGTGGTACAGCGTCGCCATATTGATGCTGATGTACATTTTTTCCTTCATCGACCGCACGACGATTTCATTGATCGTGGAGCCGATGAAACGGGACCTGCACATCAGCGACACGCAGATCGGCATGCTACAAGGGTTGGCATTCGCGCTGCTCTATACGTTTTTGGGATTGCCGATCGCCCGCCTGTCGGATCGCTATAGCAGACGGGGCATCATCGCGGCAGGCGTATTTATCTGGTCGATCATGGCCACCTTATGCGGATTGGCGCGCACGGCAATTCAGTTGTTCATTGCGCGCATCGGGGTGGGAGTCGGCGAAGCGGCGCTGTCGCCGGCCGCCTATTCCATCATTACCGACAGCTTCCCCCGCTCGAAGTTGGGCCGTGCATTCGGCTTTTACAACATCGGCATCACCATCGGCGCCGGAATCGCTTTTCTGGTGGGCGGTATCGTCGTGGCGGCGGTGTCTCATGCCGGCGCGAGCTATACGTTGCCGTTGCTCGGGGAGGTGCGTGCCTGGCAAATGGTGTTCATCGTCACGGGTGCGCCGGGGATCTTGCTGCCGCTTTTGTTGCTGACCTTTCGCGAACCGGTGCGCCGTGGACTGCTGCGGCCGCACGCGGGTGCCGGCGCGGCCGCGGCGCCGCTGAAACCCCCGTTGAGTGAAGTGCTCGAATACGTTTGGGCCAACCGAAAATTTTACGGGCTGCATTTTGTGGCGCTCGCGCTGCTATCCATGTGCGGCTACTGCGTGGCCGCCTGGCTGCCCACCGCCATTATCCGCGCCTACGGCGTCAGTTACGGGCAGGTGGGCAAGGTGCTCGGCGTCTCGACGGCTGTGATGAATTCGACCGGCATGCTTCTGGCCGGAATTCTTTGCGATCGCCTGACCCGCAGGGGCAGCAAGGATGCGCCGATCGTGGTTGCCGTGATTTCGGGCTGCGGAATTGCGGTGTTCGCCAGTCTGCCTACCCTCATGCCGACGGTGACGATGGTTTGGGTGGCGATATTCGTCTCGGGGCTCACCTTCAACGCGTATAACGGCGTCGGACCGATGGCCGTCAACCAAGTCACCCCGAATCAATACCGCGCGCAAGTTTCGGCGGTTTATTTGTTCGTGGTCAACGCCTTGGGATTAGGCGTCGGGCCCACGCTGGTGCCGCTGCTGAATGACCATCTGTTTCATGATCCGCTAAAAATCCGCTACAGCCTGATCATCGTGGTGTTCTGCTCCGCGCTGACCGCCATCGCCTTGCTGCTCACGGTCCGTCCCATTTACCGGCAGAAGCTGATCGAAGCCGAGCAATGGCAATAGTATAGTTTATTTATATTAAACTCGACGGAACTGAGATGGGGGACCCGCGGTGAAAGCATCCATTCCTGCAATTGTGCGTGCGCTGGCGAGTTTGACTCTCTTCGCAGCGGCTTCGGCGATGGCGCAGCAGGCGCACACGCTTCTCGGCGTGAATTGCGCAGCACCGCCGGCCTATCATTGCCCCGACGCGGAGTGTCCGGGTCCCACCGTGACGCAGCCCGGCGATACGGTCGAATTGAAATCCCGCCGGACCTTCTTTCTGGACTGCCCGGCCGACTATAAAGCCGGCGACAAGGTCAACATCGTATTGAGCCTGCACGGCTACGGGTCGTACGCCAACTGGCAGCGAAATTATTTTCCAGCGATGGATGTCAAGGACAAGTACAAGTTGATCGTCATCACGCCGGGCTCGCCAGTGCGTTTCTGGAGCGACGCGGACGATGAGTATTTGCACAATATCGTCGATCTGGTTGTGGGCGCCATGGGCAAGGAAAATGTGCAGCACTTCATTCTCGCGGGCCATAGCCAGGGCGGCCTGACTTCGAGCCGGCTGGTGTGCACCGACTATTTCAAAGAGAAGGTCGACGTGCGTGTCAGCTTGTCCGGCGGCCGTGTGGGACCCGTAACGGCGGCCAATCGCGGGTTTTTCGGCGGCACGCCGGTGTACAAGAGCGGCGCAGGCTCCACGCCCCCGCCACCGCCGCGATTGCCGCCGACACCGGCGGGTCCTCCGGGCGGCGCCTGCGATTACTCTTTCATTTTCTCGAATGGGGAGTACGAGTCAATTCCGGCGGAGACATCGCCGCTCGCCGATAAATTCGCCTGCGGCAAGCGCGAGGAATTGCCCGAGGTGCTGGATCCGAAACCAGGGCTTGTTTTTGATCCGACTCGTCAGGATCCCGGGTCCGATGGGTGGGGCCGCTATCCCAAATCCGGCCGAGCGCTGATTTATATCTTTCCTAACTGCAAGGACGGCCGCGTGATCGCGGACGTGGTCAAAATGCAGAAGGGTCACACGGAGGGGTACGAACCCAACATCACCGACAAGATCATCGAATTGGCGCTGTCCGCCAAAGGCGGCAAGATTGCGACGGGTTCGTGGACGCCGCCGCCACCGCCGCCGCCGCCGCGCGGGCCTTTCGGCTAGGGCTTTGCAGTCCGACGTCTGCTAGGGATTCGTGCGCGGTGGGGGACGCTCGTGAAATTGGGCGATCCGGCCGCCATCGACGACCAAGTCATGCGCATTCACGAAGCTGCCTTCATCACTCGCCAGAAACACGGCTGCATGGGCAATGTCGTCCGCAACGCCGGAGCGGGGCAGAGGCGTGGCTCTTGCGAGGTTTCCCTCGAGCTTCGCCAGCTTTCGGGCGTTGTCCTCCGCGCTCAAGGTCTGCGCCTTGGCGGAGCCGCCCCAGAAAATGGGCGTTGCTATGGCGCCCGGCGAAATCGAATTTACGCGGATGCCGCTGGGCCCAAGCTGTGCCGCCGCGATGCGCGTGATGTGGCTCACTGCAGCCTTTGCCGCGGAATAAAGTGTCCCGCCCTGGCCGAGGCGGTGCGCGGCGATGCTCGAGTTGTTGATGATCGAACCGCTGCCGGCGTTCATCACGCGCGCCGCATGCTTGATGCCGAACATGACGCTGCCCACGAGCAGCCTCATGCCGTAGTCGAATTGCTCTTCGGTGATGGTCGTGATCTCACCGGGCGTGGAGGCGCCGGCGTCGTTGAACAGACAATCGAGTTTTCCGAAGCGTCCGACCGCGGCGTCGATGACGGCGGCAATCTCCGCCTCGTGCATCACGTCCGCGCGGTGAAATACCGCCAGCTGGCCGAGCTCTTCTGCCAGGGCATTGCCGCGTTCCGCAGAACGCCCCGCGATGACGACCCGGGCGCCTTCCGCAATGAAATGACGGGCCGTGGCTGCTCCGATGCCGCTGGTTGCTCCCGTAATGACCGCTACCTTTCCAACCAGTCTGCCCGGCATTCGTGCTCCCCGATCTTCAGCCAACCGTTGGGCGCAGAATATCATCGCTCGAGGCGCATCAGCTCCGCAGGGCGAAAAACGAGCTCGCGCCTGCGGCCGCCGCGGCGGCGGGCAGCCTCGCATCGAACCCGGAACTCGGCGGGTGAGAGACGGTGCCATGAAATGAATCGATGATGTTGTGCCACATGGTCGTCACGTTCTGCAGAAAGTGCTGAAAGAATTCGTGAACTTGCGGGACATGGGTGTAGGCGAGCCAACAAATTAATATAAATACGCCAGTCGACAAGATTTCGTACCACGCCGAGAACCACAGATAGCTATTGCCGCCCGTATTGAAGTAGATCGCGCGGCGAATATGGCAGAGAGGCCGGGAAATGATGCTGTAAAAGAACATCAGCAACAGGATGGAAACCCACAGCGGTATGGAGCTTGCCACCACCCAGCCGAAGATCGCTCCGGTCGTGGCCAGAGAGATGATCGCGGCGAGCCAGACGCAGAACAGGACCGCATTGAAGATTGCCAGGAATGGAATGAGCAGGGTCGCACCCAAATGCCCGCCGTAGCCCGCGGTCGTGGTGCTGAATTGGTGCACGTTGCGCTGCAGGTTGTGACCCCACCAATAGGCTCCATCCCGCCATCGACGGCGCCACTCGCGGCGCTGCTGCCGCCAGTGCTTCCGCCATTCCTTGCTGTCTTTGAATTCGGCGTAGTGCTTCTTGGCGCGATCGATGACTTCCTGCGCGTTGAACGGCGCACCGGCGGCCGCGGCGTGCTCCTCACCGGTGTTCGCGAATGGAACCACCAGCATCATGATCAGGTAGACCAGGATCCAGATGCCGGTGGTGAGCAGCGTCAGCACCACGAACCCGATTCGCACGATGGTGACGTCGATGTTGAGGTAGGCCGCGAGCCCGGTGCACACGCCGCTGAGCATGGCGCCTTCGCGTATCTGATACAGCCGCTTCGGCGCGGGGCCGGTGCCGCCGCTCGGCTTGGCGTCCGCGTGCGGCTCGGCCCCCGGGGTCGTGCCCGCGGCGGCAGGGCCTTCGCTCTGAACCGGGCCCATCTCCTTGAGAACCTCCTCGATTTCGGCGGCGGTCAGGACATTCTTGTGCGGCCGCAGGAAGTGCGCGCACTTGTCGGCGATCGCCTGCTCGAGATCGGCCATGATCTCGAGCCGATCGGGGTTGTCCTTGAGCTGGGCTTGCGCACGCTCGAGATAGGCTCGCAAGCTCTGAAAGCCCGGCTCCTCGAGGTGGAACGCATTTCCGTTGAGATTGATGATGATGACGGTGTTCATGGCTCAGCGACCTAATTGGTTGATTGTGGTGTTTAGATAAGCCCAATAGTCCTTGAACTCCGCCAGTTGAGCTTTTCCCTTGGCGGTCAGCTTGTAGTACTTGCGGGGTGGTCCGGATTCGGACTCCTGCCATTCATAGTCGACGAACTCTTCGCGGCGCAGCTTGCTGAGCAACGGATAGAGCGTTCCTTCCTGGGTCGCGAAGTCCGTCTCTTGCAAGCGCTTCATCATGTCCGCGACGTAAACCTTGTCCGCCGAAATGATCTGCAGGATTAGAAATTCCAGCAGACCTTTGCGGATGGGATTGAATTTTGCGTCGGGCGTCATGTGTATAAAGCTACCTTGGAGTAACAAGGTACCAGCCTGATAAAAGGATGTCAACGGCTCGAATAGGGGCCCTGCGGCGGCATTACCGGGAAAACCTACGCCAAGCTACGTCGGGCGACCCTTAGGGCAGGTAGCAGGCCGTGAACGCCCAGGAACTGCTGCTGAGCGAGACCAACAACTAGGGCGGCCGGTCAGCCCAGCCGGCTGCGTACCAGAGCAAACACCGATTCGCTCTCGTGCGTGCACTGGTCGATCAGTTGTTCGATTTCCGCCGCGGCTGCGTCTGCATAGGCGCGATCCTTGAGCGCAGGGGCGTTGATATAGACATTGAGCGCGGCGCTGCGCAGCGCGCTGTTGGCCGCCAACACGCCGACGCCGGCATCGCTGATGACCCCGGCGAACCCTTTTTCAGCGGCGCGCCTCGCAAGCATGACGACCTCTGCGCAGGTGCGAGCGCATGCCAGGGGGGTCTCGGTGGCAGCGCGTAAGTTCGATTGGATCGCCTCGGCGCGCCGCGACTTTTCCTCATCGCTTGTTTTGGGCAGACGATAGGCCGCCATGAGACCGTCGAATGCGGCAATGTCTTCGGCGACCATCGCGGTGAGCCTCGCGCGCAGACGCTCGGACTCATCACGCACCGCTTTCATGTCCGACTCAACGGCTTCGAGCCCCTTCTTGCCGAGCGTGACATTGCAGACCATGGAGAGGAGTGCCGCGCCCATCGCGCCGATGATGGCCGCGGCGCTGCCGCCGCCCGGGGTGGGCGCACTGCCGGCCAGTTCATCCAGAAACGATTGGACCGAACTTTGCGTGATCATTGGCCGACCATCCCCTTGGCGATGCCGTAAATTTCCTCAGCGTCCAACAGCAGATCGTTCTGTTCGAACAAGCGCGCGATGCAGGCACGATGCAGCGCCAGCTTCAGTGCGCCAAAGCCCAAGGCGCCAAATAGAATCTTACCGTGGCTGCTGGTGCCGCGATCGCTCAAGCCCACGCCGACTATCCCTTCGGGCGGCGCGGCATTGGCGTCGGCGACCAGCTCCAACGACGGATTATCCTGCCACTGTTGCGCTTCCAGCAGCGTGATTCCGGAAGCGCCGGTTGCCAGTACGATTTGGGCTCCCTCGAGAGCTGCGGCGCGATCATCATGGGTCGGCGCCTCGATGGCTTCGACCTGAATTCCAAAGCGCGCCTTGACCGCCTCGCACGCGCCTTGGACGACGGCGTGCTTGCGGCCGGTGATCGCAACCTGCGCGCCTTCGCGAGCCAGCAACGCCGCGGCGCGCTGACCCACCGGCCCGGATCCGGCGAGCACCACGGCACGCTTGCCCGCGAGCGAGCGGCCGTGGGCCAGCCACGCGACCGCAGCGGCGGCAGTGGTATTCGAACCATTGCAGTCGAACATCACGGAGACGCGAAATTTTGCGAAGAATTTGGCGCGAATCGCGGCCAGTACCGACTCTCCCTGCGGCATGTTGGAGCCGCCCACAAAAATGGCGGTATTTTTCTTATCCTTGGGTGAACGCGTAAAGATCGCGCCTTCGACCAGGCCGCCGACATTGCCAGCGTTGATGCCGCCATAAGCCGAGATACGGTCGGCGCCGCCGTCGTAGCCGACGACGTTGTCAAAGACCGAAGGGTGGGAATCCGTATCGAACTGGTATAAGAGTTTTTTCATCGGCGGGCATTGTATCAAGCCCCGCTGGTCACCAGATGCTGAGGTTTGCCTGACGCCCATGCCTCGATGTTGTCGACCAATTGATCCGCGAGAAATTGCATTGCGCCGTCCGATGCCCAGGCGATGTGCGGCGTCAGAATGAAGTTAGGCCGGCGCACGTCGAGCAGCGGATGGCCGTCCTTCGGCGGCTCGACGGTGAGCACATCGAAACCCGCACCGGCAATCAACCCCTCGTCGAGCGCCTGAATCAATGCAGCCTCGTTCACCAATCCGCCGCGCGCCGTGTTGATGAGCAGCGCATTGCGTTTCATCTTGCGGAACGCCTGAATATCGATCAGGTTGCGTGTCGCCGGCAGCAGCGGGCAATGCAGAGAAATGACGTCGGACCGGGCTAGAACCTCATCCATAGGCGTGAACGTCACGCCCTGCATTTTCGGCGGAGGATGATCGGCGAACAGCACCTGCATGCCGAAAGCGCGGCCGATCGCGGCGGTCGCCTGGCCGATTGCGCCCTCACCGATTAGCCCTAACGTGGCGCCGTACAAATCCCCGATGTCATGGGTGAGGAAACAAAATTGTTCCGATTTGTTCCATACCCCCGCCTCGACATCCTGCCGATAGCTGAGAAGGTTGCGCCGCAGGGCCAGAATCATTGCGAAGGCATGTTCCGGCACCGTGTGCACGGCGTAGTTGCGGATATTGGCGACCGCAATCCCGTGCTCATTGCAGTAGGCAAGGTCCACCACGTCATAGCCGGTGGCGGCCACTGCGATCAATTTCAGTTGTGGAAGCCGGCTCAAGGTGTCGGCGCGCATCGGGACTTTGTTGATGATCGCCACATCGGCGCCGTTTAGGCGTGCGTCGATTTCCTCGACGGCGGTTTTTGGATGCTCGATGTATTCCGCCGGGAACGCAAATCGGCGCATGGTCGCCTTGAGCGAAGCGCGATCGAGGAACACCACGCGCATCGTCAAGAATTTCGCCAGTAGGATTGCGCCGCGGCAACGCCGCTGCCCGGTTCGATGTTCATGCCGATGTCGAGCATCGCCATTTCCGATCCGGCGATCGCGCCGAGCAGCATGAGTTCATTCAAATCTCCCAGGTGTCCGATGCGAAACAGTTTGCCGGCGACTTTCGAGAGGCCCGCGCCCAGCGACAAATTGTAGCGCGTGTATGCGCGCGCAATCACGGCGGCCGCATCGACGCCGGCAGGAACCAGCACGGCGGTCACCGTGTCCGAATACCACTTAGGGTCAGCGGCGCAGAGATTGAGTTTCCATCCCTGCATGACGGCTGCGCGCGCGCCGCCGGCAAGGTAGCGATGCCGTCGGAACACGTTTTCCAAGCCTTCCTCGGCCAGCATGGCGAGCGCTTCGCGCAAGGCATACATCATCTGCAGCGAGGGCGTGTAGGGAAAGTAGCCGGACGCATTGGCTGCGACCATGTCGCCGAAGTCGAAGTAGCAGCGCCGCGAAGCGGTGTGCTTGGCGGTCTCGAGCGCCTTTTGGCTGACGCAGGCGACACCGAGTCCCGCCGGCAGCATCAGGCCTTTCTGCGAACCGCTGATGCATACATCCACGCCCCAGTCGTCCATGCGAAAGTCGATGCTGGCCAGAGCGCTCACCGCGTCCACGAAAAGCAGCGCCGGATGTCGGATGCTGTCCATGGCGCGGCGCACGGCGGCGACGTCGCTGGTGACGCCGGTCGCCGTTTCGTTCTGGCAGACCAGCACCGCCTTGATGGTGTGCTGCCGATCCGCCTCCAGCGCCGACAGATATCGATCGACAGGCGCCCCTTCACCCCATGGGGTCTCCAGGATTTCAACTTCCAGCCCTAAGCGGCGGCACATGTCCGCCCATAAATGGCTGAATTGTCCGAAACGCGCGATGAGCACCTTCTCGCCGGGATTGAGGCAATTGGTGAGGGCGGCTTCCCAGCATCCGGTACCCGAGGAGGGGAACAGGATGGGGTGGGCGGTCGCCGTTTTGAAGACCGCCTTGAGGCCCTCGAGGCAGGTTCGAGTGAGGTGCGGAAAATCGGGTGAACGATGGTCTTCGGCGGCAACCGACATCGCTCGCAAAATCCGATCCGGTACATTCGTGGGACCCGGAACAAACAGAAAATTTCGACCAGCCATCGGTGATCTCCCGTGATTGTGCGTCGATCATGCTGACATTGGGTTTGATTGAACTCATCGACGGAACCAAAATAGCGGGTATCCTGGGGGCCCTGGGCGTCCAAACAGGTCCTCAAGAATGCCTGCCCAGTTCACATGATATATGAGATATCAGGAGGGAAGTATGCGCATTGCGATCGTGGGCCAGAGGGACTTTGGGAAGGCCGCCATGGACGCGTTCGTGAAGCGCGGGGATACCGTGGCCGGCGCCTTTTGCGCGCCTGAAAAGCCGGGGGAGGCGCCCGATCCGCTGCGGCTTGGTGCGGAACAGCTGGGAATTCCGGTTTATGCCCTGCCGTCTTTGAGGGTGGAGGAGGCGCGCCAAGCGCTGCAGGCGCTAAAAGTGGATCTGGCCGTTCTCGCCTATGTGCTGCAATTCGTCCCCCAGGACTTCGCGACAATTCCACGTTATGGAACGATTCAATTTCATCCCTCGCTGCTGCCGCGCTACCGCGGACCCAGCTCGATCAATTGGCCCATCATCCTGGGCGACACGCGCACCGGCCTCACGATATTTCGGCCCGTGGACGGACTCGATGAAGGTCCGATCATCCTGCAGAAGGAAACTCCCATTGGACCGGATGAAACCCTCGGCAAGGTGTATTTCGGCAGGCTGTTTCCCCTGGGCATCGAGGCGCTCATGGAGGCGGCCGATTTGGTGGTGAGCGGGCGCGCCGCTTTCACGGTGCAGGATGAGACGTGCGCGAGTTACGAAGGATGGTGCCGCGACCCGGAAGCACGCATCAACTGGCACTCGCATCTGGATCAAACCTATAACTTGATCCGCGGCTGCGATCCGGCGCCGGGTGCGTGGACATTATTCAATCAAAAGAGACTTCATTTGTATGACGCACGCAAGCACTCGGCGCGCACGTTCTCGCAGGTCAAGGGCCGGATTGGCGCCGTCACCGCCATCGAGGAACAAAGCCTGAGAATCTCCGCTCAAGGCGGTCAAATCGAAGTCTTCAAGGTCAGGTACGAGGGCGGCAAAAAGCTGTCCGCGCCGCAGTTTTGCGCCGAGGCCGGCCTGGCTCTCGGCACCATTCTGGGGGCATGACTCAAACGGTCAGCACGATCTTGCCGATGTGGTCGGATGATTCCATCAGCCGATGGGCTTCACCGGCCTCTGCCAGGGGAAAAGTCTTGAAGATGACCGGCCGCACCTTGCCCGACTCGATGAGCGGCCAAACGTTTTCGCGCACCGCGTCAGCCACGGCGGCTTTTTGTGCCACGGTCCGCGACCTCAAGGTTGAGCCGGTGAGCGTGAGCCGCTTGACGAGGATCATGCCGACATTGATTTCGGCACGCGAGCCGCCGAGCAGCGAGATCGTCACGACACGGCCCTCGACAGCGGCTATGTCCAAGTTTCGCTGCACGTAAGTCCCTGCAACCATGTCGAGCGTGATGTCGATGCCGTAGCCCTTGGTCGCCGTGCGGATCACCTCGACGAAATCCTCGGTCTTGTAGTCGATTCCCCGAACGGCGCCCAATGCTTCGCAGGCGCGCGCCTTTTTTTCCGACCCCGCCGTTGCGTACACGCTCGCACCCCAGGCCTTCGCCAGCTGAATGGCGGTGGTGCCGATGCCGCTGGTGCCGCCGTGAATCAGCACGACGTCCCCGGCCTTGCAGCGGCCACGCTCGAACAAATTGGTCCACACAGTGAGAAACGTCTCTGGAATAGCTGCCGCCTCCACCATGCTAAGTCCCTTCGGGATGGGCATCGCCAGCGGTGCGGCGACAATGGCGTAGCCCGCATAGCCGCCGCCGGGCAGCAAGGCGGCGATCTTGGTTCCCGCGGACAGGCCGGTAACCTTCGGCCCCAATGCGACGATTTCTCCCGCGATCTCCATGCCGGGTAAATCGGATGCCCCCGGCGGCGGTGGATAGCGGCCTTGACGCTGCATGACATCGGGTCGGTTGACGCCCGCGGCCTCAACGCGCACGAGGACCTCATTTTCTCCCGGCTGCGGAACCGGACGCACCGCAGTCCTCAACTGCTCGGGCCCGCCCGGCGCCGCGATTTCAACCACCGTCATCTCGCGAGGCAAGCTCATTCGGATTCTCCGCGCAGCAAATTTCAAAAGGGCGGTCAATCTAGACGCTTCGCTAAATTTCGGCAAGATTGCATCGAATTGCGGCAAGATGCTCGCGTGTTCATCCGGCAACTCGACTACCTGGTCACGCTCGCCCGCGAAAAGCATTTCGCCAAGGCCGCAGAGGCCTGCCATGTCTCGCAGCCTGCACTGTCCTCGGCCATACGCAGTTTGGAAAAAGAATTGGGCATCATGATCGTGCAGCGTGGCCGGCGCTTCATGGGATTCACCGTAGAGGGCGAACGCGTGCTGCTGTGGGCGCAGCAGACGCTCACTTCTCTCTCGCACATGCGCGAAGATGCCACGACCTCCAAATCCAGCATGGCGGGAACTCTGCGCATCGGCGCGATTCCCACCACCATGACCGTGACGGCGTTCATCACGGCGGCGTGCCGTGCGCTCTATCCGAACATTCGCTACGTGATTTCCTCCTTGAGCACCGAAGCCATCGCCGGCCAATTGGACCGATTCGAATTGGATCTCGGCCTGACTTATCTGGACGAGAAAACCCTCGACGGCTTCGAGTCATTGCGTCTCTTCGATGAACGCTACGTCCTGTTGTCCAGCCGCAAGGCGCAGCTCGATCCGACCGTGACCTGGGAGCAGGCGGGGCGCATGCCGATGTGCTTGTTGACCGGAAAAATGCGCAATCGCCAGGTCATCGACGCCGCCTTCCGGCGCGCGGGCGCGAAGGCCGACGTGATTCTGGAGACCGATTCCATTTTTTCGCTGTACGCCCACGTCAGTGAAGCGGGCCTGTTCAGCATCGTGCCGCACAGTCTGCTGAATTTTTTCGATATGACGCGCGTTCAGGCGCGGCCGGTACTGCCGTATTTAACACGCGCGATCGGTTTGATCGCGCGCAACCGGCCTGCGCTTGCACCTGTTACAGCCGCGGTGTGGGAGATCGCGCGCGGCCTTGAGCTGCAGAAGCGCTTCGATCTCGCGCTGGAATAGAATTCTTGCCTGATTAGCCCCGCCTATTAGGCGATCAATCTAAACGATTAGACGCCCATTTCTCTTGATTCCACACTGCAAGGCGCCATTTAAAGTGTTGGCGCCGGCATTTAAAGCCGGGCCGGGAGTTAGAGCCATGGACCAGAAAGTTGACCTGAAACAGTATGAATTGTTCATCGATGGCAAGCACGTCGCGCCGAGCACGGGCGAGTACACCATCGATCTTGATCCGGCGACCGAAGAGCCGATTGCCGAAGTCGCGCAAGGCGGCAAGGCAGACGTCGACAAGGCCGTGAGCGCCGCGCGCGCCGCGCTGAAAGTCTGGGGCGGTTTGCGCGCTGCGGAACGCGGCCGGATTCTGCACCGTGCGGCCTCCTTGCTGGAGGAGCACCAAGAGGAACTCATTGAAATCGAGAGTCTGGATGCCGGCAAGCCGCTCGCGGCCGTCCGGCGCCAGGACATGGCGGCGGTCATCGACACCGTCCGCTATTACGCCGGTTGGTGCGACAAGATCACGGGACAGGTGATACCGGCACGGCCGGATGCGCTGACTTATACGGTGCGCGAGCCGGTGGGCGTCGTCGCGGCCATTGTGCCGTGGAATTTCCCGCTCATGATCGGCATGTGGAAGATCGCTCCGGCGTTGGCATGCGGCTGCACGGTCGTGGTCAAGCCCGCCGAGCTGACGCCGCTCTCGATGCTGCGCGTCGCTGAGCTATTTCTTGAGGCAGGATTGCCGCCGGGCGCGCTGAATGTCGTGTGCGGCAAGGGCAGCGTGGTGGGGGAGGCACTGGTGCAACACGCCGGCGTCGACAAGGTCACCTTCACCGGCTCTCCCAAAGTCGGCCGCGGGATCATGCAAGGGGCCGCGAGCAATTTCAAAAAGGTGACGCTGGAACTTGGCGGTAAATCCGCCAATGTCATCTTCGCCGATGCGAATCTGGACCGGGCCGTGCGCGCTGCCTCATCCGGAATCTTTTTCAATGCCGGTCAGGTGTGTTCGGCGGGCTCGCGGGTCCTGGTTGAACGGGCCGCGTATGACGATGTGGTGCAGCGATTGGCTGAACGTGCGCGCGCCATCCGTGTCGGCGATCCCGCGGATCCGAAGACCACGATGGGACCGGTCATTTCCGCCGGACAGATGCGCACCGTGCTCGACTACATCAAGATCGGCAAGGCGGAAGGCGCGTCGGTGGTCACGGGCGGATCGCGCCTCGGCGATCAGGGCTACTTCGTCGAGCCGACGGTGTTCGCAAATGTTGAACACGAAATGCGGATATCGCAGGAAGAGATCTTCGGCCCGGTGCTGTCCGTCATACCGTTCGATGACGAGGAAGACGCACTGCGCATCGCCAACGGCACGGCCTATAGCCTGGCGGCCGGCGTTTGGAGTGCGGATATCGGACGCGTGCATCGCATGGCGGCGGGTCTCAAGGCCGGCACCGTGTGGATCAACACCTATGGCTACACCGACGTGCGCCTGCCCTGGGGCGGATCGGGCGAGTCCGGCCTGGGCAGAGAGCACGGGGATGCGGCCATCGAGAATTTCACGCAGCCGAAAGCCGTCTGGTTGGCGCTCGATCAATAAGTTAAAAACACGGGCAGTTGCACGCCTCGGCAGCTGCCCCTTGTCGGAATAATCCTACATCAAGTTCAGCGCGGCCCTGCCCGGGAAGCTTGGACTTTCGCCGATCGCTTTGACAAGCTTTCGAGCCATGTGCAAGCCTGCAAAAGCCGGCGTATAACGGCTACGTAAGGTGTTGAGCCTCATTCATTTTTGTTCGCGCTGATGGGATGAATACAACGCTGCCTCGCGGCCGACCTGTGTGCGGCCCGGAGACCGATCATGGATCAGAATTCGCCCACTACCGCCGGTAACGGCGTCCGGGCTCGTAGTGGCAGCGCGAAAGCGCGCAACGCTGCGGCTAAATCGCGAAAAAAGCCGGCGGCCAACGGCCATGCCGCCAACGTTCCTGACCTGAATCAGTCTGAATTGCTCAACGCGCTGCACGCCATGCAGGCGGGCGATTTTTCAGTGCGCCTGCCCGGCAATAAAGTCGGCGTCGCAGGCAAGATTTGCGATGCGTTCAATACCATCGTCGCCGCGAACCAACGTATCGCGCAACAACTCGAGCACGTCGGCGAAGTGGTGGGCCATGAAGGCAAGACGCGCACACGCGTTCGTTTCGGCCTGTCCGACGGCGCCTGGGCCGACATGGAAGGTTCCGTCAATGCCCTGATCGATGATTTGCTGTGGCCGACCACCGCCGTTACCCGCACCGTGACTGCGGTTGCTCGCGGCGACCTGTTGCAGACCGTGCCGTTGGATGTCGATGGCCGGCCGCTGAAGGGCGAATTCCTGCGATCCGCGAACATCGTCAACACGATGATCAAGCAACTCAGCATCTTCACCTCGGAAGTCACACGCGTGGCGCGGGAGGTTGGCACCGACGGCAAGCTCGGCGGCCAGGCCAAGGTGCGCGAAGTGACCGGCGTCTGGAAGGACCTGACCGAAAGCGTGAATTCCATGGCGTCGAATCTGACAGCGCAGGTTCGCAATATCGCGGAAGTGACGATTGCCGTCGCCAACGGCGACTTGTCGAAGAAAATCACCGTCGATGTGCGCGGCGAGATCCTGCAGCTCAAGGAAGCCATCAATACCATGGTGGACCAACTGCGTTCCTTCGCCTCGGAAGTGACCCGCGTGGCTCGAGAAGTGGGTACCGAAGGCAAGTTGGGCGGTCAGGCGTTGGTGCCGGGCGTGGCGGGCACGTGGAAGGATCTCACCGACTCGGTCAACGCCATGTGCGGCAATCTCACCGCGCAGGTCAGAAACATCGCGCAGGTCACCACCGCGGTCGCGCGCGGCGACTTGTCGCGCAAGATCACGGTGGATGTCTCGGGCGAGATTTTGGAGCTGAAGGAAACCATCAACACCATGGTGGACCAGCTCAACGGATTCGCGGGTGAAGTGACGCGGGTGGCGCGCGAGGTGGGCACCGAAGGCCGCTTGGGCGGACAGGCACAGGTGCCCGGCGTCGCCGGCACGTGGAAGGATCTCACCGACAACGTGAATTCCATGGCGTCCAATCTGACCGCCCAGGTGCGCAATATCGCCGAAGTGTCGACTGCGATAGCCAGCGGCAATCTCTCGAAGAAGATCACGGTAAACGTGTCGGGCGAGATCCTGGAGCTCAAGGAAACCATCAACACCATGGTGGACCAGCTCAACGCCTTCGCGTCGGAAGTGACGCGTGTGGCGCGCGAGGTGGGTACCGAAGGCCGATTGGGCGGCCAGGCCAACGTGCTCGGCGTCGCCGGCACGTGGAAGGACTTGACCGAGAACGTCAATTCCATGGCCTCGAATCTCACCGGTCAGGTGCGCAACATCGCCGAAGTCACCACCGCGGTGGCCAATGGCGACCTGTCCAAGAAAATCACGGTCGACGTCAAGGGTGAGATTCTCGAACTCAAGGACACCATCAACACGATGGTCGACCAATTGAATGCATTCGCCGGCGAAGTGACGCGCGTGGCCCGCGAAGTCGGCACCGAAGGCAAGTTGGGCGGCCAGGCGCAATTGAAGGGCGTGGCCGGAACCTGGAAGGATTTGACCGACTCGGTCAATTCCATGGCCTCGAATTTGACCGGCCAGGTGCGCAACATCGCCGAAGTCGCAACTGCCGTGGCACAGGGAGACCTGTCCAAGAAAATCACCGTGACCGTGTCCGGCGAAATCCTGCTGCTCAAGGAAACCTTGAACACCATGGTGGATCAGCTGCGTTCATTCGCAGGCGAAGTAACGCGCGTGGCGCGCGAAGTCGGCACCGAGGGACGCTTGGGTGGTCAGGCGCAGGTGCCGGGCGTGGCGGGCACGTGGAAAGATCTCACCGACTCGGTCAATTCCATGGCGGGAAATCTGACCGCGCAGGTGCGCAACATCGCGGAAGTTTCCACCGCCATCGCCAACGGCGATCTGTCGCGCAAGATTACCGTGGACGTGAAGGGCGAAATTCTGCAGCTG
>DATHKV010000237.1:0-4619 GCA_035488895.1 Steroidobacteraceae bacterium
CCGTTGCTATCGATGCTCGTTCTGCCGGCGGCCTACTTGCTGATTCATCGGCGCGAGTTGCTTCGGGAGTCAAAGTCCGACCGCCGGGCGGCTACACGGCCCACCATGCACCGAAAACAGCACAAAAAGCCCTTATAAATCAATAAGGGCGGGACAGAACGTGGCGGGGGCGCGAATCGAACCTACTGCGCGTCCGTTATTTGTCTGCTTGAGTCGGCCGCCGCCCTGCGCGATACAATGACCGATAGACCACGATACTCTGGACCGTCTCCGCCAAGTCCACCCCGCGTGGCGGATCCTCGTTGCGGACCACGCACCCTTGGTCCTAAGCTTCCTGACCCTCGCTTTGATACAACCCAATCGTCGCGCGATCCCGGCCCCGGAAATCGCGGCACACCTCGACGCCTATCTCGACCATCTGCGTGAAACGTACCCTGAACGCTACCCGCGTTCCGCGCGTGACTATCTCGAAGACTGGGCTGCACCGAATCGCGCGTATCTGCGCAAGTACTATCCGAAATCCGGGCCCGACGCCGAGTTCGACCTCACCCCCGCCACCGAGAAAGCCATCGAGTGGCTACAGACGCTGGCACCACAACAATTCATCGGAACCGAGTCACGTCTCCTGACGCTCTTTCAACTGCTGCGCGACCTGGCGGTGGGCGCCCAGGATGATCCAAGCGCCCGTATCCGCGACCTTACGCGAAGGCGGGACGACATCGAGCGTGAAATCGAGCGCGTGCCTGAAGGCCGCGCCGGTCTCTTCGGCGGCGGCTACGCTATCGACCTGGTCCGAGCCCTCCCATGGCTTGCAAAGCAACCCCTGCACTATTGGGGTGACCTCGACACGCACGGCTTCGCGATCCTGAGCCGCCTCCGCCAATACTTTCCGCACACCCGCTCATTCCTCATGGATCGCGATACGCTCGTCAATCACCGCGACTTCTGGACCGAAGAACTCAGTGGCACCCGCGTGCTACGCGACCTGCCAACCCTGGACCCATTCGAACAATCACTCTACGACGACCTTCGCAACGACCGCCTCGGCGACCGCGTCCGCCTGGAGCAGGAGGGAGTTCAGTATCAGCGGGTTGAGCAAGCGGTCTTGGCATTGCATTGCTGACCCTCGACCGGGCGTATACATCGTCAGATCCCACCAGGTTTGAGAGGGCGAACTCGCTGATGCTACAACGAGAACCCCGGATAGACGAAGGCGCCGCGAATGGTCTCGGCGTCTTTTTCAGATACACCGCTGGCGCGCAAGGTCTCGTACCACGTCGCCTCGACTCGCGCCTTCGTGTTGTTGACGATCTTGTCCGCTTCGTCCTTATCGAGCAGGAAGCGCGCATGCTGCGAGAGTATGTTCTTCGCATTGGCATAGCGGCCCATGTCACCGCAGTCCAAGGCGAGGTCGCGGCGTTCTATGCTCACGGGCACTGATGGCGTGAGGTCATAGGCGGGCGAGAGGTTCCAGTTCTTTTCCTTCGCGATTACCGCGTGATTGCGCGGGTGATCGTCGAGATTCGAGATGAGCGAGTTGAAGCAGATTCGGCGGAACAGTTCGCGGGCATCCTTCTTGGCGTCTTCGACAATCCGGCGCAGTTCTTCGACCAAGATCACGTAGGACCAGTTCTGTCTCGCTTCAGGTGCTTCATCGGCGCGCAGGATCGTCAGGCCGCTGACCATGCGCGCGCGAGTATAACCTTTCGCAGTTTTCTCCCGGTCGAAGCGCTTGACGAGCAGCACATCCTTGCCGCCGACCGTCTCTATCCGGCTTTCTGCGGTCTTAATTTCGCATTCGCGAGCCAGCCGCAGCATGGCGTGCTCGACCCGAGTATTGTTCCAGCGGTCGTCGTCGCGATTGAATTTTGCTACCCAAAGGCCATCATCGTCCTGCACTACGGCCTTCGGGCGAGCGCCGCCCATCGACGTGCCGAGCAACATTAGATCTTGGACCTGCTGCGCTTGGGGATCGTTTGGGATCTGATCCTTGACCAGAGCGTCGGCGAGACCCTGGAGTTTCTCGAGATCGATCGTTTTGTTGAATTTCCGTTGCGGGGCGGGCGGGACGTTGTTGCGCCCAAACGCGAGAGCGCCCGCGCGGTCGTCGGGTGACTCCAGCAGGTAATCCAGTTCACCGAGTTGGGCACGGCCTGCGTGCTTCTCGATGACGCGGCGGCCCCAGTAGTCGGGTCCAGCATCGCGCAGGGCGCCGAAGACGCCGTTTAATTGCGCAGTCTCGTAGGTCTGGGTCGAGAGTTTGAGCTCGACCGGATCGAACTCAACGGCGTCTTGGTTCTCCAGGTAGGAGCGGCCGTAGACAAACCGCCCGAGGGCGTTGCCTCTGGCGTTTTTTTCCAGGACGAATCGGCCCGCCGTTACTGCTGATACCTGTCCCGGCAGCGTGATGTAGACGAAGCATTCGGAGGGGGACGCCTTAGAAATCACTGTCGAGCTCCCCACTTTTCCGGGCGCGGGTTTTCTCTTTGGGGGCGACCAGCGTCAACCCTTGCTCATCCTTGGCAGGGTTCGCTACGTCGTTCAGTTGTGGAAGTAGGTCATAGACCCACAGCAGAGCGACGTAGATCCCAACGCCGGTTGAAGCCTTACCTTTTTCGGCATCCATGACGGCGCGCCGTCCTGTCCCTATCTTTTGGGCGACTTCATCAATCGTGAAATTTCGCCGGATTCGGGCCGTGCGGAGGTTCTCGCCGAGGCGGGTGAGCGCCTGTTCGACGGGGTAGGGCGGAGCTTGGAGTAGCTGGTTCCTTGCGGCCATGTTCCCTCAAGAGCATATTAAGTACATTAAGGTGCCCTTGAGAGCATACAGGATATTGCATAAGTATCAAGATGTATGCTCTTAAGAGAACATTAAGCGCCATAAAGTGCTTTCAAGGGCACATTGTGGCGAGAGATGCTCGCAACGAGTCATAGAACGGCCGCAGCCTCGGTACCAGTCTACCGCGAAGCCGCACCGACCACGCCCGCCCGCTCGACTAGCCCAACCGGGGCCAGCGCACCCGGAATTCAGCCGAGCCGAGGAGCCGGTGTGGTCATCGAGGATGTCGCGACCCGATCGTCATGATGGTGATGATGGTGGTGACCACGCTCATCATCGTCACAAACAGCAAGCTCAGCATGATGGGCATTGCCGACAACCACGATTTCTTTTTCGACACGCTTCCTTATGCAACCCGCTATCCCGGTGGGCGCTGTCGCCTGCATCTCCATCTTGAGAGCAGCAAGGAAGTAGTATCCACGGAGTTTACCCCCTAAGGGATCATCGTACTGACGGGGCCTCGAGTGGTTCAGTTGCAGAGCATCAGTCATAGATCCGGATATGCAGCTACTTGTATAATTATATAGTTTCGTGCATATTAAAACTCGATGAAACCGGTTATCTGGATGGGTAGCAGCAAGGGAGACTTAATTGCTTTTCCGGAAGAGGCGCGGCGCGAAATTGGCTATCAACTCGAGCATGTTCAGGAAGGCGTGGACCCCGACGATTGGAAGCCCATGCCTACCGTAGGCGCAGGGGTGCGCGAAATTCGCGTCCGGGAATCGTCAGGAGCATTCCGCTGCATTTATCTGGGCAACGCGGCCGGAGGGGATTTATGTCTTGCACTGTTTCCAAAAGAAGACCCAGAAAACTCGTCAGCAAGATTTGGATTTGGCGCATAAGCGATTCAAGTCAATACAGGTGAAGTCATGAAGACTAAGAAAGTGATGCGCGAACGCGATGAACACGGCCCTCGCCATGTGACGCCGGCTGGCCGCAGTGTGTTCTACGATCTGTTTCCGAAGGCAGAAGCCGACGAACTGGTCATGCGTTCTACGTTGCTCAGAGGGCTGGAACAGTGGCTGAAAGAAAGTGGTCTGACGCAGACTCAGGCAGCAAAGCTGCTGGGTATCACACAGGCTCGGGTGTCCGACATAAAGCGCGGTAAATTCGGTCAATTCAGTTTGGACATGTTAGTTCGATTGGCATCGAGGGCCGGACTCAAGCCAAGACTGAAATTGGCAGCGTGAGAAACGAGGGCGTTGATGTCCAATAGCGACCGGAGACAGCCACTCTTTGCAGCGGCATGATTTAGGGGCCTCTTAGGAATCTAAATTTTTTATTTTTCGCAAAATCAATAAGTTGGGTCGAGAATGCGGTGGGTACACGGCCCACCAGCTCACTGAAAAATAGCAAGTTTTTGACGCCATTTCCGAGAGATGCAAAAAATCTCCCCCAGAGATCGGAACTTCCCCATTCAATTCGGAATATTTGGTCGATTGAACGGTGTTCCGGCGCAAGCAGCAGAGAATCGCGCGGCGTCTCCCCCCATTCGCGGGGGAGCAACAGTCAGACGTAGTGCCGTTGCGCGCGGCTGCGCAATGTTGATTTGAATTTCTGCAGGTAGTACCCGAGTCAGCGGACACGGGCTTAATTATTTCCGCGAAGCTTTGCGTACGTCCACCCAATAGCGTCTCCCCCGTGTGAGTAGTTCTACCCGTTTGCCCAAAATGGGTGGGTATGAATCCCCATTGCGACGACTTAGCTTGCGATGCAATGTGCCGTTCACCCACCCCTGACGCAGGACAGCATTCCCAGCAGTAGATCTTCGGGGGCGGGA
>DATHKV010000238.1:0-46519 GCA_035488895.1 Steroidobacteraceae bacterium
GAGCGGGCCACTAATTTGCGACGATCGGTTTCCGCTATCCGAGAGCATCGCCGATTGAGACAATCGCTCCATGGCGCGTCATCATGACCCTGGGTTTCCGCTTCTTATTGGTGTATGCGGCCATCGTGATCTCGATCCGTCATGTGCGACGGAACTTGCGACCGCGGTCAGGACGCAACTTCTCCGACTGGCCAATGCGCTCCCGTCCACAGAGATCCGCATGCTGTCCGGCATGGCCGCCGGTACCGACCTGATCGTCGCCCGGGCGGCAATCGAAGCTGGTGTCCAGGTCGAGGCGGTACTGCCGATGCCGGCCGCGCAATATGGCGCCGATTTCGACTCCGACTCATACAGGGAACTCCGGGACCTGCTCGCGCATCCGCAGGTCCGATGCGTCGAACTCACCCCGCCGGAACGTCTCGATGAACCGGGCGGCCGCGGCACGGCATATCAGTCAGTCGGCCGTACGCTGATCCGACGCAGCAGCATTCTTCTTGCCGTCTGGGATGGAAAGAGCACACGGCTGGCCGGGGGATGCTTCGACACGCTGTTTCGCTATCTCGACTGCCATGGCGGCGACGAGGAGGTATTTGTCGAACCGGTGTTCATACCCGCCGCGGATGCGGAAGCCGGCGATGCGGTCGTCTACTGGATTCCGGTGCGACGCGCCGGCGAAGGCGCGCGCGGCGACGTTCCGAAGGCGTGCTTTCTGACGGCTGTCGGTAAAAATCGCCTCGCGGTGCATGCTGAAGTTCCTATTTCGGTTGCCGCCGAGTGGCGCGAACTCGATAGCCTCAATCACAAATACCGCTCGCTGGCCCGCAACAGTGATAGGCAGTCACAAAACGCGCTGATATCTTCGCTGCCCCCGGACCTGAAGCTCCCTGACGTAGAACTTCTCCGTGACATCGATGCGTGCTATTCAATCGCGGATTCGCTGGCGATGCACTATCAGCGCAGATCCGACGGATTGTTCCTACTGTTCGGCGCACTGACGCTGCTGGCAGGCTGCTCCTTTCTGGTGTACGAACTGCTGATCGATTCAACGTGGTTGCTCGTCATTTACCTTGTCGCGCTGGCTATCGGTCTGACGCTGTTCCGGATATTGAGCCGCAATCACTGGTTAACCGGTCATCTTGCATGCCGCACATTGGCGGAAAGCCTCAGGGTCAAGTTCTATCTCGTTCTCGCCGGCGCCGATCACCTGGTCGACACCCGGGAATTGATAGCCATATCGGGCATCAACTTATTCGATGGTTTTGGTTGGTTCCGGCATGTGCTGCGCAGCGTGGAGCGCACGGACACCGTTGGCGAAGGCGAGTTGGCTCATGGCGCCGCCACCGAAGCGGCCGTCGAGCACGCCTGGATTAATGACCAGCACGCCTATTTCACGAGCGAGGTCAAACGGTTCTCGCACATCAAGCGCCGCGAAGCACATTACACGCGGGCGATGCTCGCAGTTACGGTGATCGCCATCATCGGACTCGTATTTTACGGGGAGGAAATGGAACATACCCAGTACCTGGTACCGGTTCCCGTCAAGGAGCTATTGCTGTTCGTGTGGGGCAGCCTGACGGTCGTGCTTGGTGCCTGGAAGCTGCATCAGGACAAAATGGCTACCCGTGAGCTGCTGTGGCAATACCGCGCTCAGCTCAGGCATTTCGCGCACGCCCGGGCGCAACTGGAAATGACGACCGGCATGCCCGGCCGGCTAAAGGTCATCGCCCAGCTTGGCCGCAAATCGCTGATGGAAAGCTACTTGTGGGCTATCCACAGATTCCATCGCGAGCACGAGCCGCCGTCCAGAAATTAATCGATCGGCTAGCCTATTTCCCAATCCACTTCGCCGCGCACTTCGACGGCAATGCTGCGCAACTCCACGTCCAACTGGTCGCGGGTGCTGCGGCGGGGCAAACGGAAGACAAATTCAATCCGCCCCTTTTCCAGCGAATGATGCTCAGCAATGATGCTGCAGCCATGCCCCTTCAGAATGCCGCGATAGACCTCAGCGCAACTGCCGGTACGATCCTTCGCTATGCCTTCCACCCGTATGCGGTAGGGCGGACTGGTGTCGAAGACATAGATCAGGGCGAACGTGAACAGCGTGATGATCACGGCAAAATGCAGCAAGCCGAGGCCCGCAGTCAGCCCCACCAGGGTAACGATGATCAGCCGCACCGTGTCTCGCGTCGAATCCGTCGCCGAGCGGAAACGGATGAGACCGCCGATGCCGAAAACCACCACACCGACCACGGTGCCGAATTCACGCACGGCCACGCCGATCACGGCGCCGATCACCGCATACATCACAAAGACATGCGGCATGTCCGCCTCATGCAGCCCCCCTATCTTGCGCCGCGTCGCCGGGTGGTAGCCGATCAGCGCGCCCAGAAACGTGGCGAGCACCAGGATGCCGAACGAGTTCACGATGAATTGCATGTCTGTCATGCCGGACCAGTCCAACGCGGATGTTGGAGCATGCGTTCCGTCGAACAGGGGTTGACCCGGAACAGCCTTGTCAGCGGCTAGATGTGTCACGACATTTGCACCGGGGTCAATGCAGGCACGCTTTCATCAGATCGGCCACTTTGGACGGCGATCCCGCCCCATCGAAGAAGTCGCCGAGATAACTCGCCGCGTTTCGGCGCGTCCTGTCTTCCAGCTGCGGCGTTTCGTTGAGTATGGCCATCAGCGAGTCACGGCGAGTGGAAATCTGCGCGAGAAACACCTTGGCCTCCTCGTTATGCGCGCAGAAGCCGCGATAACGACGCACTTTCACATTCGCGACATGGATGCCTTCCGGCGGCAGGGCATAGGGCGCGTTGACCAGGCCGGCGTAGTCAAAGTCATAGGGCACGGGGATCAGGCCCGTCGATGCGCCGGTCGCGCCCTCGGCATTCAGCAACCGGGCATTGTGGCAACAATCCGTGCCGGCTGGACCAGCCGTCATGGCCCAATCCAAGTTGCTGATCATGTACTCAAACACCGCATAGCGCGCCGCGGCGTGCGCATTCAGTTGCGAGACGGATATTCGTCCGACGCCCCTGAGCCTCTCTTGCCCGTTGCGCTTGGCCACATCATCGATATCTTCAATAAAAAAGCCGAGCCGCGTGCTGAGGGCCTTGCCGTCTTTGCCGGTGTAGTCGATCTTGACAAGGCGGACGTTGAAGCTTTCCGGGGTCAGGGCGCGGTATAGCCGGTAGGCGGCATATTCCAGCAGCAGATATTGCTGATAATCCGCCATCCGCTGGCACTGAGTCACGAGCTTGAGGTGCTTCTGTCCCTTGAAGATGGAAGACGGTCCGGGCTTTTCTGTGAACTCCACGCGCAGCGGCGCGAAGGCACATATCTCTTTCTTGCGCCGCGTTATGCCGCGCACCGACAAACTCACGGGCAGGGTTTCTGGCAACGCGCCGACAACCTTGAGCACGCCGGAGACCGGCTTCGCGCCTTTGTCGCGCGAGATGGTCTCGACTGGTCCCGTGAGGGTCAGGCTCAGCACCTCGTCGCCGGTAAATAACGGTTTTGGCCCGTCGGCGGCGCGCACGGGATTTGCCCAGGACAGGATGGAAAATATCGCGGCCGCGAGGGTCATTTTCAGAACCAAGCACATCATGGTGTCACCAGTTTTGAAGGTTGCTGAGATCGTGCGACGGCATGCGGGACGGGAGTTCCATCGACAATGTCCAGATAAGAGACCGTACCGCCGTACACGGCCGATATCCCAGTATCAATACAAATCAGCTTTCCGTCCTGGAAGAGAGCGATTCCCGACAGGATGGGTGTGTGACCGAGAACGATTCGCCTCGCGCCATAAGCAGATAGTAGGGCGTTCAACTGATCTTCGCCGGCCGGCTGAATCTGGGCCGGCGTCCGCGCCACGTGTGTCTCGCCACTGGCGGACGCCAGCGGCTGCGCCAGCCCGCGGTACCAGAGCGGGCCCTGCTCATCATTGATGATCGCTGCGGGATCGGTATTGCGAGCAGTCAACGCGGCCGCGGCGCGAGCATTGATCTCCGCTACGGACAGATCGAGATAAGCCGGACTAATGCCGCCATGCACGAACAGCGTGCCGTCCAGCAGGACGACAACAGGATTTTTCACCACCCATCGACCGATGTCGCCATGATCGCTCCAAGCGGTCTGGTGCTCGATGCGCCCAAGCGGGTAGGCTTCGAACCAGGCCTTTTTGATCGCCTCGCCGCTCATCTGCGGGTCTTTTTCGCGATAGGCCGTCTCGATAGCAACCTTGTTGGAATTGAAGACATTCTCGCGCCGCGAAGCCGATCGGCGGTCGGCATAGCCGGCATAGTCGGCGGCCGAGACATAGCGCAGATCGCCGGTCAGGTTCATGGCTTCGTGATTGCCGACCATGGCGATGAGCTGACCGCGGACGCGGGCCGCTTCTTTCTGCAGCCGCATGAGATCCTCGATGATCTCGCGCGAATTCGGGCCCCGATCGACGGCATCGCCTGTCTGGATGAGAATCGTGTCGCCGCCGCTCCAATGGCCCTTGTTATCGACCAGGCCGGCGGAACGCAGGATATCCCGCCAGGCGGAAAAATCGCCATGGAGGTCGCCGACCGCAACCATGCGATGCAAGGGGGAGGCAGTGGCTGGTACGAGCAGCGCGAGGAGCGTCGCCAGCCACGCAAGGCGCGACCAAAGACTCCGCAAATACATCCCCTTTTTGATACTTTCTCCTGAGGGAGAGTGTCGTCCAACTATCGGTTGTCGCGCAAGCATCGCCGACGGCCACGGGGTCTAAGTCACCGACATGTTGAAGATCATGATCATCCGGCATGCGGAAAAGCATCAGCCCGGCAGTCACGACCGGGGCGTCAGCGAAGACGGCCGTCCTGCGCATCACGAATTGACGGTACGCGGCTGGCAGCGGGCGGGCGCCTTGGTACATCTGTTCGCACCGCCCGGTGGGCTGTCGGACGGCTCCAGGATTCAAACACCCAGCTCGATTTTCGCGTCGGATGCCACCAGGGATAGTCCCAGCTTACGGGCGATGCACACGGTCGGCCCACTGGCGGCTGCCTTGGGGCTCCCGGTCAATCATGGGTATGCGGAAGAAGAAGAGGCGGCGCTGGCGGCGGCGGTGGTCGCGGCTCCATCCCCTGCGCTGATCGCCTGGCACCATGGCGCCATTCCGCGGCTGGTCTGGGAAATCGCCGGCAAACTGCCGGGCTGCCCCATCCATTGGCCAGATGACCGGTTCGATCTGATCTGGATTCTGGAGCGCAACGCTCCGCGCGCGGGCTGGAGTTTTTTCCAGATCACGCAACGGTTGCTTGCGGGTGACGGCACCGACGGGGCGACGCCGTGAGCGCGCTGTAGCGTTCGGGGACGTTCGCGGTGATTACCAGCGGCTCGGGCGGCAAGAGCGGCGGCGGCGGGATGGGGCTGTGGGAGTTGGTAGCCTTGTCCTGGCGGCTTCGATCCAGGCCGGGCGAGTGCGTACATCTCCCACGCGATGGCCTTGTACAGGCCCCAGCGGTCGTCGCCCACGAAGTAGAGGTCGAAGTGGCCGCGACCTTCGACATAGCGGAAGTCGGTCTTGGCCCCGAGCCCTTCCATCGTCGCTTCCAACCGGTGCGCAGCACCGTCGAGATAAAACGTATCCGCCGTTCCCACGGTCAGGTGGATCTTGCCGTCGAGATCACGGCTCACTTCCGGCCAATGGCGGCGCAGGTGCTCGGCCACATCGTAACGCTTCCAATAGGCAATCACGGCCGGAGCCACCGCGCCTGTCGTACGGTCGAACATCTGCACCGGACGCCCATCGCCGTCGCGTGGAGAGAAGACCCACTCGAACGAGGCCATCTGACCGCCATACTCCCCGATCACGACTTCCCTGCGCGTGAAATCCTCGACTGACACCAGCATTTCACCCTTCTCGCGCGCCAACGGCCAAGGCGTTCCATCGGGCTTTCGATAGACATTGGCGCCGGGCGCGTAGAGGTCGATACCCAAGAAGTTGTGAAAGTCGCTGGGATCGGGCGAAGTGGGCCACGCGCCGCCGAACTGCTTGGGATAGTTCACCTGCAGCCACAGTACCGCCCAGCCGCCCGAGGAGTGTCCGGTGAGCAGGCGGCCGGAGGGCTTGGCGTCCATGCGGTACCGGCGTTCCAGGTCAGGGATCAGTTCGCTGGTCAGCGCGAGTCCCCACGGCCCGTTGTTAACGCTGTCGACGAACTCGCTCGTGCCAGTGGGACTCGTCTGGTCGAGACCCACCCAAATCATGGGTGGCGCCTTGCCCGTCTTCATCTCATCCCACCGATCGACGGCGACGTCGTGGACTGAGCCCAACGTGCCGCCGAAGCCATGCGTCCAATATGCGGTCGGATAGCGTTGGCCGGGATGCGCTGGATAATCCGGTGGGGTCACCACCCAGCCGCGCAGGGTGACCGGTCGACCCCAGAAGCGGCTGAGCATCGGGCTGACGAAATCTATCCGATGAATGTCTGCCTTGGCCGCCGCATATTTCTCCTGCATCGCGTCCGGCACGTTGGAGCGCGGTCGTGCCGGATCGAATTCAGGGATAACGGTCGTGAGCGTCAGCAGTTGTGCTGTCTCGCCGGGCAAGTCCATCTCCACCACGCTGCTCACGAGATCGCCGGAACCGCGTCCGGTGTAGTTGTAGCTGTGGTCGCGATCAAGGACCGCCTGCACGGTGTAGCGCCCGGGCTTGAGCTGAGAGAAGGGAGTTGGGAAAGCCATGACGTCGGCGTCGAGCTCGACCGTCGCGCCCGGCTCGAGGTGCGCCACCTCCTCTGCGGCGATGGAGGTCGCGTGCGTGTCGATCTGGTCCATGTCGACTCTCGCGACCGGCCTCTTGTCGGTTGGAGCGAGCGCCTTGGCGAAGACCAGCAGCCGGCCGGAAACCGGCGTGGCCGAGGCTTCGCCCAGGTTCACATGAAACACCACCGGCGCGGCAAGAGCCGGCGCGGCGAAGACGGCCGCCATGACGATCAGCAGTTTGCGCGCGCCGCCGGTCATCGCCACGCGCACCACGCCAACGCGCAGCAGAGGATTCCTCGTATAGCTGTTGATCATGGTCGTCTCCCTTATGGTTTGTAGCGCGGTCGTTGTCGGTTCCGCAACAGAATCGTTGTGGCTCGCACGAATCAGCGCTGGATCAGGGCGCAAGGTTGCGTCACACACATCGAGTTCGAAATACTGACACGAGACAAGCATCGGACGAAAAGCGGCATTGCGCCGCCAAGGACAGGGTCGGCTCCCTGGGGGTCAATTCAGCGCCGAGATGTCATGGGCTACCCTCTCTGCGATTTCCGAGCGTTGGGTCCGCGATGTCTGATTCGATTGGTAGAGTGCCTTGAGGAAGGCGGCATCCCAACCGCTGAGACCCGAGGGTTGATTTTCTCCGGATAGGGCGAACAACCGCAGGATTGAAGGCGCGCTTCCCAAGTCGGAGTCAAGATCAACGTTTGTCAATCCCGCCATGACCAAATAGTCCGCCAACTGATCCAGCCCGGCGTGTTCCGTCCGATTGGTGTCGATGATCACAACGATCGAAAAGAAATCGAACGTCGTGTTTCCGACGAATGGCGAAGATTCGGCTTGATTGCTGCTTGGGACGAAATGGCCATTGTGCACACCGGACTTGCGGCCGAGATTGATGTTGTACCAGACGCGTACGGGACGGGATCGAGAACTCTCAAGGAATTGGCGAATGTGTGCCGGCGTCGCACTACCGAAGAGCTGAGGATTCCGGGCGTACGACGCCTTCAGGACACCCTCCGGCTCCGAGGTCGCAAGGATGAGGAAGTTGGGCTGGCATGGCGTGCGGGCGAGCGGTGCACCGGCGGAGGAGCTGGTCTGTGACAGCCGGGCCAACACGAATTTGACTTGTTCAGCGGTCAATCCGGCTACATGAAAGCAGATCGGCGTCATCCAACGGACCAGCGGTTCGTCCTCAGAAAATCCGGGATTCCGAGTGACCCCGCGGACGAAGGTGCTCACCCGGTGCCCGAGTGCCGCTCGAGTCTCGGCCATGCCGTCCGCCGCCGCCACGTTCGAGCAACACAACGCGGCAAGCGTCGCTACGCCCATGGCCAAGACGGGGCATCTCAATCGAGAGCCCGTGTATTCCGTCGCCGCACCTTAGAACTTTGCGGTAAACGCGACGAATAACTGCCGACCGAAAATATCGTAAGCATCGGCGGTGTTCGCGGTACCACCCGCCACGAGTCCGGCCTGCGACACCAACAGCGGCGGATCCTTGTCGAGGATGTTGTTCGCACCGGCGCGGATGGTGAGGATTTTGGTCGGATGCCAGCTCGCTTCCAGATCCAGGAAGCTGAAGGAGGGAATGCGCGCGTTGTAAGTGTCAAAATCATAGTTGGGGTTCGCCAGCAACGGGTTGCCCGTATTGGCATCTTGGTTGACAGCGCTGAGGTAACGCCAGGTCAGAGATGTCGACACATCCCAGGGCGTATTCCAAGTGGTGCGGAAATTGTGATGCCATCGCGGATTCACTGTCTGGCAGGTGAAGCCGAACAGGCCCGCGCAATCATAACTGCCGCCGCCGGGAACCGGGGTAGTGATTGAATGTTGCAGCCACGAGCCATTCATCTCAAAGTGCAGACTGCCGAAAGCGGGCGGCAGGTCCTGCACGTAGGCCATCTGCAAATCGATGCCGCTGACCAGTACTCCACCCAGGTTCACGTTCGTCTGAACGATGTAACCTCCGGTGGCAAGGTTGGCCCCCTGGAGGCCGCCCGTCTGCGGGCTGCGAACAACCGCACTGCAAAGCGTCGGATCGCCCGAGTTGGCGCAGCCGGATATGATGTTCGCCGCGGGCAAAACATTGACCTCGTCTTTAACCGAGATGTGAAAGTAATCGAGGCTGGCCGAAAATTTCGGCAGGAAACTGGGCTGAAAATTAATGCCGACGGTGTATGTCTCAGCCTGCTCAGGCTTCAGCGCCGGGTTGCCCCCTTGCAACTGTGAGCACTGACCCGCCACGCATTGCGGGATGGGATTGACGCCGTTGACCGCGGCGCCCGCGACGCTCGCGGCGTACTGAGCGGCCGAGACTCCCAAGTTGGCGCACTGCGCCTGCGTGAACGTGACCGGCGGCGCGCACGGATCATTCCCCGACTGAATCAGACCGACGAGCTGTGGGTTGTAGAGCTCGATGATGCTCGGAGCACGAATGGCCTTGTCATAGGACAAGCGCAGACGTACATCCTGGATGGGCGCGTACTGCACCTCGAACTTGTAAGTGTTGGACTTGAACCCAATACTGGTCGTGCCACTGTTGCTTTTGTAGCTCGAGTAGCGATAGCCGGTGTCGAACAAGAGCTCCTTCGCGCCGGGCATATCCTGAATCAAGGGCGCTCGAAGTTCCGCGAAGCCTTCCGTCACGCCCAGGCTGTTGTCGATGGCCGTGGCCGCACTGCCAAAGCCGGACAACAGCTGATTCTGCTCGGCAAAGTCAGGCTGGAAGAATTCGTGGTCGTTGCGATGCTCGAATCCGGCATTGACCGCGATTCCTTCGCGGGCCAAGGGCGACTTGATACCCCAGGTGCCCAACTGCGCCGTAAGTTCGCCGTGGAGGGTGCGAAGCGTGGAGTTGCCGATGCCCGTGCCGTTGATGTAGAGATAGTTCAGCGCGTCCTGCGTAACTCCGCCGTCCTTGAATATATTGTAGGGCACGCAAGGAGGTCCGCTCACGCATGTCGGCGTTCCGCCGTTGTTGTACACCTGCAAGGCATTGTCGATGGCCTGAAAATTAAAGAACTTCAAATTGTTGTTGGAAAAGGTCGTGTAGTAATACTGGCCGTACACGTCGTAAGTCAGTGCTCCGTTCGGGAGCAAGTCGCCCTTGCTGCCCAGTACCGCGCGATAGTTCTCGTGCTCGAAATCCGAAAGCCTTGCCCCGCCCTCGAGGTTACGGCGTCCGATGTCGACATCGGCACAATTGGCCGATAACACTCCCGGAGATGCCAAGGAACAGCCCGCAGTGGGATTCGCGTTCGCGGCCGTGATCTGCGCGGGCGTACACAATGTCGACTGCTGCTGAGCGCTCAGCAACGGGTTGTTGCAATTGACCGGGTAGGCGCCGCTCAGGGTTGGATCGAACGGATTGCTGCTGAGGAAAAGTGCGGCGGGCGCAACTGCCTGGTGAGTGCGGTCGTCCATGAAGTAGAACTCGGCATACGGTTGGAAATAGTCGGTAACTTTCATGTGTCCGAGTACCGCCGCATTGTAGCGATTATCCTCACGCGTCATGAAAATGTATGGCTGCGAGTTGAACGCAGCCGGTGGATTGGTCCCCGCCGCTGGGAATGGCACAAAATCATTGCCGAGGACGGAATAAGCATTGCCGGCGCCGGGCCCGGTATTCGGGGCGAAGAGATTGGAGTTCGCTGAACCGTCGCAATGCGACCCAATCACGGTTTTGCCCGCGGCCGTGGTGCCATACGTGGGATAGAGCTCGCAACCGCCGAAATCACGGTCGCTGCTCGCCACCGGATCGGCGTGGCGATAGCTCAGAAACGCCGTAATGTTACCGTCACCGTCCGCAAAGTTCGTGCCCATCAGCACATCGAAAGAGCGTTGCCGGCCATCGGAGTTGGTACCGGTCGCAGGCGTGGTGTCATTGAAGTTCCTCACTATATTCTGCATGTACGAGTCATGGTTGTTGTGGTAATTCTGGTTGTATTGGCCGTCAAACTGAACGCCCTGGAAGTTCTTCTTCATGATGAAGTTGACCACGCCCGCGATGGCGTCGGAACCGTAAGCTGCCGATGCTCCGCCGGTGACGACTTCGATTCGCTCGACCAGGCCGGCTGGGATTTGATCAAGATCGGGCGCGGGTGATTGAATGAAGGTATACGGTGAGCCCTGGCCCAAACGACGCCCGTCGACCAGCACCAAGGTTCGGTTCGGCCCGAGCCCGCGCAGATCCGCGGTGGCGATGCCGCCGGCCGTGGTCAAGCCGCTCGTGGTGTTGCCGAGATCTTGCCCCAGCGAATTGTTGAAGATCTGCGGCAGCTGCAGGATGAGGTCGCTGATATCCGTTTTTCCGCTGGTTTCGATGTACTGCGAGGACAGCACCTGGATCGGACTCGTGCTCACCGCATTCGGAGCGGCGATCCGAGACCCGGTAACGATGATCTCGGTAAGGGCGCCTTCAGGTTCTGCCGCCGCAACGGGCGCCTGCTGCGCGAGGGCCGGCAGAGGCGCAAAGGCGATCGCTGCAGCGAGCAATAAGTACTGTGGTGTGTTGTTGAACGCGGCCATGGCCGCGGCCACCCGCCTAAAAGCCGCACTTGTTCTTGCGTATCCCAATGTAATCATCGTTGGTCCCCTAAAGTCTTTAAACCGGCCCGGCGGGAGACTTCGATCGCGACTGCGTTGCAACCTTGCAACCATCCTTAAGGTCTGGCTCAGCTCCCTAATCGTTGGCGTCAAAAAATACGCCTCGCCCGCCGGTGATTTGGAAACTTGTGATGAATTGCACCCACGTGGTGATGAGGCGCCCAGCTATGGGATCAACTCTTGTCGATCCGGTGACCGATCGTTGAATGGGACTTTCCGGAGGCCGGCAACGAGGCTGTGCTCAAATCCAGGTGGCGATCTGCGCCACACGTGCGAGCGCGCTCTGCCTGGAGGATCTGCTGTTATACGTGGCCCGCCGGATGATCGAGGGTCCATGTCACCGTGCGGGAACGAATGACCCCAGATCGGGTGCTTCCTCTTAAATGGGGTACGCGCCAAAACAATTGACTCCCCCGTCTCACCAAGTGTCCCCGGACATGATGCAGCCTCGGCGTACGGCGATGATGGCCGGAAGACTCCAGACTGTTCGAGGGACGATACTCAGGTAACAGCGGTGAGCAGACTTCGATGTGCTCCAAAAGGGGTGCCTTACCCGACTTGATTCTTGCCTGATTCAAGCGCTCCAGCATGAGGGGTCGTCGCGGCAGCCCCGGCCGGGTGGCAAGGAGTAAAAAAAACACCAACAGCACCGGTATGTCGATCGCAATCGTGCCTAGGGCATGTCGTGCGATAAAATTTCTCTCGTCGAACGGCAGCTGCGCCCGCGTATAATAATCATCCCAGCTGCGCTCATAACGAAAACGAAAGCAGCGGCGCAGAATATCCGCACTACGTTTTGTATGATCAAGAACGCTGATAGCGGGTCGATTGTGGCCATCGGGCGCCATCGGGTCCTGCCCTTCGGTGGCATCGAAATCAAAATACGCTTCCATACTGCCGGCGAGCACGTCGAAGTCGGTTTCGCCGCATGTCCAAAACGTTTTTATCGAGCCCTGCCGCCCTTGCGGGGACGCCTGAACAAAGGCACCGCGCCGCCCCGCGATTTTTGCCGCACCGGCATCTGTCCGAAAACCGTAACGTGCAAGCTCATTGATCCACGGCGCTTCGCACCATTCAACCCATACGCGCTCGGCGGGCACATGCAGCAGGTCTGCGCATTCCAGCGTGCGCGCGCCCTTTGAGTACGCCAAAGCGCAGCAAAGAGTCACCAGATCATCGCTCAGGCAATATCGCACCGGGCAGGCCGCTATGACGTCAGCGAAATCGGCCGCTCCGATCAAGCGAGTCTGCCGCTTGTCCCTGGTATCTTCCACGATGAAAGGCGTTCGACATTGTGCAATTCGATCGGCCAATCGCATGGGGGCGACAATTACATAGCGCCTCGCGCAAAAATAAATTCTGGGATAAAGCGCTCCATGGCGGGGAGCAACTGCGCGAATTGAGGTGTGGTCCAGCTCCCTGCCTTGTGCTCCCAGGAGCCGTTTGTCAAGAATCGGCGATACGGAATACATCTGTTGAGATTCATGCGAGCAGCAGCATCGAAACTTACGTCACTAATTTCCGGGTTGGTCCCTGTCACGGAGTGCTTTATCCCAAAAATTATCGCGACGCAGATGGCTGTGTAATCGTCTCCTGCATGAGAGGGGATGTTCTCACGTGCGAATCGGTCAAGGCGCTATTAGCGGTCCAAGCTACTCTACTGATGTTGTTCGGTTGCGTGGCCAGGCCACCAGCACCGGCGCCACCCAATGTGGTGACCGCGGCAGCTTCTACGCCCGCGGCAACCACTCCTGCGAGATCCGATGCGAATCCGGCCGTCAATCAGACCCTGGTGAAACGCGGCTACCAGCCACGTCAGATCAACGGGCAGCTGAAATACTGTCGATCTCAGGTCCTCACCGGAACGCATTTCAGCCAGACGGTGTGCCTCACGCAAGAACAGATCAGCGCGACGGACGGTAATACAAAGAGCGACCTTGGCATCATGGACCGGGCAGGCCGCGCGATTTGTCCCAACAACAAGTGTGACTGACGAATTGTCAAAGAGCCGATCCTCCCCGACAGTGGTGCCACGGCAGGAGCCGTAAAATGCTTTCCCGGTATGTTTTGCTCGAATGCAGACAGGCACCGGAGCGCAAGGTAAAAGCGAGTGCTCCATGGCCGACGGGTTCTGCAAAATGAACCGCGCGGATATTCAGAAGTATGGATCGATCGATTCGAACGAAGCCGAAATCGGCGAGTTCGCCCGCCAAGCGTTTGATGGAGTTTCGACTAATGTACTCCGCGTCGCCTGTTCGAATGGTCACATAATTCCCATCGGCTTCGATGTAATCGATTTTCTCGACATCCAGCGGGTAAAGGCGATGCTGGCGCTCACCCACCAGAAATTTTGGTTGCCTCCCTAAAAGGCGCAGCATTTGTCGCTTCAATTGAAGTTCCGCAAGTTCCTCCAAGGAATAGCGTTGCCGCGCTCGGGCGATGGCGTGGGCGAAGCGATCGGGGTTTACCGGCTTTATCAAATAGTCGACCGCGCCTTCCGCAATCGCCTGCTCCGCGAAATCCGGCTGGTGAGAGGTCATGATGCCAAGACGTCCTGCATCGTTGCCGAGATTGCGCAACACATCAAATCCGGACATATCCGGCAGCGCAACGTCAATTAGCAACAAATCAGGGGCCAAACTCTCCGCCGCATCAATAGCCGCCCGACCTGACTCCGCTTCGCCGAGAACCTGCAAATCCGCGACGCCACGGCACAGTTCAGTGAGTTCAAAGCGCACTGAGGGCTCCTTGTCCACAATGAGCAGCCTTATGGAATGTGGATTTTGCATAGCGGCACCCCGGGCTTCGAATCATGGTCCTCGTCACACTAAGAGCGTTGCGCGATGAAAAGTGGGGGCGGCGGCTCTGAAGGGCCGGTATTTTTGCGGCGTCAGAACGGTCGTTCGCCGCCTACGGTAAGCTAGTGTCGATGGGCAATTCTCGTTCGCGGCCGATCGCTTTTTTCGTGGCCTGCTCGGTACTCCCGGGGTGCGCGCCTTATTGGGAACACTATCAACGGGTGGAGGCCCCAGAGGCGGTATATCTGCGAAGTGAGTGCGGAGGATTTGGGCCACGCAATTATGCTTATTACCCTTACCACGGCATCTTCATTTCAGTAAGTTTATCGCCTTTGCAGCTTGGCCTTCATTACCCGGCTGGAACAACCGTAGCGTTAAGTAGCGATACCGTGACAATTAGCGGCTCGAGGCAGAATGAGCCGATTGAATATGTGCAACATCTAAGGCAAGCGAGTCACGGCGCGCTGGGCAATGGGACGCCTGGAGAATTCTGCGCTATGACTGATCCAATGGATCCCGAGGATAGGCATGTATATCGGTGCCCTTCCAGTGGCCACGATTTGACCTGGTCCTATTTTGTCGGACGGGACAAGAACTCGTCAAATCAAGTCTTGGCGGTGCCGAAGAATCTCGAGCGCGCGAAAATCATCATTCCTGCAGTGACGATAAATGGTCAGACATTCGAATCACAGGAGCTTTCTATAGTAGGCAAGAAATTTGTGGGCGTCGCGCCCATCAATTGCTAATAATTCGAACGATGCGGCCCTAGCGCTGTTTCGAGACCTCGCGCATCAACCGGTAGGTGAAGTCGACTTCCTGCCCGAAGGCTGCGACGCCGATGCGCTCGTCGCGGCCATGCGCGCGTGCGTCATCCAGGTCGTCGAACATCCCATCGATGCCGTAACTTGGCATGCCGACCAGGCGCGTGTACTTGCTGTCGCTCGCACCGGCGCCCATCTGCGGGAGGATCACGACCTCCGGCCATAACTGGTGAGCCACCTTTTCGACGGTCGGCAAAATATTGCCCGAGAGTGTCGACTCCGGGCTTGGAGTCGCGGGTGTGATGACGCTGATCTTGATGGTCGGATCGGCGAGCACGCGCGCGAGCGTATCGCGCACCGAGTCCTGCGACTCGCCGGGGATGATCCGGCACTGCAACGTTGCCCGTGCGCGCTGAGGCAGCGCATTCTGAGCGTGGCCGCCGTCGATCTGGGTCGCCGTGCAGGTGGTTCGCAGCAGGATATTGGTCTCGACGGCTGCCGAAAGGCGGTCAATTGCAGCCGGATCTGGCGGCGTCTTCGCCGCGGCGAGCATGTCGGACTTGATTGCACCTGTTTCGATGGCCGCCCGGCGCTCGAAATACTTCCGGGTGGTATCGGTAAGGTGCGTGGGAAACCGAAACTTCGAGAGTCTGGCCAGACCTTCGCTCAAACGGTAGATCGGATTGTCGGCGGTCGGCCGCGAACTGTGGCCGCCCTTGTCGGTCACTTCCGCCTCGAACGCCATTGACATTTTTTCGCTGGTCTGGACACCGACATAGATCCGGCGGCCGCCCTTCATACCCGCTTCGCCGCCGTCCGGGTTTATCACAAGATCAGCATTCACAAGGTCACGGTGCTCGGTCAGCAGCCAGTCGACGCCGTTGCGTTCGCCGCCCGACTCCTCGTCCGCGGTGAAGGCGACGACGATGTCGCGCTCTGGAATGAAGCCCTCGCCCTTCATGCGCAGCAGCGCCGCGAGGACGGCCGCGTCCTGGCCCTTCATGTCGATCGTGCCGCGCCCGTACAGCCAGCCATTGTCCTCGGTCAGGTGAAACGGATCGCGCGTCCAGTCCTCCGGGTTTGCGGCCACGACGTCGAGATGGCACAAATACAGCACCGGCTTGCCCTTGCCGCGGCCGTGGAGCCGGGCAACGACGTTGCCGGCGCGCGGGTGGTCCGCCGGGATAAGCAGCTGCGCGTCGGGCGGAGCAAAGCCGGCCGCGAGCAGCCGCGCCTGTACCTTGCGCGCAAGATCGGTCGAACCGACGTCATGCGTCGAGCGAGTGTCGACCATTTCGCGAAGAATTTCGCGCGCGGGCGCCGGCTCGGCATTCTGCGGCGCGGCCGGCGCCGATGCGCCAGCCAGTGCCGACGCCACGAGGAGGCAACCGGCGGCGGCGCCTTTCACGCGGGAAAGACGCGCTTGGCAGTGCACGAGATGGGCCATCGGCAGGACTCCTCGGGACGGGGTTGTGATTATGCCTGTCAAGCGCGTACAACAGGGAGGGCTGCCAATATTTGGCCTGACAGTGGCGGGTTTCGAATGGCATTCCGGTCTAGCATTGCAGACAACCGAAAGAGGGGGATTCCATGAACACACAAAAGCTGCGGTCAACCGCCGTATTTCTAGCGGGCAGTATTCTCGGGTTCGCTGCCGGTACTGCGCAGGCCGACATAACCGTCGAACGGTCTACCTCCGTCGAGGGTGTCGGCGCAATGGCGTTCGCCAATATGTCGGGTACCTCGAAAACCAGCATCTCAGGCGACAAGTCGCGCACCGACAGCGACATGAAAATGCAGTCGAAGCTCGTCGGCTTTCTGGCGCGCAATGCCCTGGGGCCGAGCGCCGACATCGTTCTCCTCGATCAGGACAAGATGTACCGCCTGAACATGAGCAAGAAGGAATACACCGAGACCACCTTCGAGCAGTTTCGGGCGCAGATGCAGAAAATGTCGGATCAGATGAACGCCAGCGAAAACAGGCAGCAGCCCTCCGCGGTCGATCAATCCAAGTGCACGTGGCTACCGGCCAAAGTCGACGTCAACAAGAGCGGCGAGAAGGCGCAGTTCGCCGGTTACGATGCGCAACGCGTGACCGTCACCGCCACCCAGCCCTGCCAGGACAAGGAAACAGGAGCGATTTGCGAGGTCGCATTGGTTTTGGATCAGTGGACTTCCACCGACTTCGCGGAAAGCAGCGAAGCTCGCAAATTCTATACTGCCTACGCTTCCAAGATGGGCTTCGACGCGTCGAACTCGCAAGACGTGTCAGAAAGAGCCAAGGCCCTGTTCGGCCAGTACAAAGGTCTCTGGACGGAAGTGGCAGCCAAAATGCAGAGCGTGAAGGGCTATCCCGTAAAGAGCAGCTTCACGCTCGGACTCGGTGGCGCACAATGCAAGGACTCAAATTCGCAGCAATCTCAAACGAGCCAGTCGGACAGCGCTGCGCAGAGCCCCAACGACCTTGCAGGCGCTGTCGTCGGCAAACTCGGCGGTCTTTTCCAAAAGAAGAAACCCGCGGCAGATGCATCAGCCGCGCCGGCTCCCGCTGCCGCATCGGTGCCGATGCCGCCGGGCGATGTGGCTTTGATGACGGTGTCCTCGCAGGTGGTTTCGGTGTCGACAAACGCCGTGAGCGCGGATGTGTTCGTGGTGCCGGCGGGCTTCAAGAAAGTAGAAACCAAGACTCAATGACATCGCGCTCGTTCGCGCCAGCCTCAGCTGAGCGCGAACAGCTTGGGGATTCGGGCGCGTCAGGCGCTGATCGCGCCTGACGCGTACAGTCTTAGCCCAAAGGCGGGACCGGCGGAAAAGCCCTTTTCCGGCTCAAACCGGATGCGCAGCGTGGGCCTGCCCTGGGTCAGCGCTTCCGGAATCGGATAATCCCGTTCGAAAAAATCACTGGGCCCGCTGCCGTTCAACTGCTCGCTAGCCAGCGCGACGCCGTCGGCCAGGACCGTGAATCGGCGATCGCGCTCCTCGCCCCAATAGGTCGCTTGCAGCGTCAGCGGACCCGGCCGCGTCTTCACGGTGCACTCGAAGAAGCCGCCGGTGCGTGCGTCGCGTCCGGTGCGCCCGCGATACACAACGGGATAGGAAATCTTCGACTCGAGGGAGTGCTCGCGCTCCGCGCTCGCGTCCCCCAGCCGCACCACGTCGGCCGAGCGGGCATCGAGCTCGTGCAATCGCACTTGCTCCGCCTGGAATTTGACTTGTTCCTCCTGCCAAGCGGCCTCGGTGAAGCGGCGAAAATAAACCGCGGTGTTGTTGTCATGTTGAAACGTGAAGGGACGCAGCGTGAGGCCGGCGGGGCGCGCCGCGCCTTGGGTGCGATATACCCCAGCCTCTGCCGTCGGCGTAATGCCGTGCGGCAGATCCGCGCCGACCAGTACCGGCGCCAGACCTTCCCAGCGCGCGGTTGCCGGACCCAGATCGCCGGCCAGTACCAACGGCCCAAGCATCAACGCCACGGTGTTCGGATCATCCGGCGTCGCTTCAATGCGAATCTCGCGCGGCAGCTCCAGGCGAATCACATCGCCTTCCTTCCAGGTGCGGCGCAGGCGCAGATAGCCGTCGGCCACCCGAGGCCGCAATGTTTGACCGTTCACGCTGACCCGGGGGTTTTCGCACCATGCCGGTACGCGAAGCGAGATGGCCGAGACCTTGCGTGCGGTGCTTTGCGTTATGGTCAGGGTGATCTCGTCGGCGAGAGGATATTGCGTCTCGAGGCGCAACCCGATCCTCGGCCGCGACAGGCTCAGCGCGGAGGGAATGTAGAGATTGACGATGACATCATTTCCCTGAGTCCAGTAGATGGAATCGCCGTGCTTGGCGTGGCTTTCCATTCCGCTGCCGACGCAGCACCAGAAGTCATCGAACGGCGTGCTGAATTCCCGGTGACTGCCCGACATCAGCGGCACCATGTAGGCAAACATCCCGGTTTGCGGGTGATGCTGGGCGAGAATATGGTTCAGATGCGTGCGTTCGTAATAGTCGAAATATCGCGCACTCGGCGTGTCGGCATAGAGATATCGCGTCAGCTTCATCATGTTGTAGCTGTTGCACGATTCGCAGGTTTGCTCGGTAATGTGGCGCGAAATGGAGTTAGGCGCCTGGAAATATTCCCGATCGGCGTTGCCGCCGATGACATAGCTGTAGTCCCGCGTCACTGTTTCCCAAAAAAAACCTGCTGCCTTGATGTGCCGCGCCTCGCCGGTGAGCTCATGCAGCCTCGCCAAGCCGATCAGCTTTGGAATTTGCGTGTTGGCGTGGATGTAGGCCAGGCAGTCCTCGCCGCGGCTCAAGGGCTCCAAGATTTTGCGGTGATAAATGGTCTCGGAGAGCTTAAGCCAGCGCCGGTTGCCGGTCCGTCCGTAAAGCTCGGCAAAACTCTCGTTGAGACCGCCGTGCTCGCACTCCAACATCTTTTGGATCTGCGCATCGTCGAGCGCGTCGAACACCCCGCCAATATAGTCGCCGAGCCTCTCCGCGACGTGAAGCGCGGCCGTGCTGCCGCAATGCTTGTGAGCCTCGAGCAATCCCGCCATCAGCTTGTGCCAGCTGTAGAGCGGCACCCAGGAGCCGTTGAGATCGAAGCTGCGCGGGCGGATATCGCCGCGGCGTACTTCATCGAACACCAATCGTCCCGGTTCGATGGCATCGCCCTGGCGGCGGGTAAAGCCCGCGACAAACCCATCCGCGCCCCGCGACTGGCAGAGGGTCAGCTCATCGACGATGTAGACGACGCGGCGCCCGCATTCGGCGTCGCCCGTCTGCGCATGCATCAGTGATATCGCCGACAGGTAGTGGCCCAGGGTATGGCCGCCGATCGTGTCGCTTTCCCAACCGGCGTACACCGCTCCCTTGGGGGTAAGACCGGCTTGGCTGCGGAATTGATGGAGCAGCCGGTCGGGCTCCACTTTGTGCAGGTACGCGAGATTGGCCCTGACTGCGGTCAGATAGGGCGAAGGAAGCAGACGCACTGCCTCGAGCGGCGCGGCCATCGCGGGTTGCGGGACGGAACTTGCCGCCGGGCGCGCAACCATCAGCAAGGCGGCAGAGGCGGTTCCCTTAAGTACCCGCCTGCGGTCCAAGGAGTTGGGGCTGGGATCGCTGGGCTTGGACATACTGGATTGTCGCCTGCCTAACTATGGCGTCACACGCATTCAGAATATGTCATCCAGCGCGGTCTTACGAGGCTATTCGCAACCCAAGGCGAGTCGTACAATGTCCGGTAGGCGCACGTCTGGCATCGCGCGAACCGTAATTACAATAAGAGTCAAGGAACGACAATGCAGTCAGTCGTAAGCATCGCGGGAATCCGTCGGTTTCGTTGCGTGATGGTGGGCCTGTTCGGTACGGCGCTTGGCCTCGTGTCAGCAGGTGCGATGGCGGGGACCGTGCAACTGGTCCGGGACATCAACACCACGGTCATACCGTCAAGTTCTTACCCGCAGTCGCTCGGCACTGTTGGCGGAAAAATGCTATTCGGCGCCACCGACGGTACTGGAGCCGGACTTTGGAGCACCGATGGCACGGCTGCGGGAACTCAGCTGCTGCAACGGCTGAACGGCATTGGAATATTGGGACATTCTCCATGGTCCAATTTCCTGCCGAGCGGCGCCGGTGCGTACTTCGTCTCGTCCGATGGCAACGGTACTTCAACGGTATGGTTTACGGATGGATCGAGCGCGGGAACCCGGCAGGTTGCGGTATTTACGAGCAATACATCGGCGACTGTCAGTCTCAAAGCGATGCTTGGCAGCACCCTGATTTTCAGCGCCTATGACGCCAATACCGTTCAACAAATGTATGCGACTGACGGCACTGCCGCAGGCACCCATGCGCTCACCAGTATCGCGGGCCAGAACGCCGGCGTGCTCGACGGTTTCATCCTCGCCGGCAACAAGTTCTATTTCGTTGCAGAAGATACGTCTTACGCGCGCCAAATATGGGTGAGTGACGGGACGGCTGCAGGAACTCACATGGTGACCAACGGCTTAGGCGCGAACAATTCCGTCGGATTGTCCGCGACCTACAACCCGATTTCGTTTCAGCTCATTGGCAATCTGGTGCTGTACGGCTCGTCAGGCTTGCTTTGGAGCATCGATACGGCGACGGACACGATCGGGGCAGTGACGGCGGGATCCGGGACTCCAGGTTTCGGGCCGCCCGCGGTGTTGGGATCGGTACTCGCGAATATGGGCGGCTTCGTGTTGTTTCTCGGAAACGGAACCGGACTTCCAACGACTATTGAACTGTGGCGCTCTGATGGAACATCCGCCGGGACTTACAAGGTTGCCGGTGTTACGGCCGCGCCTAGTTTCAACGCCAACCAGTTTCCAGTATTTGAGAAGGTCGGCAACAGAGTCGTTTACATTGCGGACGACGGCGTCAATGGTCCCCAGCTCTGGGGTAGCGACGGGACTGCTGCCAATACCATCAGGCTGACCAACGCCACACAGCCCGCCAACTCCCCGTTCCAAATTGCGACCCCGCTCGCCACGATAGCCAATCTCGCATACTTCGGTATTTCGGACGGCGCCGGCACGACCACGAGCAGTGTTTGGCAGACTGACGGTACCGCCGCTGGGACCAGACGCGTCGGCGGACTTCCCTCCGTTGATCTGGGGGAGACCGGCATTACCCAGGTTGCCGGAGACGGGGCGAGTGTATTTTTCGCGGTCTACGACAGTACATCCAGGGTGACGTTGTACAACTTCGCGCCGGCAACAAACACCAGCACTCTCTTGAAGGCCCGGCTTCTAATTTTTAGTGGCGATGAATTTGCCTACAATAATGGGCATTTATTTTTCTCAGACAATGACCCCATCGTCGGCGACGAGCCATGGGTGAGCGACGGCACCGCGGCGGGCACCCACCTCATCGAGGATATTTATCCGCAGACCACCGATAACGGTTCCAATCCGGACGAGTTCGTGCAATTTGGCGGACGACTCGTCTTTGCTGCCGATGACGAAATCAGCGGCCGTGAACTCTGGGTCTCCGACGGTACATCGGCCGGGACAACGCTTCTCGCCGATATCAATCCCGGCGCCGCCAGTTCCAATCCCAATAACCTGTTCACAGCCAACGGTGCCCTCTATTTCTTCGCCACGGATGCAACCGGCGTCTCCAGATTTATGCGCTTGGCAAGCATTGGCGCGAATGTCGAAGTACTGGCAGCGCTGTCACCGCAACCTTCGAGCCTGATATACGCATGCACGCAGGGCAATTCCGCGGCGCTCGGAACGCAGATCTTTTTTCCGGCCAATGACGGCCAATCGGGACTCGAGCTGTGGACCAGTGACGGAACGGCCGCCGGCACGCATCTGGTCGCCGACATTGCAGCCGGCAGCAGCGATTCATACCCCTGCAATCTCACCGTATTCAACAGCCGCCTGTTCTTTTCTGCGGTTGGACCGGCAGGTTACGAACTCTGGAGTTCCGACGGATCAACCGCAGGCACGGCTCAGGTCGCAGACATAAACCCCGGACCCTTAAGTTCCTACGCCTATTATCTTACGGTGTTCAACGGCGCCATGTATTTCGCCGCGGACGATGGTGTTCATGGTACCGAGCTTTGGAAATCCGACGGCACCGCGGCAGGGACGATGCTCGTTGCGGATGTCGTTCCGGGTCCCGACGCATCCTATCCGGTGCCGTTGGGTATGCTAAACGGCAAGCTGCTGTTTGAAGTCATGATACCGAGCCAAACGACGATAGGGTACGTGGGCCAGTTGTGGACGACCGATGGTACCGCGAACGGTACGGCGCAATTGGCGGCTGCGGCGAGCAGCTTCCTTGCAAACCCGATGACAAACGGCAAGCAGGTGTTTTACGCCGGAGAAGATTCCGCGGGGGTGGAACCTTGGGTCTCGGACGGCACAGCGGCCGGCACGCATCTCCTCAAAGACATCAATACCGCCGGGGATTCGAACCCGTCTTGGTTCGAGAATTTCAATGGCATTACGTTGCTCGAAATTACCGACCCGTCGTCGGGCGAACAGCTTTGGCGAACCGACGGAACTGCGGCAGGAACCATTCAAGTGTCGGGCATTCCACCGCAACCTGTTCCGGTATTTCCTCCGACGCCCGCGCTGCATCGACTGACCGTCGGGCAGAAATTGTTTTTCAGCGCCGTCGATCCTGCAATGGGAACCGAACTTTTCGCTCTCACGAACAACTCACCGGTCACGGTTGCCGACACGGCGTCGTCGACGGACGACGCGGCGGTCACGGTTGACGTGCTCGCGAACGATACGGATTCCGACGGTACGTTGGACGCCGGCAGCATCCAAATCGGCACGAATGCGGCTCATGGCAACGCGGTGGTCGTCTCGGGCGCGGTCGTGTACACGCCGTCGAGCGGATTCTCTGGATCTGACAGCTTCACGTACACCGTCAACGACAATCAGGGAGGCGTATCAGCGCCGGCGATTGTCACGATTACGGTCAGTGCGCCGGCTTCACCGCCGCCGCCACCGCCGTCCAAGAGCGGGGGCGGCGCTGTCGATCTCCTGACGCTGCTTGGTCTCCTGGCTTTGCTGGCTTTGGGCCTTCGACGCTCGGGGACCGAATCTCACTAGGCGTTGCGAATCGCGATCACCGGCGAAATCGATGCGGCGCGCAGCGCCGGCCACAAGACTGCAATTTGGCCCAGCAGCAAGACGATGGCGGCGGCCGCGACGGTCGAGCCGATGCTTATGCGCGTCATTTCGAATTTGCCCGCCATCCAAAAATTCAAGCCCAGTGCGAGCAGAACCCCTAATACCGCGCCGGCGGTGGCAATCATCAGATTTTCGGTTTGGAAGTAGCGCAGGATGGCGGTCCGCGTCGCACCCATGGCGCGGCGGATGCCGATCTGTCGTCGCCGCTGCGAAACCCAGAAACTGGTGACGCCGATGATGCCGAATGCCGTGACAACCACCAGCACCACGCTCACCACGCCGAGAATGACCGCGAGGCCCCGGTCGTCCTGATACGCGCGACGGCGGCTCTCCAACATGCTGCGCGTCTTGTCGATGACGCGCGCCCGGCTGATGCTCAGCAATTGTTTTTGCGTGCTCTTCATCGCTGCCGGCAGCTGTCCCGGCTTTGCCCGCACCACATAGTGTGAATAGGTTTCAACATAGAGGTAAGGTTGCAGCATGGCATTCTCGACCCTTTCATAGGTGGCCGAAATCCAAGGCTCCTGCAGGCGCTCGACGATACCGATGATCGGCACCTTCCGTTTGTAATCGGCAAGGTAGATGGACTTGCCGAGCGCATCGCCGGCGGGAAAAATCTTGGTGGCCAGGGTCTGGCTGACGATCAAGGCGCTCGGCGGCTTGCCCTCCAAGTCGTCGCGATCCTGGATTTCGCCCGCTGCGAAATTCCGTCCGGCAATCAGCTTGAGCCCCAAGGTCGACAAGCCATGTTCATCGGCAAAGTACAGCGCGCCGCTGGCCACCCAGTGCGCGTCGCTCGGCTCCAGCATGATCACATCATCCCAGCCGCCGTTGGAGAGCGGATAGGAATTGGACACGTACGCATCGACAACCTCGGGCAAGGCGCGTAATGCCGCCAGGTCGGCGCGTACGCGCGCCGCGAGATCCGGAGGATTTCCCACCCATTGATTGGAAATGGTGAAAACATCCTGTTCCTGTAGGCCGGTCGGCCGGTCAATCAGGCGCAGCCGCTCCTGAATAATGAAGAGGCTATTGCACAGAATGGCCAGCGTAATTGCCGTTTGGACGACAATCACCAAGGCGCCGACCTTGTTACGCCGCAAGGCAGACAGTATGGGTCCGAATTCCATGGGATATCCTTTATCCCTTGGAGGAGCGGGGGGTCCGAAACGTTTAGATGGCGTTCCTCAATGTGCAGCGGCAGTCGCCACAAGCTCGCAAAATTTCTGCAAATCGATGTTGCCGCCTGACACGACTGCGACGATAGGACCCTTGCCGACCTTGCCGGTGAGTGCCGCGGCCAGCGAGAGAGAGCCTGCACCCTCGGCGACGATCCGCGCTTTGTCCGCCAGCAGGCGCATGGCGCGCTTGGTGTCTTCCAGGCTGACCACGACGCATCCGTCCACCACGGGCCTGAGCCGCTCCCACATGCGCGGAAAGAGGCTTTGGCCTCCCGCGCCATCGACGAACGAAGCCTTCCAGTCCTTGAAAACCTGGGCCGACCCCATCGACAGCGACAGCGCTGCCGGCGCTGCCGTCTCGGGTTCCGCGCCCCAAATCTTGATATCGGGCTTCAGCGCCTTGAGGGCGCTGCCCACCCCGGTGATGAGTCCGCCGCCGCCGATGGCCGCAATGACGGCCACCGTGTCCGGCGCGTCCTCGAGAATTTCAAAGCCCATCGTGCTGTGGCCCGCGATGAAGTTTTGATCATCGAAGGGGTGTACGAATGTTCCGCTGACACCCGGATAGGCGCGATCGCCGAGGGCGCGCCACGCGGCCTCATAGGGCACCGTGACCAGTTTTGCACCGAGCGCACGCATCCGCTCGAGCTTCGCCGCGGGCGCGGTCTCGATCGCCACCACGGTGCAAGACACGCCGGCTTTCCGCGCGGCAAATGCAATACCCTGGCCCGCGTTGCCGGCGCTGATCGTCCACACGCCGAGTTGGCGCTCCGCTTCGGAAAGCATCGCCACGGCATTGACCGCACCGCGCAACTTGTACGAATTGGTGGCCTGCAAATTCTCGAGCTTCAGCCGGATGTCGGGAAATTGAGGTCCCAGATCAAGACGGACCAGCGGCGTGCGCACGATGCTGCCCGCGATCCTTTCGCGCGCGGCCTGCATTTCGGCCAACGTCAACGGTCTTACCGGCTCGAGCACCTTAACCACGGGTAACCTCCTGATGAATGAGAGCCGCGCGCGTGATCTCGCGCAGATTGCGCGCGCCGACGCCGATCATGGCGAGCATCAATTCGTTGTCCAACAGTTCGAGCACGCGGTCGACGCCCGCCTGGCCGTAAGCGCCCAAGCCCCAGATGTAGGGGCGGCCGATCCCCACCGCCGTTGCCCCCAGCGCCAGCGCTTTGAGCACATCCGTGCCGCGGCGCACGCCGCCATCGAGAATGATCGGAACCCGGCCGCGCACGGCCGACGCGATTTCCGGCAGGCATTCCAACGTACCGCGCCCGGTATCCGTGGCGCGGCCTCCGTGGTTGGAGACGACGATTCCATCCGCACCGTTCGCCACGGCAAGACTCGCATCTTGACCGGACTCCAGACCCTTGATGAGCACTTTCATTCGCGTCGCGTCCTTGAGCCTTTTGATGAAGTCCCAGGTCAAAGATGCAGAGGCAATGGTCACGCCGGTGGTATCCAGTTGCGAAAACATGGGGCGCGAAAAGAGGGGGGATCCTCCCGGGGCATGGCATGCGGTGCAGGTTCGGGTATCGGTGCGCGCGAATCGCTGGGCCGTTTCGATGTTCCGGCCGGCCGGCAGGTCGACGGTCACGGCAACGGCCGGGCACCCTGCGGATTCGGCTCGCTGCACCAATTTACGCGTCACCTCGAAGCTCGAAGTCGTGTACAGCTGGAACCACACCGGCGCGCCGCGCGCGGCAATGACGTCCTCGACCCCCGTGGACGTGACGGTCGACAGAACCTGCAAATGTCCTCGCGCCTTGGCAGCCTTGGCCACCGCGATCTCACCTTCCGGATGGAAGGCGCGCTGCGCGCCCAGGGGACAGAGGATGATCGGGCTTGAAAATTTCGTACCGAACAGTTCGACGCTCGTATCGATTTTGCTGACATCGACGAAGCGCCGCGTCTGCAACTGATAGTGCGCGAAGGCCGCGCGGTTGGCCTTGAGGGTGTCCTCGCCGTCGACGCCGCTGACCAGGTAACCCCAGTGGGCCGGCGGAATTTTTCCGTGCGCCACGGGCTCGAAGTCGAAGACATCGAGCGCATCGCCAACACGAGCGATCAGACCATCTACCGGCTGCGCTTGCGAGGTCTGCGCGAAACAACGCCCGAAAAAAGGCGCGCCCGCGTAGAGCGGACTGCTGGCCAGAAATTTGATGAACGCACGCCGAGTATTCATGGGTCCCTTGATTCTAGTTGTCCGGCCGAATCTTATTCTTGTCCAAGTAGGCGCTGATCGCCGCGGCGCGGCCTTGCGCATCGGCCAGGCCTATATAGCCGTCGGGCCGAACGAGGTATACAGCATTCTTTCGCAGACCGGCGTGCTTCATGGCCGCAGCCCAAGAGAAGGCGTGCAGCGGGATCTTCCGGGTGTCGGACAGTGTTTGCAATTCGGGCGTGGACGCGCCGTACACATGCATCTGCCAGTTCATCGCAGCCAATGCCGCGAAATTGAATGCGTCGCGGCCCGCCGTGCTGACCCAAGGCAATCGGTCGCCGCCGCGCAGCACGCCCGCGCTGCCCTGGCTTATGGGGCTGTCGCGATAATTCACGGCGGTTTGCGACACGGTGCGGAACAGCAGTTTGCGCATGGCGTGTATGCGGAACACCCCGGGCGCGAGCGCCGGCAGCGCTCTGGTGCGCACGAATCGCGCCCATGCGCTGCTGCTGATGACCGCGGTGAATGCCTGATCTGTCGTCGCCACGAGCCGCCGCGCAAATGCGATCCGTTCCGGCTCATAGCTGTCGAGCAGCGCAGGGCCGGACGAATCCTTGAGTGCGGCCGCCAGCTTCCAGGCCAGATTGACGGCGTCCCCGATGCCGGTATTCATTCCCTGGCCGCCGACGGGGCTATGAATGTGGGCGGCGTCACCCAACAGAAATGCGCGTCCCTTGCGAAACTGCTGCGCGACGCGATGATGCACGCGATAGGTGGAAAACCAATTGACCCGCACAATCTCGATCTTAAGGTTCTGAACCGCCCGGCCCTTGACATCCTCGAACTGCAGGTGCTCGTGATCCTTCGCCGCATCGTCGCGCACCGAACCGATGAGCCGCGCTCTGCCGCCCGCGCCCAGCGGGAATACCGCCAGGAAGTCGGCGTCATCGAGGTCGAGATGCAATTCGCCATTCATTGGCGGTCCGGCCGCCTCGACGTCGGCAACATAAAATAGGTGATCGTAGGTACCGCCGGGGAAACCGGCGCCGAGCACCTCCCGCACGCGCGAACGCGCGCCGTCACAGCCGGCGAGATAGGCATACGTGCTCGTATCCACAGCGTCGCCCCGGCGCACGGTTGCACGAACCTCGCCGCCAAGGTCTTCGAACGCGACCAGTTCGGCCAGGCGTTCGACTTCCACGCCGGCCTCGCGCAGCCGATTGATCAGCAGCGTCTCATGCTCGTCTTGAGGAAAAATGATCGGGAAGGGGAAGGGCGTGAGACCTTGTCCCAGATTCTCGAGCGGGATGCGCGCGGCCTGGTTGCGCCGGACCCAGAGATTCACGGCGGGGACTTTATGGCCGCGGTCCACGACAGCCTGCGCCAGACCCATCTGCTGATAGTACTCGAGCGTTCGGGCTTGAACCGCCACGGCACGCGATGTCGTACCGGAGGCCGCCAGCTTGTCGATGATTCTGACGCGCACGCCGAATCGATTCAGCCACAAGGCCAATACCAGACCGGTCGGACCTGCGCCGACGATGAGTACATCGGCTTGAGTCGATTTGTCGATCTAGCTCACTCTGGAAAAACGCAACGTAGCGCGTGAACGCGCCTTGGCGGCTTCCTCTTCCCGGTTTCTCGCCGGCGCATTGGTTTGCAACGACCGGAGCAGCTTGCGTGACGCGGCCTCGATTTCATCGATCGCGCTTGAGAATGCCGGCTCGTTGGCCTTGGAGGGACTGTGAAAGCCGCTCACCTTGCGCACGAACTGCAATGCCGCAGCGCGAATTTCGTCGTCCGTCACCGGTGGTTCAAAGTTGAATAAGGTTCTGATGTTTCTACACATAGTGGCGAAATAATATCCCCCGCCGCAAGCCCCCGGCAATATAATGAGTTTAGATTGTACCTACCTTCCCAATTCAATGAGACTCGTCTTCCGGTGCTGCGCGCATTGATGCGGACGCGCCCGTTGAGCACGCTGGTGACGCAGTGCGAATCGGGGCTCGTCGCCAACCACGTGCCCGTGCAAACGTTGGACGAGCCGGCGCCCTGGGGGTGCATCCGCGGCCATATTGCGCGCGCCAATCCCTTGTGGCGGGAATATCGCCCCGACAGCCAGGCGCTGGCCATTTTCCAAGGTCCGCAAGCGTACATTTCGCCGTCGCTGTATCCGTCCAAGGAAAAGACCGGCGAGGTTGTGCCGACATGGAATTATGCGGTCGTGCACGCCAGCGGCACCTTGCGCTTCATCGAGGATGCCGCGTGGCTGCGCGACTTCGTCGCGGGATTGACGGCGGTGCACGAAGCGCCGCGTTCACTGCCATGGAAGATCGGCGATGCGCCGGCGCCGTACATTGACCGCCAGCTGCGCATGATTGTCGGCTTCGAATTCTCGATCGCCACCCTGACCGGGAAATGGAAAGTGAGCCAAAATCGCACCCGGGCGGATCGAGACAGGGTGGTACGCGGCTTGAGCGAAGCCTCCGATGCGGATTCGCAGGAGATTGCCGCCATGCTTGCTGCGCTGGACCGCGCACCGGAATCGCCGCCCTCCCAATGAAATGGTCAGTGCTCGATCAATCGCCGTCCTCGGCCGGGAGCATGCAGGATGTCGCGATCCGCGAGTCAATCGCGCTTGCGCAGCATTGCGACGCGCTGGGATATGAGCGCTACTGGGTTTCCGAGCATCACAACAGCGCGAGCATCGTCGGCACGGCGCCGGAAATACTGATTGCAGCAGTGGCCGCGACCACGCGGCGCATTCGCGTGGGCAGCGCCGGCATCATGCTACCGCACTATTCGGCGCTCAAGGTCGCCGAGCAATTTCGGGTGCTCGAGGCGATTGCTCCGGGCCGCATCGACTTGGGCGTGGGCCGCGCACCGGGTTCCGACGGATTGACCGCGCATGCCCTGAATCCTCATTCGCACGGCGCCGAGGAATTTCCGCGCCAGGTGCAGGAGTTGCGGCACTGGGTATCGGGCCTCGCGCTGCCGGCGGGCCATCCCTATCAAAGCATCCAGGCCTTGCCGACCGGCGTGACCAGCCCGCAATTGTGGATCCTGGGCAGCTCGGACTACGGCGCGCAGCTGGCCGCGCATTTCGGCCTGCCCTACGCGTACGCGTATTTCTTCAACGAGGGCGCCGGCGTCGAGGAAGCGTTGAGCCTGTATCGGCGCAACTATCGACCCACTGAGCGCCATCCGCGCCCGCAGGCGACCATCTGCGTGTGGGCGCTGGCCGCCGAAACGGAAGCCGAAGCGCGGCGTCTTCTAATGACCCGCGAACTTTGGCGTACGGGTTTCGAGAAAGGCTTAAGGCTGCCGTTGGAATCCCCGGAGCAGGCGGCCGCCCATGCTTATACCGAAGCAGAGCGCGCCATGATCGAGAAACTCCGGGCGAAGGCGCTGGTGGGTGATGCCGCGCAAGTCGCTGATAAGCTGCATGCATTGGGGCGTAAACTGGAGCTCGACGAGATCGTGATCAACACCTGGACCTTCGATGCAGCGGCGCGGCGCCATTCGTATCGGCTATTGGCCGAAGTTTTCGGCTTAGGCGCGGCTGCAACGCGCCTGCCATGAATTCCATGCAAACTTCGTTCGTCATCAAGACTGCGCGGCTCGACCTGCGCGAACTCAACTTTGAGGACGCCGAATTCATTCTGGAACTCTTGAACGAGGCCGGATTTATCCGCTTCATCGGCGACAAGGGCGTGCGGACCGCCGCTGATGCGCGCGACTACATTCGTCAAGGACCGATGGACAGCTACGCGCGCAACGGCTTCGGTTTGTATGCCGCTTGTTTGCGCGAGGGCACGCCGATCGGGATCTGCGGTCTGGTCAAGCGTGAAGGGCTGCAGGAGCCGGATGTGGGTTTTGCTTTTCTGTCGCGTTACTGGTCAAAAGGCTATGCGGTCGAATGCGCCGCCGCCGTCCTGGCGCATGCCAGGGAGGTTTTGAATCTCAGCCGCATTGTCGCGATCACCTCGCCGGACAATTGGTCGTCGATCGCGGTTTTGGAAAAAATCGGATTGAGGTTCGAGCGCATGATCCGGCTGGTCGATCATAGTCCGGAACTCAAGCTCTTTGGCTCGGCGCGCGCGGGCATCTAATAATTGCAATTTCGCGGAGATCCTTATGCATCCTTTCCCGCATCGCTACACCGTCAATGCGTCCATCCGTCCGGACGGCGACGTGCCCTTGTCCACCGAGGGCGTGCGGGTCATCGAATCCTCGTCGCCCAAGGAATTTGACGGTCCCGGCAATCAATGGTCGCCTGAAGGGCTGCTGACCGCGGCGGTGGCGGATTGCTTTGCATTGAGTTTTCGCGCCATCGCAAAGGCTTCCAAATATTCCTGGCATAGCCTCGAGGTCCGTACGGAAGGTACCTTGGATCGAGTCGAGGGGAAGATGCTGTTTACGCGCTTCGACACCCACGCCAAACTCCACGTGGCGGCGGGTGCGGACATCGAGCGGGCCAAAAAGCTGCTCGAAAAGGCCGAGAGCAGCTGCCTCGTGGCCAATTCGCTCAACAGTGAGCGTCATTTGACCACTGAAGTGATATGAGATATTTCGCCGATTTTCGCTGAAATTTTTACAACAGCGCCCTTTTCACCCATTACGCGAATTGCGCGGAAATCGGAATCGACCTTCTCTCTCCTACGCTAATACTCGAACGGTAAAAACCCGATAGGCTTAACAGTTTAAGAGGTTCCGACCCCAGCATGCCTGCGGTCCGAGTACCCTATGGGGGCGGGAAGTTTTCGCGTCGGAGACCGTATGGCCAGCCCATTTGAGGATGAAAAGGGAATTTTCTTGGTACTCGTAAACGCCGAGGGCCAACACAGCATCTGGCCCAGCTTTCGGGACGTCCCTGCGGGGTGGAATTCTGTGGGCCCGACGGGTGATCGGCAGGCGTGCTTGGACTGGATCGAGGCCCATTGGACCGATATGCGGCCGAAGTCCTTGAAGCGTTGATGCTTCGGCATTGACGCCACCTAAGGTCATGCCCATAGAACCTCTATCCTTCCTGGATGGACCGCCCGGGTCCATGTCATTGCCTCTGTCCGTGGCGCAGACGGATGTTTGGCGTGGGCAGAAGCTGGCGCCCGAATCCGCGCTCTACAACATCGGCGGGTATCACGAGATCTTCGGCGCCATTGATCGCGGCCTGTTCGAGGCCGCCCTGCGGCAAGCCATCGGTGAGATCGATACGCATAATTCGCGATTCGTTGAAACCAAGGATGGGCCGCGGCAGATTTTCGGTTTCAAGACGGAATTCAAAATCCCTTTCATGGATTTGAGCCGCGAGGCTGACGCCCGCGCCACCGGGATAGCGTGGATGCAGGCCGCAATGGACGAACCCTTCGACCTTGAGAGCGGGCCCCTATTTCGCACTGCTTTGATCAAGACCGCAGATGACCGCAGCTTCTGGTTTCTGGTTTTTCATCACATCATCACGGACTTGTTCGGCGCAGCGCTGCTGTATCCGCGGGTGTCCGACCTTTACAACACCAGCATCGACGGTCAAGCGCGTCCATTCGAACAGACCTCCTGGCTCGAATTCCTGAACGACGAACATGACTACCGCAACTCGCCCCGGTTCAAGCGAGACCAGGACTATTGGCGCGATTCTTTGCGCGGCCATTCATCCGCGGTGACGCTGTCGGGGAAGCCACCGGCGTGGCCAGGTCCGACCATCGAGAGCCGCGGCAAAATCCCGCGCTCCCTGCTGGTCGAATTGGAATTATTGGGGGCCGCGCACCAAACCAGCCTGCCCACTGTCCTCTATGCCATGACGGCTGCTTATTTGTCGCGGATGACGGGCGCCATCGACGTCATCTTGGGCATGCCGGTTACCGGAAGGACCAGCGGCAAGCTGAGGCGCGTGCCCGGGTTCCTCGCGAATGTGGTGCCCCTGCGTCTCACAGTCGATCCGGACGCCTCAATCGGGACATTGGTCCAACAAGCCGGAGTTCGGACGCGCGAGGCGCTGCGTCACCAGCGCTACTGGGCGAGCGCGCTGCGTGCCGACCTCAACCTGTCGCCCGCCGACCCCAACATCTGTGGTACCGCGGTCAACTTCGTCACGAATGACTCGGCACTGGATTTTGCGGGGCAGTCGGCGCGCATGACCATATTCACTCACTCGAGCTTGGTCGAAGACCTCGGCATCACGGTCCACGCGCGAACTGATGAGACTGACATTGTCGTGCAGTTCAGTGCGCATCGAGACCATTACGATGCGCCGACGCTGCAGCGGCATCGAGAGCGCTTTTTGCAGCTGTTGGAATCTGCGGTTCGTCATTCGGATGCACCGCTCAAAATGCTGCCGCTGCTGACAATTTCGGAGCGAGGGTTGGTGTCCAAGGATTGGACCGGCGCGGGGATCAACTTCGATCGCCGAACCTTCCCGGAAATTTTCGCGGTGCAAGCGGTCCGTTCGCCGCTTTCGACTGCCTTGGCATGCGGAGATCAAAAACTCAGCTATGCGGAACTGAACGCGCGTGCCGATCGATTGGCGCGCCGATTGATGGACCAGGGAGTGGGCGCCGAAACGCTGGTCGGTTTGTGCATCGAGCGCTCGGTGGACATGATCGTGGCGGTGCTCGGCATATGGAAATCCGGCGCTGCCTACCTGCCGCTCGATCTGACCTATCCGGCCGAGCGCTTAGGCTTGATGCTGGATGACGCTCGACCGGCGTTGATCGTGAGCAGCGCGGCCACCGCGGCCGCCGCGGCCGCGTGGACTGCCAAGGGGCCCCCTCAGCTGGTTCTCGACCCCGGAGAATCGCATCCGGCCGAGTCGGGCGCCGCCACCGTTCGGAGTCCCGCCGCAACCGATGCCGCCTACGTGATCTACACATCCGGCTCGAGCGGCGTGCCGAAGGGTGTTTTGGTCACGCATGCTGGCATCGCAGCTCTCGCGGCCGCTCAGGTTGAGCGCTTTGCAATCAGCGCCGGCTCGCGCGTGCTGCAGTTTGCCTCGCTGAACTTCGATGCCTCGGTCTCGGAAATTGTCACTGCCTTAGGCAGCGGCGCGACCTTGGTGCTGGCGCCCGCCGACGCCTTGACCGGAGATGCGTTGCGTGCCCTGCTGGCAAAACAGCTAGTCAGTCACGCGACGCTGCCGCCGGCGGTGCTGCCGACGATCAAACCCGGAACGGATCTGGCTTTGCAATGCCTGGTGGTCGCCGGCGAAGCCTGCCCACCGGCGCTGGTGGACGAATGGTCGAAGCGCGCGCGCGTCATCAACGCCTATGGGCCGACCGAGTGCACCGTGTGTGCGACCATGAGCGAAGCGCTGCACGGCCGGGCGGCCGCGCCGATCGGCAAACCGATCGCGGGCACCCGCGTGTACGTGTTGGATGACATGCTCGAACACGTGGCGATCGGTGCGGCGGGCGAAATCTATATCGCCGGCGCCGGATTGGCTCGCGGCTATCTGAATCGGCCGACACTGACGGCAGAGCGTTTTGTGGCCGACCCTTTTGCTGATCCCGGCTCCCGCATGTACCGCAGCGGCGATCTGGCGCGCTGGCGCACCGACGGACAGCTCGAATTCCTAGGGCGCGCGGATAGCCAGGTGAAAATTCGCGGGTTTCGCATCGAACTGGGGGAAATCGAGTCGGCACTGCTCAAACAGGAGGGGGTCGAGCAGGCTGCCGTGGTGCCCGGTGGCGATGCACCCGGCCGCCAATATCTCGCGGCTTACCTGGTTTGCCGCGCCGGCTTCGAGCCGGATCCCAAGGCGTTGCGCCGCGCGTTGGCGCAGCGCCTGCCTGAACACATGATTCCTGCGGCCTTCGTATCGATTGCCGCGCTGCCGCTCAGCCCGAACGGGAAACTGGATCGGCGTGCGCTGCCCGTCCCAGGCGATGAATCGCGCTCGAGCCGACCTTACGAGGCGCCTCAGGGTCCCAAGGAGGCTGTGATTGCGGCCATCTGGTCTGATTTGCTGCATATCGCGCGGGTCGGCCGGCACGATAGTTTTTTTGAACTCGGGGGCAGCTCGTTGCTGCTCGTCGAGGTGATCGAACGACTTAGGTTGCAGGGGTGGCGGGTCGAAGCGCGCAGCATTTTCGATGAGCCAACGGTCGCTGGGTTGGGTGCCGTCATCGAGCCGCTGCGGGCTGCGATGGACGTGCCGCCCAACGGCATCCTTAAGAATTGTGAACACATTACGCCGGCCATGCTGCCGCTGATCAGCCTCGATCAGGCGCAGATCGACGCCATCGTTGCGCGCGTCGCGGGTGGTGCGGGCAACGTCGGGGACATCTATCCATTGGCGCCGCTGCAGGAAGGCATTCTGCTCCACCATCGCATGTCGAGCGACACGGATGCCTATCTGGTGAGTGCGATTTTGTCCTTCGCTACCCGCGCACGGGCTGAGCAATTCGCCGTGGCGCTACAGGTCGTGGTTGACCGCCACGATGTGCTGCGCACCGCCCTGCAGTGGGAGGGATTGCCGGAGCCGGTGCAAGTCGTGCTGCGCCGGGCGCGCGTGCCGGTCGAAGAAATCAGTCTCAGCGGCGGCAATGCGGCCGACGACTTGTGGTCGAAACGCCTGGCGCGAATCGACGTCAGACAGGCGCCGCTGCTGCGCATGCAACTGGCAGATGACGCGAGCCAAGAGCGCTGGCTAGGGCTGCTGCAATTTCATCACTTGATCATCGATCACTCCACGCTCGGGCTCATCTTGTCCGAAGTGATCGCGCAGCTTGCCGGAAGCGATCAACCTGCCCTCGAGACGGTACCGTTCCGAGATTTTGTCGCGGAATCCCGTCTCGGTGTTCCACCGGGCGATCATCTGAAGTTCTTTCAGGCGATGCTGGGAGACTTCGACGAACCCACCGCGCCGTTTGGATTGCTCGATGTGCGAGGCGATGGCTTGGATGTCGAGGAAGCCAGACTCTCACTGAGGCCGAAACTGGCGCGCGGAGTGCGCTCCCACGCCCGGCGTCTCGGCGTTTCACCGTCGAGCCTGTTTCATCTGGCGTGGGCGCTGGTTCTCGCGCGCACCAGCGCACGCGAGGACGTCGTTTTCGGTACGGTTCTTTTCGGACGAATGCACGGCGCAGCGGGACTGGATCGCGCTTTCGGTCTGTTCATCAATACGCTGCCCTTCCGTCTGCAACTCAACGAACTCGGGGTTACCGAGGCCGTGCGGCTGACTCACGCGCGCCTGGGGCAATTGGTCAAGCATGAGCATGCATCGCTGGCTGCCGTACAACGCTGCAGTGCGTTGCCGGGATCGGCGCCGCTATTTTCGGCGTTGCTGAACTTCCGCCACGGCGCCGCCGCCGCCGCCGGGGCCGGCGCGGCCGAGGCGCTGGGCGTCAAAATGATTCGCGCCGAGGAACGCACCAACTACCCCATCGCTTTGTACGTCGACGATCTGGGCGTCGACTTCGCATTGACCGCACACGCGCCGCGATCCGTCGATCCAACTCGGATGTGCGGTTTCGTCGAAACGGCGCTTGAAAGTCTGCTGCGGGCCCTGGAGGAAAACCCAACCGTCGGCGTGCGCAGCTTGTCGGTGCTGCCCGAGCCGGAGCGTGGGCGGGTGCTGGCGCCGCGCAGCGGCTCATACGACGCCCTGCCGAGCAAGTTGTTCCCGCGGCAGTTCGAGGCGCAGGTGTTGCGCACTCCGGACGCCGTTGCCGTGACCGCCGACGGACACAGCCTGTCGTATGGCGAATTGAACGCGTCCGCCAATCGGGTGGCGCACAGTCTCATTCACCTCGGCGTACGGCCCGGCGACCGGGTCGGTCTGTGCGCGACGCGGACCCCCTCGCTTCTCGTCGGGCTGTTGGGCATACAGAAATCGGGAGGCGCGTACGTCCCGTTGGACCCGGAATTTCCGGTCGATCGCCTGAACTACATGCTGGCGGACAGCGGCGCAAAGCTGCTGCTGGTATCGGGGAGCCTTCCGGAGGATTTGCAGGTGCCGCCTGCCGTCACCCGGCTGGAAATCGGCGCTGCTGCGGATGGCGCCGTCGACGAAAACCCGTCTGTCGCCACCGAGCTCAACCATCCGGCCTATGTGATTTACACCTCGGGCTCAACCGGACGGCCCAAGGGCGTCGCGGTGTCGCACGGTGCCCTGCTGAATTTTCTGTGGTCGATGCGCCAACGGCCGGGATTGACCGCGGATGACGTGCTCGCCGCGGTGACCACCGTGTCCTTCGATATTGCTGCGCTCGAGCTGTACTTGCCTCTGACGATGGGAGCGCGAATCGAGCTGGTATCGCGGCAGGTGGCTGCGGACGGTCCTGCGCTCGCCAAGCTGCTCGCCTCCGCCCGCGCCACGACGCTTCAGGCCACGCCCACCACTTGGCGGCTGCTGCTGCGGGCCGGCTGGACCGGCGGAGCCGCCTTCCGCGCGCTGTGCGGCGGTGAAGAGATGACGCGCGATCTGGCCGACGAGATATTGCCGCGAGTCGGCGAACTGTGGAATTTGTACGGACCCACCGAGACCACGGTCTGGTCGGCGGTTGATCGCGTGCAACGCGAGGCGGAAAAAATCGTTCCCATCGGCCGTGCCATACGCGCCACGCGACTGTATGTTCTGGATGGAGATCTCGAGCCGGCGCCTGTCGGCGCGGTCGGCGAGCTGTACATTGCCGGTGAAGGCCTGGCTTGCGGATACTTCAACCGGCCCGCGCTGACCGCAGAGCGATTTGTGCCCGACCCGCATGGCGAGCCAGGCACCCGCATGTACCGCACCGGCGATCTCGCGCGTTGGCGCGGCGACGGCGCACTCGAGTATCTGGGGCGTAATGATCGGCAGGTGAAGATCCGCGGCTTCCGGATCGAGCTGGGCGAGATCGAAGCGGTGCTGCGAGGCGCGCCTGGAATTCGCGACGCGGCGGTGATGGTGTACGAGGAATCGGGCAGCCGGTATTTGGCAGCCTATGTGGTCGCGGCCGATGAGCATGACGGCCAGACTCTTGACGCGCCGCAGACGCGGCGTTTCCTGGCCCAACGGCTTCCCGCGCACATGATTCCCACCAGCTTCATTTCAATCGCGGCGCTCCCGTTGACGCCGAGCGGGAAAATAGATCGGCGCGCTTTGCCGGCGCCGGACGGCGCCGGACGTTCCAGCCGCAGCTACGAGCCGCCGCAGACGCAGACCGAGGAGCAACTCGCGTCCGTTTGGCGCGATATTCTGCGTGCCGAGAAGATTGGACGAACGGATGATTTCTTCGACATGGGAGGCCATTCCCTCACAGCACTGCAAGTGGCGTCGAGGGCGCGGGACGCATTTGGCGTCGAACTGCCGCTGATCAATTTGTTCGAGGCGCGGACGCTCAAGGCACTGGCCGAGCAAATCGATCGTGCCGTGCTGTCCAAAGAGTATGCGCCGCGGCTTGCGGCACTCAGACCCATATCCGGCGACGATCCCGCGCCGCTGTCCTATTCACAAGAGCGGATGTGGCTGATTCAATCGCTGAACCCCGGCGCCACCGCCTACAACATGGCCTCCTGCGTGCGCCTCCAAGGAGCCGGGGACGTCGCGGCACTATCGACGAGCTACGATGTCCTGATCCGGCGGCATGACATCCTGCGCACCAGCATTCGAACGATCGACGATCAGCCCATGCAGGTCGTCGGTGCCTGGAGCGGGCCGCCGCTGCAAATCGTCGATTTGCGAGGAGTCGAGAACGCAGAAGCCGAAGCCTGGCGGCAGTCTCTCCTCAAAGCACAGACACCATTCGACTTGGGCCGCGAGCCCGCGCTGCGCGCGCAGTTGTTTCAGTTGGATGGCGACGTGCATATCATGACCCTGGTGCTGCATCACATCGCCGCGGATCAGTGGTCGATGGGCGTGCTGGGACGTGAGTTGGCGGCTCTCTACAACAGCCTGCGGCGGGGTCTGTCGATTCAACTGGCCGCGCTGCCGGTCAACTATCGCGACTATTCGATCTGGCAGCGCAGTGAAGCCTTTGCATCGGAGTTCAGGCGGCAACTATCGTTCTGGCACGGGCAATTGGCGAAGCTGCCGACGCTGGATCTTGCCACCGATTACCCGCGGCCTCCGGTCTGGACTTTGAACGGCGCGTTCTACGACCAGCAGATTTCTCCGGAACTATTTGCCCAGATCGAGCAGTTTGGACGCGGCACCGGAAGCACCGTGTTCATGACCCTGTTCGCCGCGTTTGCGGCGCTGCTGCACCGGCTGACAGGTCAATGCGACATTCCGATCGGCGTGCCGGTCGCGAATCGCTCGCATAGCTTGATGGAGGGCCTGGTCGGCACCTTCGTCAACACGGTGGTGCTGCGCAATGATCTGACCGGCGACCCCGGGTTCGGCGAATTGCTGCAGAGAGTACGCGGCACCGCTCTCGATGCCTTTTCCCAGCAAGATGTGCCATTCGATCGGTTGGTGCAGGAACTGGGTCAGCGCGGTGATCTAAGCCGCGCGCCGCTGGTTCAGGTGCTCTTCAATGTGACAAATGCCCCGATGCATGGTGTGGAGTTCGATGAACTGACATTGGAAGTGCTGCCGATGGACCGGCGCGGCGCTCAGTTCGAGCTGAGCTTCTCCATCGACACAGAGTTCACACATAAGCTCTCCATCGAGTACAACACTGATCTGTTCGAGCACGCCACCATCGAGCGACTGGCGGCTCAATACCTGACTTTGCTCGAGGCCGCGACGGCAGAGCCCCTGCGGCGCATCAGTACGCTGCCGTTGTTGCCGGCCGAACAGCGGGCCACGCTGCGGGCCTGGAACTCGACGTCGGCCGCGTATCCGCGAACCGAGATGTTTCCCCGGATCTTCGAGGCGCAGGCAAGGAAATCGCCGCAGGCCATCGCCATCTCGTTCGCCGGTACACGGATGAGCTACGCCGAGCTGAACGCGAGCGCCAATATTCTGGCGCGGCAGTTGTGCGGGCAGGGCGCCAAGCCGGGCGCGCTGGTGGCGCTGTGCGTCAGCCGCTCGCCGCTGCTGCTGGTCAGCCTGCTGGCGATTCAGAAATCGGGAGCCGGCTACGTGCCGCTCGACCCGGAATTTCCGGCGGAACGGCTCAGTTACATGCTTGGCGATAGCGGATCGGAATTGCTGTTGACCTCGGGAGAGGTGCCGGCCGGCGTCGAAGTACCGGCTGCAGTCAAAACTCTCGACGCGGCGAGCGCCATCAAGAACGCCGCAGTTTCCGCGGAAAACCTTGAACACGCGGCCGGGTGGCAGGACGTCGCCTATGTCATCTACACCTCAGGCTCCACCGGCAGGCCGAAAGGCGTCGCAATATCGCATGGTTCGCTGCTGAATTTCTTGTGCTCGATGCGCGAGCGGCCGGGCCTCTCGTCCGCCGACGTCTTGGCGGCGGTGACCACCATTTCCTTCGACATTGCGGCGCTGGAGTTGTACCTGCCGCTGATGGTGGGCGCGCGTATTGAATTGGTATCGCGCCAGGATTCCGGGGACGGCCACGCGCTCGGGCGGCTGCTCGGCTCGAGCGGTGCAACCGTACTTCAGGCCACCCCGGCGACATGGCGCATGCTGCTGGAAGTGGAATGGTCCGGCGCCGGGACATTTCGCGCCCTGTGCGGCGGTGAAGCGTTGTCGCGGACCCTGGCCGATGGCATCTTGGAGCGCGTCGGCGAGTTGTGGAACATGTACGGGCCCACGGAGACCACGGTTTGGTCGACACTGGAGCGAGTCGAACGTGATGTCAAAGCGATCAGCATTGGCCGGCCGATTGGAAATACCCAGGTGCACATTCTCGACCCGGGCGGTCAACCGGTACCGATCGGAGCAGTCGGCGAAATCTGTATCGGTGGTGAAGGCGTTGCCAACGGCTACCATCGGCGGCCGGCATTGACCGCCGAGCGCTTCGTACCCGACATCGCCGCGGGCGCCGCCGGACGACGCGTGTATCGAACGGGGGATAAGGGACGATGGGCGGGCGACGGAAAGCTCTATCACCTCGGCCGTCTGGATAACCAGGTCAAAATTCGCGGATTTCGCATCGAGTTGAACGAGATCGAGGAGGTGTTCGGCTCCTATGCGGAGGTGCGTCAGGTCGTCGTCGTCGTTCGAGATGCGCAAGCCGACGACGCGCGCCTGGTTGCGTTCGTCACTTATCATGAGGGACAAGATCTGACCACCGGCGATGTGAAGCGAAGGCTGCGCCTGCAGCTTCCGGAGTACATGGTTCCGTCGTTCGTGGTGCCGGTCGCCTCCATGCCGCTGACGCCGAATGGAAAAGTGGACCGCGCGGCCTTGCCGAATCCCTTCGACAATGCGGTGCGCGCGGCACCGAGCCGCCGGCCGCCGGCAACGGCCACCGAGCGAATCATCGCCGATATCTGGAAATCCGTTCTCAAGGTGGACCGGGTCGACGCCGAGGACAATTTTTTCGAGCTTGGCGGTTATTCGCTGCTGTCGTTGCGGGTGGCCAAGATGGTGAAGAAACGCACCGGTCAAGCGATGGATCCGCGAACTCTCTTCTTCCACAACCTGCGCCAGGTTGCGGCGCTGCTGGAATCGGCGTGAATCCCCTCTATCTTGGCACACGGGAGCGGCGGCTGTTCGCAGTATATGAACCTGCCGCGGTAAGAGACCGGCGCACTCGCGCGGCGGTGTTGTGTCATCCGTGGGGTGCCGAATATGTCTACGCGCACCGCACGATGCGGCAGCTTGCGGTCAAGCTTTCCGCCATCGGATTTCACACGCTGCGCTTCGATTATTTCGGAACGGGCGATTCGGGCGGCGAGGATTCCGAGGCAAATCCGGCCGCAGCGGAGGTCGATGTCGAATCCGCCATCGAAGGGCTCCAGGATATCGTCGGCGTCGCGCGGGTTGCGCTGATTGGCCTGCGGTTGGGGGCGACGCTTGCCGCGCGCACGGCCATGCGCCGCGAAGAAAATGTAGAGGCCTTGGTGCTCTGGGATCCGATTGTCTCGCCGGAAGACCGGGCCGGCGGTCTGACGCGCAATCTGCCGGCGCGCACATTGGTGTTGCTGACCGAAACTCGTGCGGCCGACAATGTGCTGACCGGCATAGCGGCCGAATCGATGTCCGCCCCAACCCCTTGGGTGGAGGAGGCGACCATCACGGGCGCCGTGCCGGTGCGCGTCATTCAACGCATCACGGACTGGCTGTGAGCGAGAATTTCTCGGAGCAGGCACTGTTGCTGGGGAATCGCAGCACCCTGGTCGGGATCATCGCGCAGCCGTCTTCGCCTGCGCCAGACAATATGCCCGCCGTCGTTATCTTGAATACCGGCATTGTTCATCGGGTCGGGCATAACCGCATGTACGTAACCCTGTCGCGCATGCTCGCCGGCGCCGGCCATGTGGTGCTGAGGTTCGACTTGTCGGGAATCGGCGATAGCGAGCAGCGCGCGGACAAGCTATCGACCATCGATTCGAGTCTGGCGGATATCAAGGAAGCGCTGGATTTCCTGGCGGCCAGCCGCCAAGCGTCCCGTTTCGTGCTGATCGGCTTGTGCTCAGGAGCCGATCACGCTGTTCTGTATGCTCCCACCGACCCGCGCGTGGTCGGGCTGGTGTTGATGGACCCGACGATTCCACCGACGACCCGATACTATGCGCACTACATTTTGCAACGGCTGACGAGCCTGCGGAACTGGGCCAGCGTGGCCGCCGGAAGAAGCGGCCTGCTGAGAATGCTGAGGTCGCAGCTGGCGCATCGGCTGCGTCCGCGCGCACCTGCATCGGGGCTAACGTTGGAGACGCTCAAATTCAGTCCGCATCTTGAACAGTGCTATGCGAATTCGGTTGCCAACGGCATTCGAATTCTGGCGGCATTCACCTCAATCTCGCCACGTCAGACGTACCGATCGCAGATTTTGGACGCGTTTCCACAAGCAGCATTTAAAGACAACCTCAAGCTCGAGCATTTCACCAACAGCGATCATCTGTTTTCCGATCAGAACGACCGGTCCCGTCTCAATCAGCTGGTGCTCGATTGGCTGAGTGCGCTCGCGACGGACACGCGAAGCGCTGCGAGCGCGCGCAGTATTTCATCGAGCAGCGGATGACGGGTCAGGCGCAGGCCCGCGAACCAGCCGACCGCCGACAAGACCACCGCAACGATGCAAGCCGTCACCGGCAGGCTGAAGCTGCGGTACAGCACCAAAATCGCCGCGGGACCCAAGCTGCTCAAGATCGACACCAGCAGGCTTTTTTTGATCGATGCCGCAAGATCCAACCAGTGAAATCCGATGAAGTGCCGCGCGAGCAGCAGTGAAATCAAACCGTTCCACGGAAAAATCACCCAGGTACTCAAGATTGCTGCGTACAGGCCGTGACGCGCGAAGCCGATCAGCACCAACAGCGACACGAGGCTTTGCAGAGTTATCACCAGCGGCATGTAGCGGATGGCGCCCACGGCCACGATGGTGGGGTAGTACAGCGTGAGCGGAAAGGAAAATAACAGTGCCGTGGCCAGGATCCGCACAAAAGGCGCCGCGTCCAGCCACTGGGCTCCGAGCAAAATCGAGATCGCCGGATGGGCAAGCAGCGCCAGCAGCAGCAGCGAGGGCCACTGCGCTGCGGTGATCAGTTCGATGGCACGCAGGTATACCGGCTTCAGGCTGCCGCCTTCCCGTGTCTGCTGGGAGAATGCGGGCAGCGCAACCGCGCCGACACCCGCGAGAATCACCCTTTCCGGAATCAGGCAGAGCATCACGGCCCGCTGACCCAGGCCCACGGCTGCTGCGCTGAACAACCTGCCGAAAATGAAGTAGGGCACCGCGTCCGCAATTTGCGAGAGCACCGATGTTGCGCCATCGAAGACGCTGAATTTGAGGACACTGCCCCATTGCCGGAAAAGCGGCCGAAAGATCGAGCGATCCTTGCATTGATACAGGTACAAGAGCATGGCCACCGCGGTGGACACGGCGCTGCCCCAGGCAAAACTCATGTAGCCGAATCCACGAGCGGCCAGGCTCACGCCGACGCCTGCGTTCACAGCCGCGGTCACCGTGCCGATCGCCACGATCGGGCCGAATGCCATATTGCGGCTCATCAACGCCGCGATGGGATACATGAAGGGGCCGGCGAGGTAGCCGAATGCAGCGACGCGCACATAGGGCTTGAGCTGCGGCATGTCGAAGAACTGCGCGAGCGGGCCGGCGAGCAGAGTCAGCACCAGTGCAATCGTTATCGTTGCGACGAGACTAAGCGTGAAGGAGGCGCGAATATCCTCGGGCAACAACTGCGGCTTTTGAATGAGGTAAGCGCCGCCTCCCAGCGCCCGCAGGGCATCGGCAAGCACGAACACCGCGCCGCCGAGTACGGCAACACCGTACTCCGCCGGAGGCAGAAGGCGCGCCAGGATCAGCGTCGCGGCGAGATTGATCGCCATGACGACATACCGGCCTAAGGACACCCACAGGAATGCTCTGCGAACTCCCATGGGCTGATTGCAGGGAGGTTCCGCTCCCGATCAATCGTCCATCAGGAAGCTGCGCAGCTGCTCTGAGCGGCTGGGATGGCGCAGCTTGCGCAGTGCCTTGGCTTCTATTTGGCGAATCCGCTCGCGGGTGACATCAAACTGCTTGCCCACTTCTTCGAGCGTGTGATCGGTGTTCATGTCGATGCCGAAGCGCATGCGCAACACCTTCGCTTCCCGCGGCGTCAGCTGCGCCAACACTGAATGCGTGGTTTCGCGCAGGGATTCCGTGGTTGCCGAATCGATGGGTGACGACACCGAGGTATCCTCGATGAAATCGCCCAAGTGCGAATCCTCGTCATCGCCGATGGGGGTCTCCATGGAGATCGGTTCCTTGGCGATCTTGAGCACCTTGCGGACCTTGTCCTCGGGCATCTCCATGCGCACGGCGAGCTCCTCAGGCGTCGGCTCGCGGCCCATTTCCTGCAGCATTTGCCGGGAAATACGGTTCAATTTGTTGATCGTCTCGATCATGTGCACCGGAATGCGGATGGTGCGCGCCTGGTCCGCGATCGAACGGGTGATCGCCTGGCGAATCCACCACGTTGCATAGGTCGAGAATTTGTAGCCGCGCCGGTACTCGAACTTGTCGACGGCCTTCATCAGGCCGATGTTGCCTTCCTGAATCAGGTCGAGGAACTGCAGGCCGCGGTTCGTGTATTTCTTGGCGATCGAGATCACCAAACGCAGGTTGGCCTCGACCATCTCCTTCTTCGCGCGCCGCGCCTTCGCTTCGCCGATGGAAACTTCGCGGTTGATTTCCTTGATCTCGTTGATCAGCACATGGAACAGGCCTTCCAGGTCCTTGAGCTTGTTCTGGCGCCGCTCGATCTCGTCCTTGAATTTCGCCAACGGACCCGAATAGCGCTTCTTTGCCTTGATGTGCTTGTCGAGCCATCGCGTGCTGGTTTCGTTCTTCGGAAACGTGGAAATGAAATCCTTGCGCGGCATGCCGGCCTGCTTGATGCAAAGGAACATGATTTCTTTTTCCAGCAGACGCACTTCGGTGACATGCTGGCGCAGGTTGTCGATCAGCTGATCGAACATCTTGGGCGAGAGCTTGAGCTCCATCAGTTCGCCGCAGATCTTCTTGCGGATCTTCAAAGTCTTCGGATCCTTGGAGCCGAGCTTGTCGAGCGCATTCAAGAACTGGTGGTGCACTTTCGCGATCGAGTTGAAGCGCTTCGCGGCCTCTTCCGGATCGGGACCCGTGTCGATGGCCTCCTCTTCCTCGTCGCCCTCGGTCTCGTCGTCGTCGTTGGCGGCTTCTTCACGCTCGAGCGCCATCATCTTCGGATTCTGGGGCTGCGCAATTTCGTCGGGCGCATTCGGATCCACGAAGCCGACGATCACGTCGACCAGGCGCATCTGCCCGGCCTTGACGGTCTCGTAATGGCGCAGCAGCAGATCGTAGGTGCCGGGATAGCTGCCGAGGGCAATTTTGACCGCTTCGAGGCCTTCCTCGATGCGCTTGGCGATGCGAATTTCGCCCTCGCGCGTGAGCAGTTCAACCGTGCCCATTTCGCGCATGTACATGCGCACCGGGTCGGTGGTGCGCCCGAATTCCGCGTCCAGATTGGCAAGCGCCGCGGTGGCTTCTTCGACCGCTTCCTCATCGGGAGCTGCGGTGGCATCGGTCAACAGCAAGGATTCGGCATCCGGCGCCTTTTCGTACACCGGAATGCCCATGTCGTTAATCATGTTGACGATATCTTCGATCTGCTCGGGATCGACGATTTCGCTCGGCAAGTGATCGTTGACTTCAGCGTAGGTGAGGTAGCCCTGTTCCTTGCCGCGTGCGATCAATAGCTTTAACTGCGATTGACGCTCGTCCGCGATTTGAGTCGCTGTGCCTGCTGGCGCTTTTTTGATCAAGGTGGACGCCTCGTTAAGAGTCTGGACATTTAAAATGCAAGCCGAGCAGTATACGATTTTGGCCAATCCGTAGCCAGGAATTGCTTCAGCTTACGAGGGCGCTCGGGGGCTGCCCTTGGATTTGAGAAGACCAGTTAATTCGGCCTTTTCATCGTAATTCAAGCCCAATTCCTCCGCTTTTTTGAGCAATTCGTCCATCCGGCGGCCTGGACCGTACTCCTGTAGCAGTTTTTCGACCGCCATCCTCAATTCCTTAGCCGCCGCGGCGGTATC
>DATHKV010000239.1:0-13009 GCA_035488895.1 Steroidobacteraceae bacterium
CCATGGGACGGCGGTCGCCGTCTCTATGGCGAGGAGCGAGGAGTCTGTCATGAGCACGCGATATTCCAGATATTCCAAATGGGTGTGGACGATTGGGTTGATGGGGGTCAGCGCCGCGGCCTTCGCCGACGAGCCGAAACCTCGGCCGCCGCAAGAGCCGGCGGGTTTCGTAGCAGGCGGCGTGATCGGTGCGTTTGCCGCGGGACCCATTGGGGCGGTGGTGGGCGCGGGGCTGGGCACCTGGCTGGGCAATCGTGTCCACCGGGCGAGCGAGGCCAAGAAGGCCGAAGCGCAGGTGGCCATGTTGGAGGGCGACAAGTCGGCGCTGCAGGTCGAGAAATCGACGCTGCTGACCGAGAAGGGCCAGTTGCAGCAGAGCAATCAAACTTTGAGCGCCCAGCTCGAGGATGTGTCGCAAAAAGTGCGCGCAGTCCAGAGCGCCAAAGAAGACGCTTCCGCGGTGCTCGATGGATTGCAGGGCGATGTGCTGTTCCGCACCGGCAGCGCGGAGATCAACGCGGACATCGCGCATCAGATCCAGGTCCTGGCGCAGGCCGTGTCCAAGTCGCCGGAGCTGAAAATTCGCGTCGACGGCTACGCCGACCCGCGGGGCACGATCGACACCAATATGAAGCTGTCGCAGGATCGCGCGAATGCGGTGCGCGACTTGCTGCTCGCCTCCGGCCTCAGCGATGAAGCGCTCGAAGTCAATGCCTACGGCAAGAGCCAGAGCACCGCCGAGGACAGCGACGGCTATGCGCTGGAGCGCCGTGTGCGCCTGACGCTGCAAATGGAGTCCGGCGCGGCGGTGGCCCAGATTGGCAAGGATGAGCAGATTGGCAAGAATGAGTGATCGCTGAAAACCAAAAGCGCGGCCGACGCGGCCCGGAGTGCGAGGAGGCTCCGGGCCGCACTTGTTTCGGCGCTCACCCTCGGCCTACGATAGCGCATGAGCGCCCCGCCAAAGATCGTGGTCCTGGATCGATATCAGACCGGAGAGTCCGCGAGTCCGTCGCACGAGAATATCCTCGCCGGTATACCGCGTACCCGGGTATCGAATCAGTACAGCGACGCGCGCCAGGAATTTTTTTGCGGGATTTGGACCAGCACAGCCGGCAAATGGCGGGTTCGCTACACCGAGCACGAATTCTGCGTCATCATCGAAGGCCGCTTGCGCATCGAATCGGTGACCGGCGAAAAGCATGAGCTGAAAGCCGGGGACGCCTTCGTGGTACCCGCTGGATTCGAGGGCATTTGGGAAGTCAGCGAGCCCTGCAAAAAGTGGTACTCGATCTTCGAGCCGAAAAGCTGACCGGTCAGTCGGTCTCGCGTATCACGGTGCCCAGCGTTTCGACGATGCGATCGATCTGCTTCGGTTCGATCACCAAGGGCGGCGCCATGGCGATGGTGTCGCCCGTCTGGCGCACCATGACACCGCGTTCGAAGCACTTGAGGAACACATCGAAGCCGCGGGCGCCCGGCTTGCCCTGCCGGGGTTCCATCTCCACGGCGCCGATCAGGCCGTAGTTGCGGATATCGATCACATGCGGCAAGCCGCGCAGAGAATGCACGGCGTTCTCCCATTGCGAGCTCAACGTGGCGGCGCGGGTCAGCAGGCCCTCTTTGGCATAAACGTCCTGGGTGGCCAACGCCGCGGCGCAGGCAACCGGATGCGCGGAGTAAGTGTAGCCATGAAACAGCTCAATCGAATTCTCGGGACCCTGCATGAACGCGTCGTAGATCTTGCGCTGAGAGAACACCGCGCCCATCGGAATCGCGCCGTTCGTCAATCCTTTTGCCGTCGTGATCAAGTCGGGCGTCACGTCGAAGGCCTGCGAAGCGAACGGTTTTCCGATGCGGCCGAAGCCGGTGATCACTTCGTCGAATATCAGCAGGATCTCATGCTTGTCGCAGATTTCCCGCAGACGCTTCAAGTATCCCGCCGGCGGCAGTACCACGCCGGCGGAGCCGGAGATGGGTTCAACGATGACGGCTGCGATGGTCGATGCGTCATGCAGCGCGATGAGCCGCTCCAACTCGTTGGCAAGATGCATGCCCCATTGGGGCAGCCCGCGCGAAAACGCGTTGTGCTCCAGGTCGAGTGTGTGAGGCAGATGATCCACGCCCGGCAGCATGGATGAGCCGTAGATCTTCCGATTGTTGACCATGCCGCCCACGGACATGCCGCCGAAACCCACGCCGTGATAACCCTTCTCGCGGCCAATCAAGCGCGTGCGCTGGCCCGCGCCGCGTGCACGATGATAAGCGACGGCGATCTTCAGTGCGGTGTCCACGGATTCGGAACCGGAATTGGTAAAGAAAATTCGATCAAGGCCGGGAGGCGCAATCTTGGCCAGTCGATTCGCCAATTCGAAGGCGACGGGGTGACCCATCTGGAATGTGGGCGCAAATTCCATGGTTTCGAGCTGCTTGGTGACCGCCTCGGTGATTTCGCGGCGCCCATGGCCGGCATTCACGCACCACAGGCCAGAAACGCCATCGAGGACTTCGCGGCCGTCCGCGGTCGTGTAATACATGCCCTTGGCGCGTGCCAAGAGGCGCGGATTGGCCTTGAATTGGCGATTTGCCGTGAACGGCATCCAAAATGCGTCGAGTTCGGGATTCGTCGTGTCGGGCGTGAGGCGGGCGTTCATGGGTTGATCCTTGGGAGAAAGGCGGGCGGCAACCCGATGATAAGGAAAATCAACAGTAACCTCAATTTTAGCCATGTCATGGGCCGAACTGTCTATTATAATAGACAGCATGGGTGTGGACGTAGGTACGCATTTGAAAGCCGTGCGCCAGATGTACGGACTGTCGCAACGCGAGCTGGCGAAGCGCGCGGGAGTGACCAACGGATTGATTTCGCTCATTGAGCAGAACCGCGTCAGTCCGTCGGTGAGCTCTCTCAAGAAAGTGTTGGACGGCATCCCCATGGCGCTGGCCGATTTCTTTACCTTGGATCTCGGCGGCAAACCGCAGGTTTTTTTCCCGCGCGAGGAGCTGGCGAACATCGGCACGGAAGACGTGGCACTGCGCCTCGTCGGCGGGCGCCTGGCCAAGCGCAGCATGTCCATCCTGCATGAGCGCTACGCACCCGGCGCCGATACCGGCGAAGAAATGCTCACGCATGCGGGCGAGGAGGGCGGCGTCATCGTGAAGGGCAAGATCGAGGTGACCGTCGGCGGCGAGGCGCGGGTACTGGGCGTTGGCGACGCTTACTACTTCAAGAGTTCCATCCCGCATCGTTTCCGCAACGTCGGCCGAGAGGAATGCGAAATCGTCAGCGCGAGCTCGCCCCCGACGTTTTAGGCAGATCAGGTAGCATAGACGTTCTATGAGCACGGTAACGGTAGCGGCCACCCAAATGGCCTGCAGTTGGGACCGCGACGCGAATATCGCGCGCGCGGAGAAATTGGTACGCGAGGCTGCCGCGAAGGGCGCGCAGGTCGTGCTGCTGCAAGAGTTGTTCGAGACGCCGTACTTTTGCAAGGACCACATTGCCCGGCACTTGGAGCTCGCGTTGCCGCTCGACGGGCATCCCGCCGTCGAACACTTCCGCGCCGTCGCGCGCGACTTAAGCGTGGTGCTGCCCATCAGCGTGTTCGAGCGCGCCAACAATGCATTTTACAATTCCGTGGCAGTGGTCGATGCGGACGGTTCGGTCATCGGCAGCTATCGCAAATCGCACATTCCGGAAGGCCCCGGCTATCATGAGAAATTCTATTTCTCGCCCGGCGACACCGGCTTCAAGGTGTTCGACACGCGCTACGCCAGACTGGGTGTCGCAATTTGTTGGGATCAGTGGTTCCCCGAGGCGGCGCGCGCCATGGCGTTGATGGGCGCGGAGATCCTGCTCTACCCGACCGCCATCGGCTCCGAACCCCAGGATGCCAGCATCGACTCGAGCGGCCATTGGCAGCGCACCATGCAGGGCCATGCGGCGGCGAATGTCATGCCGGTGGTGGCGTCGAATCGAATCGGCACCGAGAAGGGCGAAAAATACACCATGACGTTTTACGGCTCGTCGTTCATCGCCTCGCCCACCGGCGAAAAGCTCGCGGAAGCCGATCGGGAAAGTGAAACGGTGCTGACCGCGGCCTTCGATTTGGACGAGGTGCGCCGCTACCGACAGGCATGGGGTGTCTTCCGCGATCGGCGGCCCGACCTTTACTACCCCTTGTTGTCCCTCGATGGACGCGGCTGACACCCTCGCATTCGTTGATTTGGAAACGACCGGCGGCAACCCCGCCTACGATCGAATCACCGAAGTCGGCATCGTGCGCATGCGCAACGGCGAACTGCTCGAAGAGTGGAGTTCGCTGGTCAATCCCGAATGCCCGATCTCTCCGTACATCGAGGCCTTCACCGGCATCAGCAGTGAAATGGTCGCGGATGCGCCGCGCTTCGCCGACCTTGCCTCGACGGTCTACGAGAAGCTCAAGGGCGCGGTGTTCGTGGCGCACAACGCGCGCTTCGACCAGGGATTTCTGCGCAGCGAGTTTCGCAGGATTGGAATGACGTATTCCGCCGCGGCGCTGTGCACCGTCAAACTGTCGCGCAGCTTGTTTCCCGAGCACGCGCGCCACAATTTGGACGCCGTGATCGAGCGCCACGGACTCAACTGCAGTGCGCGGCATCGTGCGCTGGGGGATGCCAAAGTCCTGCACGACCTGTGGCTGAAACTTACGCGCGAAGTGCCGGAGGAAGCGTTTTCGGCCGCCGCGGCTCATGCCGTGCTCGCGGTGCCGAAGCTGCCGGCGCAATTGCCGCCGGGATTGGATGACGAATTGCCGGAAGCGCCCGGAGTCTATCGCTTCTACGGTGAAGGCGACGCCCTGCTGTACATCGGCAGGAGCCACTCGCTGCGCAGCAAAATTTTATCGCAGCTTGCCGATCCGCGTCCGGGTTCGCGCGAGAGGGTCCTCGCCGAGGCGGTGAGGCGCGTCGATTGGGCGCGAACAGCCGGTGAATTCGGCGCCAGGCTGCTCGAGTCGGATTGGATCAAGGCGCAGCAGCCGCTCTACAATCGGCACCCGCGAAACAGCGGGCAATCCGTGACCTTGAGGCTTCCCGACGCTGCCGGACGCGTGCTGATCCAACCCCTCGACACCCTCGAACCTAAGGATCTTGCGCAAAGTTTCGGGGTATTCCACGCGCCGAAGGACGCGCGCAAGGCGCTTATCGACATTGCCCGCGCGCACCAACTGTGCCTCAAGGTATTGGGGTTGGAAGAGAGCGAGGGTTCGTGTTTCGCCCTGCAGGTCGGCAAGTGCCGGGGCGCCTGCACGGGGAAAGAACCGCTCATTCTTCATACCATGCGGCTGCAATTGGCGCTGTCCGCGCTGAAAATCAAGAGCTGGCCTTTTCCCGGCCGCATCGCGCTGCGGGAGCGGGCGACCGGCGGTTTTGGGCCGGACGGCACCCGCGGCGGCGAGTTGCATGTACTCGACCGCTGGATGTACCTGGGATCGGCGCGCAGCGAGGAGGAACTCGCCGCCTTGAGCGTGCGGGACACCTACCCGGGGTTCGACGCCGATGTGTACAAGCTGCTGCTGCGCTACTTTGCGCATCACCCCAATCTCGACTGGCTCGATCTGCGCACCTATAAAACCGCCGCCGTGCATTGGGCGTGAACGACAACGTCTGCTATTGGGTTGCGACGGCGCCCGTGGGCGCCGCCTCGGTGCTGGCCGAAGAACTCGCGCAGTTCGGCGCCGAACAGATTCGCGAGCGCAGTCACGATGTGAAATTTCAAGGCACGCTGGAAGTCGGCTACCGCGCCTGCCTCTGGTCGCGCACGGCGACCCGCGTGCTGTTGAGCTTGGGGTCCATTGACGCGACGAGTTCCAAAAGCATCTACGAGGCCGTGAAGCGCATGGACTGGCGCGAGCACCTGGCGCCGGGCGCAACCCTGGCGTGCGACTGCAGCGGCGGCAACGAATCTATCCGGCACACGATTTACGGCTCGCAACTGCTCAAGGATGCGGTTTGCGACAGTCTGCGCGAAGCCACCGGCGAGCGGCCGAACATCCAGCCCGAACGCCCTGATGTACTGCTGCATCTGCATGTCGAAAGCAGCGCCACCGCGTTGGTGTCGCTGGATTTCTCCGGCGAAAGTCTGCATCGGCGCGGCTACCGCAGCGAAGGCGGCCGCGCGCCGCTCAAGGAAAACGTGGCGGCGGCGGTGTTGTTGCGTGCGGGATGGCCGCAGATTGCCGAGCAGGGCGGAACGCTGCTCGATCCGATGTGCGGATCAGGCACGTTTCTCACCGAAGGCGCTCTGATGGCCGCGGATGCCGCACCTGCCCTCGATCGCCCTTACTTCGGATTCCTGAAGTGGCGGGGCCACGATGCCGGATTGTGGAAGCGTTTGCGCGCTGAAGCCGTGGCCAGACGCGGCGCGCGCGTCGCACGGCGCTGCATCCTGGGCTCGGACATCGACTCCGAAGCGGTTCGCATGGCCATCGCCAATGGCGAACAGGCTGGTGTGGCAGAGTGGCTGCATGTGGAGAAACGCGCGCTCAGCGAGTTATCGCGGCCCAGAGGCGAGGGTGGACTGGTCGTCGCGAATCCGCCCTATGGGGAGCGTATCGGCGCGGAGTCGGGACTGCCCGCTCTGTATTCCGAGCTCGGCTCGGTACTGCGCGAGCACTTTCAGGGCTGGCAGGCCGCGATCCTCACCGGCAATCCGCCGCTCGCACGCAATCTAGGCATCTACGCCAAGCGTACGCACCGCTTCTTCAACGGCAGCATCGAATGCCGTCTGCTGCGCTTCGATTTGAACGAAGCGAGCGCGCAGCGCCCCGCCGAAGAGGTGCGTGCGGACTGGTCGAGCCGGCCCGGGGCGCAAATGTTCGCGAATCGTTTGCGTAAAAATCTGCAGCGCTTGGATCCGTGGGCGCGGCGCGAGCGCATCGATTGTTTTCGAGTCTATGACGCCGACATGCCGGAATACGCCTTCGCCATCGATCTGTACGGCAGCGAACCCCGGCACGTGTATGTCCAGGAATATGCGCCGCCGAAGTCCGTGAATCAGGAAAGCGCGCGGGAGCGCCGCCGCGAGGCGCTCGCGGTGCTGCCGGAAGTGCTGGCGGTGCCGCTGGTGCAGGTGCACTCGCGCGTGCGCAAGCCGCAGAAGGGCGCCGAGCAATACGAGAAGCGCGACAGCGCGGCGGAACGACACGCGGTCGAAGAAGGCGGCCTGAAGTTCTGGGTGAATTTTCGCGACTATTTGGATACCGGCCTGTTTCTCGACCACCGCATCATGCGCGACATGCTGCGCTCCTGGGCCAAGGGCGCGGACTTCTTGAACTTATTTTGCTATACCGGCAGTGCAACCGTCTATGCGGCCGCGGGCGGCGCGCTCAGCACGACGAGCGTGGATCTATCCAATACCTATCTGGACTGGGCGCATGAGAATCTCCTGCTCAACGGATTTCGTGAGGGCAACCATGAGCTGTACCGCGCCGATTGCCTGGCCTGGCTAGAGGAGCAGGAGCCGCGCGGTCCGCGGTTCGATCTGATCTTCCTGGATCCCCCGACGTTTTCCAATTCCAAGCGCATGGAAGGCGTGCTGGATGTGCAGCGCGATCACGTCGGCATGATCCGCAGGTCATTGAAGCTGCTGCGCCCGGCAGGCCGCCTGGTGTTCTCCACGAACTACACGCGCTTCAAGCTGGACTCAGGTGAGCTCGCCGACCTTGCCATCGAGGACGTGAGTGCGGCGACCATCCCGAAGGACTTCGAGCGCCACGCGCGCATTCATAAGTGTTTCGTTGTGCGATTCAAATAGGGTAACCTTCAGCCGCATGAAAACCCCCTGCAGCCGCGCGCTCCTAGGCTACCTTGTTGGGGCGCTGGCGAGTCTGGCTTTCCTGCCGGCGCAAGCCGCGGAGCCCGCCGCCAAAGATCCGATCAATGCCGCGCCCACGCTGCGCGATTGGCAGGCGTTGGCGAAACTGCCGGATTTCAGCGGAGTCTGGACACCGGTCATCAGCGATCAAGTGGCCCAGGAGACCAGCAACCCGCCCCCTTGGAATCCGAAGTTCGCCAAGCAAATTGAACACATGTATGCGGAGGAAAAGGCTGGGCGGCCCTTCCCCATCATCGATCATTGCTTTCCGACCGGCATGCCGAGCTACATGCTCATCACGCACAATGCCTTTGAGCTGTTGGTGACGCCGGGCCGGGTGACCATGCTGGGCGAGGGCGACGGCAATCGCCTGCGCCGCATTTACACGGACGGACGGCGCCATCCCGCCGATCCGGACCCGAGCTTCCACGGTCATTCCATTGGCCACTGGGAGGGCAATTCGCTGGTGGTGGATACCATCGCATTGCTGCCGCAGGCTTATCTGGCGGTCAATGAGGCGGTGGGTGTGCCGAATAACGGCGATATGCACATCGTCGAGCATTTCCACCTGCTGAATGCCGATACGCTGGCCGATGATTTGGAAATCACCGCCACCAAGCTGCTGTCGAAGCCCTGGAAGACCACGCGGAAGTACTATCGGCAGCGATCGCAGAAGTACGACATCGTCGAAGGCGTGTGCGAGCAGGGCAGCTACACGGAAGCCGTGGACAAGGACGGCAACTCCATCTTTGCACCCATCAAGTTCCACAATGGCGTGCCTGTAGGTTCGGACTCCAAATGACATTTCGATCCACGAACAAACCCATGAAGTTCTCCTCCCTGGCCGCACTGGTCTTGATCGCCGCAGCCGCGGTTTCCTGGCCGGCGTATGCGCATCATTCATTCGCGGTATACGACCGATCCAAGGTTTTGACCCTGAAGGGCAACGTCAAGAGCTTCCAGTGGACCAATCCGCATTGCGTCATTTGGGTGCTGGTGCAGCCGGAGGGCGGCGGCGACCCACAGGAATGGAGCTTCGAGACCACCAGCCCGGGCGTCTTGACGCGCGGCGGCTGGACCCGCAACTCCGTCAAGACGGGCGATCGGGTCAGCGTGGAGTTTTATCCGCTGCGCGACGGCTCGCACGGCGGTGGGTTGAATTCCGTGACGCTGACGGATACCGGCCAGAAGTTGTCAGCCAGCTTTGCCGCTTCCGAAAAGCCTGGGCTGCAATAAGCTGCAATAAATAGCGCGGCTACAGCAGATCGCGCAGCCGGTAGTAGAGCATGGCCAGCATCAGCGAGGGCCGCCGAAAAACCCTGCCGCCCGGGAAGTCGCGGTGCGGAATGCGTGCGAACACATCGAAGCGCTCGGCCGTGCCGGCAATCGCCTCGGATGCCAGCTTGCCCGCCAAGCCGGCGAGCGCCAGCCCGTGTCCGGAGAACCCCTGCAGGTAGTACACGTTCGGCGCCAGCCGTCCGAAATTGGGCGCGCGGGTCATGGTGATGTCGAGATAGCCGCCCCAGGCGTACGCAACCTTCACATCGGCGAGACTTGGGAAAACACGCACCATGCGTCGCCGCATGGACTCGGCCAGCCGCGGCGGCTGCACCGAGCTGTAGCTGACGCGGCCGCCAAACAACAGGCGGTGATCGCTCGAGCGCCTGAAATAATCCAGAATCCAATTGATGTCGGCGACGGCCGCATGCTGCGGCAATAGACTGCGCGCGCGTTCTTCGCCCAGAGGCTGCGTCGCAATGATGTACGTGCCGACCCCCAGAATGCGCCTCGCCAGCGACGGCGCCACCGCGCCGATGTAGGCGTTGCCGCACAACACCAAATGGGCACAGCGTACCGTGCCGTGCGCCGTGTGCACGCGCACCTCGGCGCCATTCTCGTAGCGCAGCACTTCGGAATTCTCATGGATGACCGTGCCGGCAGCCTCGGCCGCGCGCGCCAGGCCCTGGGTGTACTTGAGCGGCTGCAGGTGTCCGCTGCGCGTGTCGAGCAGGCCTGCCAGATAGCGGGGGCTGCGCACTTGATCCTGAAGCTCATCGCGATGGAGCAGCCGCGCCGACGGATAGCCGTATTCTTCGCGCAGCTCGCGGCTCCATTCATCGAGTTCTCGCACATGCCGCGGCTTCACGGCCACATGCACGTGGTTGGCGCGGTAGTCGCAGTCGATGGCATGCTCGCGAATCAGCGCTTGCGTGAGGTCCAATGCCTCGATGGAGAGATCGAATAAACGGCGCGCATTCTCGCGGCCCACCTCGCGCGCCAGTTTCGGCTGACCGACGGCGAGGCCGAAGATGGTTTGGCCGCCGCTGCGGCCCGAAGCGCCGTAGCCGACGGCGCGCGCCTCCAGCAGAACGACGCGATACCCGCGCTGCGCCAAATGCAACGCAGCCGAGCAGCCGGCGATCCCGCCGCCCAGCACGGCGACATCCGCCCTCAGTTCGCCGCGCAGCGGCTCCCGGGCCGCCCACGTGTCGTTGAGGGCGTAATAGGAGGGGGCGGGCGGATAGGACAGGCGCATGGTTTTGGGGCGAAAGTGTTTAAGATCTTGTGGCTATTGACAGGAATTGGTGCCTGTGAGCCTACCTAGGTTTTCCGTCGGAATGCAACATTGATGCGATGCACAAAACGCGCCTAAGTGTTGGAAATGCCTAAATCTTAGCTCTTTTTATGCGTGAAGGTCAGCCGAGGCATGGCCGGTGTGATGTAATAGTCGTGTTCCTAGAGATCGATCGTCCATCCGGACGTTTAGTATATTAAACATGTCACGCCTGCCGCTCATCGGAATTCCGGCTGATCGCCGGCTGTATGGAAAGCACTATTTCCACATGGTCGGAGAGAAGTACATCGAGGCCGTCGCGAAGGGTGCGAACGCGGTGCCGGTGCTCGTTCCCGCCCTGGGGTCCGAGATCGACCTGCCTGCGCTCTTGGATGCTTGCGACGGATTGCTGCTCACGGGCAGTCCGTCAAATGTTGAACCGCAACACTACGGAGGACCGGCCGCAAAGCCGGGGACACTACATGACCCAAATCGGGATGCTACGACGCTTCCGCTGATACCTCGGGCGATCGCCGCCGGCTTGCCGGTGCTGGCGATTTGCCGGGGATTTCAAGAAATGAATGTCGCCTTCGGCGGCACCTTAAACCCGCGCTTGCACGAGGTTCCCGGGAACCTCGATCACCGCGACGATGAATCCTTACCGCTGGACGTGCAATACGCGCCTGCCCACGAGGTGCTGCTGGAGCCTGGAGGGCAGCTGCGAAAAATTGCAGGCCGCGATCGGCTCAAGGTGAACTCCCTGCACTCGCAGGGAGTTGAGAAATTGGGAGCCGATCTTGCGATCGAAGCGAGAGCACCGGACGGCGTGATCGAAGCCTTTCGTGTCGCAGACTCGCCGTCCTTCGCGTTGGCGCTGCAATGGCATCCGGAGTGGCGATTTGCCCAGGACCCATTTTCGAGCGCGTTGTTTGCTGCATTCGGCGAGGCCAGCCGACAACGTGCGAACGCAGTAAGGTGATATATGGCGAGTACGATTCAGCAGTTTTTGAGAGAACACGGCATTTCGGAAGTCGAAGCGATCATTCCGGATATGGCCGGTGTCGCGCGCGGCAAGCTGATGCCGGCCGAGAAATTTGCCGAAGAGGAAGGCATGCGCCTTCCGGAAGCGATTTTCCTGCAGACGGTCACCGGGGACTATCCCGAAGACCAGAGCGCGATGAACCCGTCGGACATCGACATCGTATTGAAGGCCGATCCCAAGACGGTGCGGGTGGTGCCATGGGCGGCCGAACCCACTGCGCAGGTGATTCACGATTGCTTCTACGGCGACGGCAGCCCCGTCACCATGGCGCCGCGCTATGTGCTGCGGCGGATATTGCAGCTGTACGAGGCGCAAGGCTGGGAGCCGGTGGTGGCCCCCGAACTGGAATTTTTCCTGGTCGAGCCGAACATTGATTCCGACTATCCCTTGAAGCCGCCGGTCGGGCGCTCCGGCCGTCCCGAGATCGGCCGGCAGGCCTACAGCATTGCGGCCGTCAACGAATTCGACCCCTTGTTCGATGACATGTACTCGTTTTGCGAAGCGCAGGACATCGAAATCGACACCTTGATCCATGAATCGGGGGCGGCGCAGATGGAGATCAATCTGCTGCACGGCTATCCCATGGCGCTTGCCGACCAGGCCTTCTTGTTCAAGCGCACGGCGCGCGAGGCGGCGATGCGCCACAAGATGTATGCCACCTTCATGGCCAAGCCCATGGCCAAGGAACCCGGCAGCGCGATGCACCTGCATCAAAGCATCATCGATGCGCAGACACGCAAGAACATTTTCAGCAATGCCGATGGCACGCCGTCGGCCCTGTTCTTCAGCCATATCGCCGGCCTGCAAAAATACCTGCCCGGCGCGATGTCGCTTTTCTGTCCGAACGTGAACAGCTACCGGCGCATCAGCCGTCATTCCTCCGCGCCCATCAACGTGCACTGGGGATACGACAATCGAACCGCGGGGTTGCGCGTGCCCATGTCCGGGCCCGACGCGCGCCGCGTGGAAAATCGAGTCGGCGGGGCGGATGCGAATCCCTATCTCGCCATCGCGGCATCCCTGGCCTGCGGTTACCTCGGCATGATCGAGGGGCTGAAGCCCTCCGAGCCCATCGGCGGCAGCGCCTATGACCTGGCGATTGCCCTCCCGCGCACGCTCGCCGAAGCGCTGCGGCTGCTGCGCGAATCTAAGCCGCTGGTGGATCTGTTCGGCGACCGCTTCGTGCTGGCATTTACCGCCGTCAAGGAAGCCGAGTACGAAACCTTTGCGCAGGTGATCAGTTCCTGGGAACGCGAGCACCTGCTGCTCAACGTATAGCTCATGCGCTCAACCGAGCGTCACTGCTCTGAAAGCGGCGCCGTAAGCACCGGGTCTGGCGGTCAATGGGCTGCTGCTATATAACTAGCGGACCACAAACAGGAGCCTGTCTGAGTATTCACCGTGGCCGCGAGCGTGACGGATTTGCCTTCAGTCGAGGCGGAGCCGACGAAGTTGGGTTTGATCCCAATGAGGAGGCGACAACGACGAATGAAGGCAAATCCGTCCGCTCCCGAAGGGTTGGCTCTGGAAGGGGCGTCTGCGGTGTTGCGCGGCTTGC
>DATHKV010000240.1:0-15055 GCA_035488895.1 Steroidobacteraceae bacterium
CGGGTCAGGTGGCGCTCACGGATGGAAGAGTCGAGGCGAATCTGACGCGTCTCGTCGGGCTCAAGAAGGCGAACCCGCGGCTCAAGGTTATTGTTTCGATCGGGGGCTGGATGGCGGATGGGTTCTCCGATGCCGCACTCACCGATGCTTCGCGTTCCCGATTCTCGGACAGTGCCGTCCAGTTGCTTCGCCAATTCTCCGCGGACGGGGTCGATATCGACTGGGAGTATCCGGGACAGGGTATTGCCGGCATCAAGTACCGCGCTGAAGACCGGCAGAATTTTACTCGACTGCTCAAGGCGCTGAGAGACAAGCTGAACGCTGCGAGTGCCGCTCAGGGCCGCGGCGGCGACGACCGGTATACGCTGACCATCGCATCCGCGGATCGGGAATATTTCGAGCATACCGAAATGGACAAGCTCCACGTGTATCTCGACTGGATCAACGTGATGAGCTATGACTTCTTCAACAGCTTGACGCCGACGACGGGCCATCACGCAGGGCTATATCGGGCAGCGGCGGCGGGCCCCATCGATCGAGATGCCGATGCCTCGGTCAAGCAACATCTGGCGGCAGGTATCCCCGCCGGGAAAATCGTGCTCGGCGTCGCTTTCTACGGCCGCGGCTTTGCCGGTGTGAGGCCCATCGGCAACGGGTTGAGGCAACCCTACGAACGGTTTGAGAGCGCCCACGACTACTCTGAACTCGCGGACAAGTTCATCGGCAGGCAGGGTTTCGTCCGCTACTGGGATGATCGCGCCAAGGCCCCGTACCTGTGGAATAGTGCCTCGAGAACCTTTATCACCTACGACGATCCACAGTCGATCAGGATCAAGGCGCAGTACGTCAAGGCGCATCACCTCGGCGGCATGATGTTCTGGGAGTTGAGCGAGGACCGTAACGATGAGTTGCTCGACGCCGTCGAAAGCGTAATGCATTCGAAATAGATTGCGGCAATTGCAATTCGTTGTCGGTTCACCGTGAGATTTACCGAGCTTTCGTCGGAGCGGCGTTCTGATTCGCGCCCATGATTTCCAGGCAGAACTCAATGAATGCCCGTACCTTCGCCGCACGGTGCAGCCGCGAGGGATAGACCGCGTAAAGGGGGAACCGCTCATCCGACCATTCCGGGAATAGCTCGACCAGCCGGCCACTGCGCACAATTTCGGCGCAGCCGATTTCCAGGACCTGACAGATGCCGGCACCCGCCTCGCAGGCGCCGAGCAACGTTCCCGAGTCCGAGACGAGGAGGCGCGCCTTGACCCGCAGCGGCAGGACCTCCTTCCTGCGTCTCATTTCCCAATCGTAAGGCCGCGCGTTGGCCGCATCGTAGAAGTCGATGCACTCGCGGTCTTCGATCTCTTTGGGATGCCGCGGCTTGCCATGGGCCTTGATGTAGGAAGGCGAGGCCACCGTCAGCACCCGGGTTTCAATCAGCTTTCGAGCCACGAAGGATCCGACCGGCGGCTCGCCGAAGCGCAACGCCAGATCAAACCCGTCCGCGACCAGATCGCCGACGGAATCGCGCATGATCAGCTCGACGGAAAGATCCGGATAGCGCGCTAGGAATGCAGCCAGATGCCGGGATAGGACGATTCTGGAAAAGAATGGATCGATATTGATGCGCAATCTTCCCCGTACCTTGCTTCCGGAGCCGGCGGCCTCAATGGACGCTTCCTCGATGCCCGCCAAATGCGGGCCGACCTGCTCGTAGAAGCGCCGGCCTTCATCGGTCAATGAGAGTGACCGGGTGGTTCGCGCCAGAAGGCGTGCGCCCACGCGCTGCTCGAGGCGCGAGAGGGCGCGGCTGACTCCCGAGGGCGATAGCCCGAGCGCTTCGGCAGCTCTCGCGATGGTCCCTGCCTCAACCACCGCTAAGAGCACGGTCACCCCGGACAACAACTTGCCGTCGAAAGCCATATCTATTCCTGCCGTTTTATCACGACTGTATTCACATAAAGGCTATTTAAGCACGAATGCTGCGGTGGGATGCTAGCTCCCATCTCGCCACGGCGATTCATTGAAGAGGAGCGCTTATGTTTGCAGTTACCGGCATTACCGGAAAAGTTGGGGCAGCGGTGGCCCGCAGCCTTCTTTCCGCCGATCAGCCCGTCCGGGCTATAGTCAGGGATCGCAGCAAGGGTGCCCCCTGGGCACAGTTGGGTTGCGACATCGCGGTCGCCGAACTATCGGATAGTGAGGCACTCACCGCGGCATTCGCCGGCACCACCGGTGTCTTCGCGATGGTGCCTCCCGTGTTCGATCCGACGCCGGGCTTTCCCGAAGCCATGGCCTTCATCAACCCACTGCGCGCGGCCCTTGCTCGCGCGAAACCCGCGAGAGTGGTGGCGTTATCCACCGTCGGTGCAAATGCGTCGCAACCGAACCTCCTGAATGTGCTCGGCCGGATGGAGGATGTCTTCGGAACCCTTCCGATGCCGGTGACATTCCTGCGCGCGGCCTGGTTCATGGAAAATGCCGCGTGGGACGTTGACTCAGCGAAGAGCGGGCTGATCCAGAGTTACCTTCAGCCGCTCGACCGTGCTGTGCCAATGATTTCAACCGACGACGTCGGTCGCGCCGCCGCGGCGCTCCTGCAAGAGCGCTGGGAAGACAAGCGTGTGGTCGAGCTCGAGGGCCCGCAGCGCGTCTCGCCGAATGCTCTGGCCGCCGCATTCGCCAAAGCGTTGGGGACAGCGGTGCGTGCCGAGGTCGTGCCGCGCGCACAGTGGGAATCGATCTTCCTTGCCCAAGGCATGAAGAATCCGACGCCCCGCATACAAATGATCGAGGGATTTAACGCGGGCTGGATCGACTTTGCAGACCGTGGCGCGCACGCCCGCAAGGGTTCCATCAGCATCGACGAGGCCATTACAACCCTCATCCAGAGGCAACACGCATGAACCGCATGACGACTCTTCTCAAGGCCGGTCTCGTTGCCGCGGCCGCCCCGGTCTTCGGGCTCGCCAGTGCGGGTGTACAAGACGATCTGGCGCACCGCTCCCCGGACATCCACTGGCCTGCCGGCTTCGAGCCGGAGAAGGCCGATCTGTTCGCCCACAATGAACTGATCATCAATGCGTCTTGCGGGCGGGTCTGGACCCATATCATCGAAGCGAGCCGCTGGCCAACCTGGTACCCCAACTCCAAGGATGTGGAAATCCAGGGCGGAGATCCGGGACTCCGCGACGGCACGGTTTTCCGGTGGACCACGTTCGGCTTGGCGATCGAAAGCAAAGTGCACGAATATGTTTTGAACCAGCGCCTGGGATGGTACGGCTATGCGCCGGGAGCCAAGCCGACCTTCTATCACTCCTGGTATCTCGAGCCTCAGGGCGCCATGTGCCATGTCGTCATGGACGAGGCCGGGATTGGAAAGGATGCGGCGGCGCTTCGCAAGAGTGATGAGACACTCATGCACCGCGGACACGATCTCTGGCTGGCGACGTTGAAGTGGGTGGCCGAGGCGAAGTAGTCTCGCCGGACTACACCTTCACGGGTATCAACAACTCGCCGAGTCCGACGCGATGAAGCATGTCTGTCCTCATGCGGTCGATGACCGTGAAAGACACTTCTGCACCGTCCTGCGTCGGGTCGATATGCACCCGAAAGGGCCGCTTGCCGAACGGCATGTCGACGATTCTCGCAATGGCATCTCCAACTGCTGCGGCATCTGCGTCAGGCGGAACGATTGCAGAGAACGCTTTCATGATCTTGTTTCCATAGTTGGCGTAGGGGCCGGCCTCGTACTCAGCGACTCGTGCACCATCAGACGGCCGGCCTGAATGCGCGAAATGATTTGTCCCGCCGGTAAACGCCCCCGGAACGACAATCGATGTTTCAATGCCCCACAACGTGAGCTCTCGCGCGTAAATGACCGCCATCGCATCCATTCCCGCCTTTGCGGCAAAGTAGGGGGCGAGATACGGTGGCGTGCCGCCGGCGGAGCTGCTGCTCGACACCCACACCAGTAGTCCATTTCGTTGTTTGCGCAGCTGCGGCAGAATTGCACGATTCACCCGCTGAGTACTGAGCACGTTGATGTCATACAGCTCAGCGAGTTGTTCTGGGGTGAAGGCCTCGGCGGGACCAAAGACCATATGACCCGCGTTATGAACGACCACGTCGATATTTCCGTGTGTCGCGATGATGCTCGCTACGGCACGATCGACGGACTCCTGCGACAGGACGTCAAGCTCGATTGGGCGCAGGTCGACTCCGTTTTCCTCCGCAAACTTTCGCACATCCGCTGCCTGTGGCGCGTTGCGGCCGGTGGTCTCGCGCATCGAGGCATACACCGTGTGCCCGGATCGCGCCAGGGTGTTCGCCGTCAAGCGGCCAAATCCGCTGGAAGCTCCTGTGATGATGATGATCTTGTTCACGACTGAACTCCTCGATGAACTTGCGCCTCGCCGGCGCCCATGGATTGTGGTCAGATGATGCCGCCGTTCGGCCGCAAAACTTGTCCGTTAATCCAGGCTCCGTCGGGACCTGCGAGGAACGAGACGACTCCTGCGATGTCGTCGGGCTCGCCCAGTCGCTCGAGTGGGGCCAGCTTCTTGAGATGGTCGATCACATCCTGCGACTTTCCTTTGAGGAAGAGGTCGGTCGCGGTCGGCCCGGGGGCGACGGCGTTTACGGTGATATTGCGTCCTCGAAGCTCTTTCGCCAGGACATGGGTCATGGCCTCTACGCCGGCCTTCGTGGCCGCATAGAGCGCATACGTAGGTTGGTAGAGTCCAACCACGCTTGATGAGAAGCTGATGATGCGTCCACCAGTGCGCAGCCGTTTTGCACCTTCCCGCAGGCCGTTGAAGACCCCCTTCAGATTGACGGCGACCTGCCGATCGAACGCCTCGTCCTCTGCGTCGGCGATCGTGGACAGCAACATGATTCCGGCATTGTTGACCAGAACATCTACGCCGCCCAACGTCCCGGCCACCTGATCGAACATTCGACGCATCGCCGCCGGGTCGCTGACGTCTGCTTGCACGCTGATCGCGCGATCACCCTTCTGCTTGATCTTGGCAACCAGATTCTCAGCTTCCGCTGCATTCCCCGCGTAGTTGATCACTACTGTGAAGCCATCTTTGGCGAGACGCTGAGCAATCGCGGCACCGATGCCGCGCGAGCCGCCTGTAACGATGGCCGTTCTCGTGGTTTGGTTGGACATGATGAAGTTTCCTCGTGACCTCGATAAATCGTGGCGCCATGAAAGCGCTTTTCTCGTTATTCGTCCAATGAATTGCTATGATGCCTATCATGCGTGACGCGCATATAAGGAACTTGGATCTCAATCTATTGCAGCCGCTTCGCGCCTTGCTGGAGGAGCGGCACATCACGCGAGCCGCGAAACTCTGTTACTTGAGCCAGCCGGCCATGAGCAGGGCCCTCGAGCGGCTGCGACAAATGTTCGGTGATCCCCTGCTGATTCGAAGCGGCCGAAGCTATGAGCGCACGGTGCGGGGAGAGCGTCTGTTGCAAGAGGTGCAATCACTCATTCCTCGGCTTGAAGCGATGGTCCAGGGCGAACAGTTCGATCCTTCGCGCAGCCGCGAGCGTTTTCGTTTGGCCATGACCGATCACGCTTCGATGATCGTCTTGCCGGCGCTCATGAATCAGATCCGGGCGATTGCACCAAACGTTCGGGTGGAGGCCTGTGTGTGGAACAACCAGCGCTACGAGGAAGTCGCAGCGGGCCGATTAGACATTGTTCTCAGTGCAGAGGCGGCACCCCCTTTCCTGGAGACGGAAGTGCTGTTCAACGTCGACTTTGTCTGTCTGGCGGGATCGGCCCAGAGGGTCCGCAGCCGCCGGCTCAGCCTCAAGCAGTATCTGCAACTGCCTCATGTGCTCATCGATACATGGGATGGGCAGCAGACACTAGTGGATCGCCCACTGGCGCAGTTGGGGGTAAAGCGCAGCGTTGCCCTGAGCATGCCTTTCTTCGTGCCAGCGGTTTTTGCAATTGCTCACACCGATTTAATCCTGACAGTACCCCGAAAATTGGCAGCGATCACGGCTGCAGTCGCCGGAGTACGGATGATTGAAGCGCCTCGCGAGATTGAGGCCTTTCCGTATTTCATGACGTGGCATTCGCGAGTCGCGAGCGAGCCAGCGCACGTGTGGTTCCGTCAACTATTGCGCGCCGCCGCCCGGAGAAATCGATGACATTGTCTAAGCGCGCCGAATTTGAGCGGAGCTGACCAAGCGCCGATCGCGTCGAAAGCTCATAAATCACCGGCCAGGAATCCGCCCAGCAGCGATCAGCCCGTTTCCAGAGCAAGCGTCTTGATGTCGTTGAACATCACTTGTGGTTGTAAAAAGGATAGCGTGTAAATTTCCCGCACCTCGCCGCCGGCGTCGATCAGAAACATTTTCAGCATGTGGTGCAACGTGCGCGTCGCATAGCCGTTCGCATCCAGGTCCACGCTGACGTCCTGCCCGAAATCCTCGAGAATGGGTAAAAGGTCCGGCACGCGGCGCGCGGTGAGAAAACGCCAGTCAAATTGTGGATCGACGGTAAATTCTTTGCCATAGGTCGCGATGGCTTCAGGTGTGTCGTGGGTGGGGTCCAAGCTGACACTGACGAACCGCACCCGGTTCGCGAGCGCGCGGTCGCCTCTCACGCGATCGCGCAAAGCGGCGAGCGTCGTATGCGCAAACGGGCAACCCAAAGGATCGGCGCAGTACGTATAGAAAAACGTCAGCAGCGTGATCTTGCTTTGCGTGAGTGCCGAAAGCTTGACTGCATGACCTGAAGTATCGAGCAATATGGCATCCGAGATGCGCTGAATCTTCTGAAGTTTGTAACTACCCGGCGCGGGCGGCACGAATTCCATGCGTGGCGCCGTCGCCTTGCCGGGGTCGACAGCTGCGCACGCCACACCCGCTATGCCGGAGAGAGACAATACTCCGGCCACAACGTGAGCCAGTGTGCCGACCGGCCGCATCAGCGTAGGGATGCACCCGTAAGCGAGGCCATGCGGGTCGGGTTGGCGGTGAACTTCATGTGATGTGGACGGCCGAGCTGCTCCTTGGTGAAGTCAATCTCGAACGCGGGTGTGAGTTCGTGACCGTCCCAATGGAATGCGCGCAGGAACTGTTCATTGTCCTTGCCTTTTTTGTCCCACTTCGACAATAAACTCGAGGTAACGTAGACGCGGCGGCCATCCCAGCTCTGCGACACCATGTTTACTTGGCTGCCGGTGTGCTTGCTGTACGTTTCCTTTGGATGCTGAGGGTCCGTGAGATCGAAATAATGCGTGGTGCCGTCCATGAAGGTGTTCACCCACAGGCCCTTCGCATCGGCTGTGATCGAAATATCCACCGGCAGCGGAATCTTGGCCGGATCGCCAATCGCGGCGACGTTCTTCGCCTGCCATGCTCCTTGGGCATCGCGGCTGACCAGCCACAATTGCGAGGTCAGGGCCGTCGCCGTGATCGCCCAATTCTGGCCCTCCGCCAACGCCCAGCGGATCTCCAGCGGTGCTCCGGGCACAGCAAGGATTTGCTCCGGTTGCATGGTCTTCAGATTCCACATCACCATGGTATTGCCGAAATGCTTCATGGCTTCGGGATCCTTCATGAGCTCGCCGAGATCGCGCATGTAATTGTTCCAGCCGGCGAAACTCGAGGTCAGAAGGGCATTCTTCGCGGGATTCACCGCGATGTCGTAACCATATCCGTCGCCCTTGATCTGCTTGATCGCCGATGTCGGCATGTCGTACTTGGCGATGAAGTCGCCCTTGTTGTTGTACACCGACATCCCGGTCACGCCGCCCTTGTCAGCCGCGTTCGATAAATTGCCGATCAACATGCGTCCGGGCAGTGCGTAAAAGGTATGCGGTCCCGCGTAGCCGCTCTTCGCCGAGAGATCATCGATCGTCTTGATGAGCTTCGGGTGCGCGGGGTCGCTGCCCACATCGAAGACATAAATCTTGCTGTCGTCGAGGCCGCCGGCCCAGAGATATTTACGATCGTCCGTGAATCCCATGTGGTGCGCTTCACCCCGGCCACCGACTGAAATCTTGTGAATCACCTTCCCGTAACCCTTGGACTTGGGGTTCGCATCGATGGTCACCAGCTTGTCCGATCCGTCGCCCATGCCTGGCACTCCGAGGGTCCACACATGCACAAAATCTTCCTGGCCCTTGATCAGGCCGGACATGTAGGGCGAATTGCACGTCTCATCGGCGTGCGACGCAATCCCGAGACTCATGGTTGCGGCAATGCAAAAGCTGGATATCAGCCGGCTGTGGATTCGCATCATTTGTCTCCGCGGAATATCGAATGCGTTGAGGGCAACTTGCGACTATCCGGCAGGAAAAGCAAGCCCAAATGATCGGGCCTTGTGTGCGGACTCGGGGACGTCGGGCCATAGGGGCGGTCTATCGCGGCGATCGAATCTATTTATTGGCGCAATCTCCAACGCCCCACCTATCCTCAACCGCTTTTCTCGCGGAGATGTGATCTCTGGGTAGGACACTTGAGGTGCGACATTTTGGAAGTATTCGAATGACGTTAAGGGAATTGAGGTATTTGGTGGCGCTGGCCGATCAAGAACACTTTGGCCGCGCCGCGGAAGAGTGTTGCGTGTCGCAGTCCACGTTGAGCACGCAAATCAAAAAGCTGGAAGGCTATTTGGGCGTCACGTTGATCGAGCGAAACGCAGGATCCTTCTCACTGACGCCTGTGGGGCAGGACATCGTTGCAAAGGCGCGCCGTATCGTGAGACAGGTCGATGACTTGCAAATCACGGCACGGACTGCTCTGGGGCCCTTGGTCGGGCCGCTGCGGTTGGGTGTGATCCCTACGCTGGCACCCTATTATTTGCCTTCGTTCGTTCCGCTGGTCAAAGGGCAGTATCAGCGTTTGCAGCTGGTATTCCACGAGGATCTGACCCAGCACTTGGTGGAGCGGCTGCGCAATTACGAAATTGACGCCGCCTTGCTGGCCCTTCCGCTCGACGGCGAGGATTTCGAGGAACTGCCGCTGTTTGACGAGCCATTCTGGCTCGCCTGCCCGCCGGGACATTCGCTCGCCGATTCAAAAACCATTACTCAGGCGGATTTGCGCGGTGTCCCTCTACTGTTGCTGGCCGATGGGCATTGTCTTCGCGGTCAGGCGTTGGCCGCCTGCGGCCGATTTGGTGACGAGGACGTCGAGGAGGTGTTCGATGACTTTCGAGCGGTCAGTCTGGAGACCATCTGCCAGCTCGTCGCATCAGGTTTCGGCTGCACATTATTGCCGGCGCTGGCCGCGCTTCCGCCGCAACGTCCGGCGCCATCATTCGTCATGCGGCCGCTGCATTCTCCAAACGACAGCCGCCGCATTGGACTCGTGTGGCGTCGAGGCTATCCGAAGGCGCAGGAGCTGGCATTGCTCGGTGATCTGATCATCGCCAACTTGCCGGCCGGGACAAGATCGATTTTGAAGCGAGAAGGCGCGGTGAGGGCACACGGCTAGCGTGCGCGATGCGGGACGCGCTGCAAGGTATTGAAGCGCGTCCCGCTGATCAATTTAATCTCAAGTCACGTCAAATCGGTCGAGGCTCATCACCTTTGTCCACGCCTTCACGAAGTCGTTCACAAACTTCTCCTGCCCGCCGGCGGACGCGTAGACCTCCGCCACGGCGCGCAGCTCGGAATTTGAACCGAACACCAGGTCAACCGGGGTCGCCTTCCACTTGAGTGCGCCGGTCTTGCGATCGTGTCCTTCGTAAATGCCCTCGGACGCGGCGGACTTGCTCCACGTATAGGACATATCGAGCAGATTCACGAAGAAGTCGTTCGTCAAAGTTCCGGGCCGATCGGTGAATACGCCGAAGGGCGTTTGCCCTGCATTGGCGTTGAGGACCCGCATGCCGCCGACCAAAACGGTCATTTCAGGCACGGTCAGGGTCAGATTGCTCGCGCGATCCACCAGCATTGCCGCCGGAGAGCGATTCACCGCGTTGCCGAAATAGTTCCGGAAGCCGTCCGCCGTCGGTTCGAGTACGGCAAAGGACACTGGGTCGGTTTGCTCTTGCGATGCGTCGGTGCGCCCTGGCGCGAAGGGAACGCGAACGTCGTAGCCCGCCTTCTTCGCAGACTGTTCAACGGCGGCGCCGCCGCCTAGAACGATGAGGTCGGCGAGCGAGACCTTCTTCCCGCCGGCTTGCGTGCGGTTGAAGTCCTTCTGAATGACTTCCAGACGCTGCAACACTTTGGCGAGATCTCGCGGGTTGTTCACATCCCAATCCTTCTGCGGGGCGAGACGAATTCGCGCGCCGTTCGCGCCGCCGCGTTCGTCGGTGCCGCGGAAGGTGGCAGCGGACGCCCAAGCCGTCCTGACGAGCTCGGGGCCGGACAAGCCCGATGCGAGGATCTTGGATTTCAGCTCCGCAATGTCTGTCGCGTCGATCAGATTGTAGTCAGCCTTCGGGAGCGGATCCTGCCAAATCAGGTCCACACTCGGAACCTCCGAACCGAGATAGCGGCCACGAGGGCCCATGTCGCGGTGGGTCAGCTTGAACCAGGCCTTGGCAAACGCGAGCTTGAATTCCTCCGGATGCTGCCGCCAGCGTGTCGTGATCGCCTTGTAGCCCGGGTCGAACTTGAGCGCCAGGTCCGTCGTGAACATGATCGGGGCATGTCGCTTGGCCGGGTCTTGCGCGTCGGGCACGAGGTTCGCTCCCTGGCCGTTCGCGGGAGTCCACTGAATCGCTCCGGCGGGACTCTTGGTTTGCACCCAGTCGAAGTTATAGAGGTTGTCGAGGTATTGCAGCGTAAATGCCGTCGGACTGGCGGACCATGCGCCTTCCAGGCCGCTGGTAACCGCGTCGGTTCCCTTGCCTGTGCCGCAGGTGTTTTGCCAGCCGAATCCCTGCTGCTCGACGCCGGCGGCGGCGGGCGCGGGCCCCACGCACTTGGACGGATCGTGCGCACCGTGCGCCTTACCGAAGGTGTGACCACCCGCTATTAGCGCAACGGTCTCTTCGTCGTTCATCGCCATGCGACCAAAGGTCTCGCGAATGTCCTTCGCGGCGGCCAGCGGGTCCGGATTGCCGTTAGGGCCCTCGGGATTCACGTAAATCAAGCCCATCTGCACGGCCCCGAGAGGCTTTTCCAGTTTCCGGTCGCCGCTGTAGCGCTCAGCGCCGTCAAGCCACTTCTTCTCAGGACCCCAATAGACCAGGTCCGGCTCCCAGTCATCCGCGCGTCCGCCTCCAAATCCGAAGGTCTGAAAGCCCATTTGCTCCAGCGCGACATTCCCGGTCAGGACCATGAGGTCGCCCCAAGAGAGCTTTTCACCGTATTTCTGCTTGATCGGCCACACCAAACGCCGCGCCTTGTCGAGATTCCCATTGTCCGGCCAGCTGTTGAGCGGCTCGAATCGCTGTTGCGCGCCGCTGGCCCCGCCGCGACCGTCGCCGGTACGATAAGTCCCGGCACCGTGCCAGGCCATGCGGATAAAGAATGGCCCGTAGTTGCCGTAGTCGGACGGCCACCAATCCTGCGACGTCGTCAGGACCTTGGCGATGTCCTGCTTGACGGCTTTGAGGTCGAGACTCAAAAAGGCTTTCGCGTAGTTGAAATTCTCTCCCAGGGGATTGGACTCGGCGGCGTGTTGTCGAAGCGGCGACAGGTCCAGTTGCTCCGGCCACCAGAACTGGTTTGGCCTCGGTGCGCCCTCGGCGCCGACAGCAACCCGTGAAATCAAAGGTAGCGCAGCGATCGCACAGACAGCCAGCGACACCATTAGATATTTCTTCCTCATGTAGTTCTCCTCGATCGACCGCAACCATAGAAACTGCGGCGATTCTAGGGGCGCACCACGATACGGCTGATTCATTTATTCGATTGCAGCGATTGATAAACGGTATGGAGTTGGTCGGCGCGGCCAGGGGGCGACCACTCAGTGAATCCACATGCGATCCGGTGAGCCCGCCGTGAGCTATGTCAGTGTTTCATATGAGTCAGGTAGTCAAGCACGGAGAGAAGAATGCGCGTCTTCACCTGCGACCAAGAGAGCGATCCGCGAGACATTGCGGCCCCCGCGGATGGCGATGCCAAATTGCGTCACACCGTCGCTGTCCTCGAAGAGTTGCTCGCCCAATCAATTTGCTTGCGCGACTTGTACCGGAATGCGCGCTGGCAGACTGCTGATATTCGGTACCGTCGCTTGCGTCAGCTGTTCGATCGTCACTTCAAAGAGCAGCTTCACCTCGTGGATGTTCTTATCGATAGGATTCGAACGCTGGCAGGAGGGCGGCAAGTATTCGCGCGGAATTTTCTTCAAGGGACGCAGTTCGCCTGTGCGCTCCGCGGTAACAAAGCCGCAAGGCATTTGTTGAACGAACTGCTGGACGCACATGAATCCGTGCTTAACACCGGTCGCGAGAAGGGGTCAACGATGAATGCGCCGTGTGCACAGGACTTCGCACTAGGCCAAGTTGTGCTGGTCAACGATGCGCAAAGCTCGTCAATTAGCGACCAGTTGATGAACTATGAACCCAGGGAGGGATTTCTTGGACGGCACGCGGGCGCGGCTCTTGATTGCGAATAGGAGACTGGCTGCGCCTCTCTCCGGAAGCTGGGCCTCATCATAGACCATCCCGCCCTTTGCATCGCAACGCTCAGTCCACAACTCGTAAGGATGGTTGCTCAATTCTTACCGTGGTATATTACTAGTTACTATTACGGTACGGAAGCAACGGTATGGCCAGAAAGCTTAGCGCGGCTCACGAAAGAGTGCGGGTGTATCGGGCGAAGATGAAGCAACAGGGGTTTCGGCAAATCAGCATTTGGGTTCCGGACACCAAGTCTCCGAAGTTTCGCCAGGAATGCCGACGTCAATCGCGGCTCGCGAGTGTGGCCGATCAATCAGTGCGGTTGGACGATTTGCTCGATGTTGCCGCGGGCTCCGTGGAAGGCTGGACTTGAAACGCGGCGACATCGTGACCATAGCGGCGCCGGGCGACTACGGGAAGCCTCAGCCGGCCTTAATTGTTCAGGCGGATGTCTTCAACGATATTCACGCCAGTATTACACTCGTGCCACTGACCAGCACGATCATCGACGCGCCACTTTTTCGGATAACTCTCGATCCAAGTCGGCAAAACGGCCTTAGTCGGGTATCACAGATCATGGTCGACAAGGTGCTGACGTTGCCACGCGAAAAGATCGGCAAGCGGGTAGGGCACCTGGGCAATACCCTCATGATTCGAGTCGGACGCGCCCTGTCTGTTTGGTTGGGGATGTCCTAACCTAAGCTACGGATCCGACCAAAGAGGGTGGTCAGGTCGGATCAAACGGAATGGACGTTTTCGAAGCGGAGGAGGGAGCGACGATGCAGAGAATCCCAATGTTGAGAGATGACGCCGGCAAGGGCGGCGGCGGCCGGCGCAACGAGCCCAAGAACGTGCTCGGCGATCGACTCGGAGTCTGCTCCTTGAGCCCAATGACGGGTTTTTTTCGCGACGGATGCTGCGACACCAGCCGCGAAGACAACGGCAGCCACACCGTGTGCGCCGTCATGACCGCAGGATTTCTTGAGTATTCAAAGTCCTGCGGCAATGATCTCTCGACGCCGGTCCCGGAATTCGGCTTCCCGGGACTGAAGCCAGGTGATCGCTGGTGTCTGTGCGCACCTCGGTGGCAGGAAGCGCTGCAAGCGGGTCGTGCGCCGCGCGTGGTCTTGCGCGCCACACAAGAAGGTGCCTTGAGCTTCTGCTCGCTCGCGGACCTGAAACGCCTGGCAATCGACCTCGATTGACTCGCCGCACCCGCGCTCCAGGGTGGCAAGTACAGGTCAAACAGGACCACTTGCCCTGCGCGAGTTAAGCGCAAAAGCGAGGACCACTGCGAAACTCAGTACTGGCACGGCCATCGCGCGATGGATGCCCGCGAAATCGGAAACCGCGCCCATGACCACCGTCAATAGGGCGCCGCCAATGATGGCCATAACCAAAAATGAGGACCCCAATTTGCGGTGGTCGTCGTCAAGACCACGCAAGCCCAGCGCGAAAATTGTCGGGAACATCACCGACATGAAGAAGCTGGTCACGACGAGCGCATATGTGCCAACCTTGCCCGGTGCGACGACTGCGATTGTCACAAGAACAATATTTATCACGGCAAAGACGCTAAGCAATCGCGCGGGAGTAACGTATCGCATCGTAGCGGTCCCGATGAAGCGGCCGAGCATGAATATGATCAGGGAAAGTGTCAGAAAATTTGCCGCGCTCTTCTCCGGAGTGCCCGGCAGCGCGACTTGTACGTAGCGGATGAGAAAACTCCACACACCCACTTGAGCACCCACATAAAAGAATTGCGCGACGACGGCCAGCACGAAATTGGAATTGTGCATCAAATGGCGGACGTGAGAGCGGCTGCTCTTCGTGTGCTCTGTGCGGTTGGCAATTGCAGGGAAGCGCATGAACGCAATCAGCAATGCCCAGATTACAACGACCGAGCCGATCACCAGATAGGGTGTCTGTACTGCCGCAGACTCTGAGAGGTAGTACCCGTGGCGCGCCGTCGCTGTCATTGCAGCGAGCTCATTCGGCGCATGCTCTATGCCTGAAAAGATGAAGTGCTGGCCAATCAATACGCCGGTGATGGAACCCAGCGGATTAAAGGATTGGGCGAGGTTTAACCGCCACGCGGCGCGGTCGGCAGGCCCGAGTACCGTGACCAGGGGGTTGGCAGAGGTCTCGAGGAATGCAAGTCCGCTGGCGATGATGAACAGACCAAACAAGAACAAGCCATAGGAGTGTTCCGCCGCGGCTGGGTAGAACAGGAATGCGCCCGCTGCATAGAGACCGAGTCCTATCAGCAGGGCGGCTTTGTAACCCAGCCGTCGCATGCAAATGCTCGCCGGTATGGCCAGCACAAAGTAACCCATGTAAAACGCGCTCTGGACAAGGCCAGCTTGAAAATCGGAAAGTTCAAAGGCCTTCTTGAATTGCTTGATCAAAATATCGTTGAGGTTGTTTGCAACACCCCACAGGAAGAACAAGCTGACGATCAACGTCACCACGATAATGGTAGTCGACTCCGCGGTGGGCCGC
>DATHKV010000241.1:0-10187 GCA_035488895.1 Steroidobacteraceae bacterium
CCGCAAGGCGCTGGCGGCTGACCCGCAGAGTGCGGTGCTCCAACAGCTTTGGGAAAGCACCTGGCACGATGAGTTTGACCTGTATGACCGCGTCGTACAGGCCACGCAACCTAGCATGACAAGGATTTGACAATGGCACACTTACACCTCGGATTTCATTTGAAAAACCCGATTAGGGCCTGTGCGCTCGCACTGCTGCTTCCCGGGCCCCTTTGCCTTGCAGCGGCGTCGGTCGAGGAGCATCGGCCCGCCAATCCGCAGGGCGAGATCGAGATCGACAATGTGGCGGGAATAATCGAGGTGCAGGGTTGGGATAAGCCTGAGGTCGCTGTGACCGGTTCGATCGGCAAGGACGTCGAACGTGTCGAAGTGACCGGCGGCGGGAATCGAACATCGATACGCGTCGTGTTGCCGAGAGGGCAACACTGGGGCATGAGGGACGGCGAGGCCAACTTGCTCATTCGAGTACCCACCAATAGCTCGGTGTCCGCCTCACTGGTGAGTTCCGATTTGAAGATCAGCGCGGTCCGGGGCGCTTTGGACTTGCGTTCCGTCAGCGGCAACATCACGGGAGAGGGCGGTGGGGACCTGCGTGCGAATGACGTGAGCGGCGATATTCACTTCACGGCGAACACCGCAAAGCGGATCGAGGCGAAGGCAATCAGCGGTAGTATCGTCCTGACGGCGGGCAATGCGGATATCGAGGCCACGACCGTCAGCGGCGACGCACATCTGACTTTGGGCACCGTGTCCCGCGCTCGATTCAAGACCGTATCCGGCGACTTTTCCGCCCGGCTGGCGGCGGCTGCCGATGCTCAAATTGACGGCGAGTCCGTGAGCGGCGACATCAATATGGAGTTTGCCAGCGAGCCGTCGGCGGACTACGAAGTACAGACTCTCAGCGGCGACATCGACAATTGCTTCGGCCCCCGGCCCGTTGAACCCCGGCACGGTCCCGGCAAGCGCCTGACATTCAAGACCGGCGAGACCAGCGCCCGCGTGCACCTTACGAGCAACAGCGGCGACGTTCGACTGTGCACGCGAAAGTGATCGCCGGCGGCGGTTAGCTTAAGTCCTACAGGCATTTCTCCAGGGGCCGTCAGCATCGGACTACGCGGCCTGCTGGCAGCGGCTGGTAGTCCGGTGATTCAGTGTTCGTTTACGCTGAATGCTTCCTTTCCCCGCACGCCGGCGATGCCCTAGGAGTGTCATGAACACAGCAGCTGTTTTGTCTCAACCGATTGCCCTTGCACCGTTACCTTTCGATCAAGGCGACCTGGCGCCGGTCATCTCGGCCAATACCTTGAGCTTCCACTACGGCAAGCATCACAAGACCTATGTAGACACCCTGAATAAACTGATTGTCGGCACCGAGTTCGCCGACATGCCGCTCGAGAAAATCGTCAAGGCAACTTCGCAATCAGCCGATCACGCTGCCATTTTCAACAATGCCGCGCAGGCTTGGAATCACACCTTCTATTGGAAATGCCTCAAGCCGAAGGGCGGAGGTGAACCGCCGGCCCTTCTCAAGCGTGCGATGGAAGCTTCCTTCGGCAGCGTGGACGCCTGTAAGAAGGAATTGTCCAAGGCGGCCGTAAGCCAGTTTGGCAGCGGTTGGGCGTGGCTCGTGCAGGATGGCGAAAAGCTCAAGATCATCAAGACGCCGGATGCGAAGACGCCGATGACCGACGGTCCGAAACCCTTGCTCACAATCGACGTCTGGGAACACGCCTATTATCTGGACTATCAGAATCGGCGCGTGGACTACGTGAATGCCGTGATCGAAAAATTGGCGAACTGGGAATTCGCCGCGCAAAACCTCGGGCAATAGCGCAGGCGAGGCGCCAAAAATCGACGCGTTAGCGGCCGTCGCGGCGCGTCGAGCCGGGTCACAAGCCCGATTTCAGACTTCCCTGTTCCCATCCGCCGCCGAGCGCCTTGACCAGCAGCACACTCGCGCTCATTCGCCGCAGCTGTATGGACACGTTGGCCAGCTGCGCCTGCAGGGAGGTATTTTCCGCCGTGACCACCTCGAGATACGTGACCAGTCCCGCCTTATAGCGATATTCCGCCTGTTCCAGGGCGGTAGCCGTCGCTTGGACCGCCGCAGCTTCGCTGACGCTTTCCTGCTGCAATTGCCGAAGTGCGGCTAGATTGTCCTCGACTTCTTGGTAGGCGGTCAGGACGGTGTTGCGGTAGTCCGCCACTTGTTCATCGTAAGCGGCGCGTGCCTGAGCGCTCTGTGCGCGATGCCGTCCCGCGTCGAATACGGTCAGTACGCCCGCCGCAGGGCCCGCAGACCACAGGCGGCTCGGCGCAGTCAGCCAGTTGGAAGCGCTGGTGCTGTCGAATCCGGCTGCTGCGCCCAGGCTGAAGACCGGAAAGTAGGCCGCGCGAGCAACGCCGATCTGCGCATTGGCCGCGGCGGTACGGCGTTCCGCGGCGGACACGTCGGGGCGGCGCTCGAGCAGGGCGGAAGGCAACCCCGGATCGATGCTGGGCGGGGCGGTCGAGTCAGGCAATGGACTCGCATCCATATGGAATGCTGAAGGGTTGCGGCCCAGCAGTACCGCGATGGCGTGCTCGGTCTGAGCACGCTGCAAACGGATATCGGCGGCTTGCGTGCGCGCCGTCTCGAGCTGCGCCTGTGCCTGAGCGACATCGGTGAGGGCGGCGGCGCCGCCCGTGTACAGATTCTGCGTCAGGACCAGCGCCTTCGAATAATCTTCCACCGTCTTGTCGAGGAGTTTCTGCTGCGTGTCCTGCGAGCGCAACGAGAAATAGTCGTTCGCCAGTTCGGCGTGAATCGCAAGGTCGAGCGTGGCGAGATCCGCCGCGCTCGCCTGCTGAGCTGCTTTGGCGGAGGAAACGGCATTGCGCACGCGGCCCCAGACATCCAGTTCGTAGGAAAGGTCCGCCTCCAGATCAAAATTATTGCCGACGGGCTCAGCACCCGCCGGAAATTTCGGGGAATTCTGCGAGGTTCGCGAGCGCGTCGCAGAAGATCCCACGGTGAGCGCCGGAAACAGGGCGGATCGCGCGATGCGCGTTGCGGCCCGAGCTTGCTGAAGTCTTGCATAGGCCGCTTTCAAATCCTCGTTGGCATCGGCTACCTGCGCCTCGATTCCATCGAGCACCGGGTCCTGAAAAATGCTCCACCAAGCACCGCGGCTCTGCGCATCCGAAGGCTGCGCGGGCTTCCAGTCGCCGGCTTCCTTGAATTGCTCCGTCGGCGGTGGGCTGTCCGGAACCTTATAGGCGGGCGCGAAGGAACATGCACTCAATGCCAGAATCGTGCACGGCAGCGCGGCAAGCCGGCCTCTCATGTGGTTTTGCCGGGATCTGCGAGGCGCACCTGCACGCCATCGGCAATCGAGTCAGGCGGGTTGACCACGACGGTCTCATGCGCCGCGATTCCCGAAAGCACCTCGATGGTGCTGCCGAAATCGCGGCCTTGAACGATGCTCTTGAGCTTGATGCGCTTCTCGCCGTCCAAGGTTGCGACTTGCAGGCCCGCCGAGCGGAACAACACCGTATTGGCGGGAAGACGCAGAGTGGCCGCATTGACGGGGAGCTTGAAATGCACTTCGGCATAGGAGCCGGGCAGTATTTCGCCCTGCGCATTATCCAACTCGAGCTCGACCTGCAGAGTACGCAGGACCGGATCGAGGGCGTTGGACGTGCGCACGGTCTTGGCCAAATATGCCTGATTCGGACGTCCCGTAAACCGCAATTCGGCCTCCAACCCCGGCTTGGTGACCCCTGCGAATGCTTCCGGCACCCGCACATAAATCCGCAACTTTCTCGTGTCCGCGATGCGGAACAGCTCCGCACCTGCACTCTGTCCGGCGTTGATCAATGCCCCGACGTCGGTATTGCGTGCGGTAATCACGCCGCCGAATGGCGCCACGACGCGTTTGAACGATTCCAATTCGCGCAGCCGCGCCACATTCGCCGCAGCGGAGTCGGCGGCCGCTTTCTTGGCGGCGGCATCGCCGGATTTTTCATCGGCGTCCTGCCTGGAGACCGATTGGGTGGCGAGAAGGCCCTGCCATCTTACGTTGGTGCTGTTGGACAGGGCTTCGTTTGCGCGCGCCGTCGCGAGCTCGGCCTGCGCCTGGGTCAACTGCTGATCGACCTCCGGGCTTTCGATTTGCGCCAATACCTGGCCTTTGGCAACCGACGTGCCGATATCGGAGTTCCAGGATTTCAGATAGCCGCTGGTGCGGGCATAGATGGGCGCTTCCATGAATGCCTGCACCGCTCCAGGAAGGACCAGCAGCTCGCCGGCGGAGCTGGGCTCGGCCGTGACCGTCGCGACCGTCGGAATGGCTGCTTCGATGTTCTCCTTCGCAAGTTCGGAGCGCGCGATCACGCGGCTCACTTCTCCCCAGACCCCGAGGGCGATGGCCACGAGGAGCCCGACCATCGCATAGCGACGGATCTTCTTATTTGACATCGAGTGTCTCCGCGGACCGAAGCGCCGGCAGCTGGCTGCGGCCGTGAATCAACGAAAAAACGGTGGGCACGAAAAACAAGGTTGCGACGGTCGCGAATATCAGGCCACCGATCACGGCGCGGCCCAGAGGCGCATTCTGCTCTCCGCCCTCTCCCAATCCCAACGCCATCGGTATCATGCCGATGATCATGGCCAGGGCGGTCATCAGCACCGGGCGCAAGCGGGTAAACCCTGCCCGCAGAGCGGCTTCCATCGCGGTATCGCCGGCGTTCATTCGTTCGCGCGCAAAGCTGACCACCAGCACGCTGTTCGCAGTGGCCACGCCCATGCACATGATGGCCCCGGTGAGGGCGGGCACGCTGACGGTGGTATGCGTGAGAAACAACATCCACACGATGCCTGCGAGCGCGGCCGGCAAGGCGGTGATGATGATGAAGGGGTCGAGCAGCGACTGAAAATTGACCACGATCAGCATGTAGACCAGCACGATGGCGCCGACGAGCCCGATCAGCAGGCCGTTGAACGAGGCCTTCATGGTTTGCACCTGGCCGCGCACCACCATGCTCGATCCTTTTGGCAGGTCTTTCTTGGCGCCTTCGACGACTTTGTCGATCTGCGCGGACACGTAGCCCAGATCGGTGTGGTCGACAGAACCGAATATGTCGATGACGGTCGTGGCGTTGTAGTGGCTCACCACGGCGGGAGCGACGCTGCGGTGAATACTGGACACGTTCGAAAGCAGCTGGGAGGCGCCGCCGCCGCCGTTGTTCAAGGGCGTGTTGCCAAGATCATTGAGAGTTTGCAGCCGGTGTTGCGGCGTTTGAGTTGCAACCTGGTACTGGGTCCCACTGGCCGGATCGACCCAGAAGGTGGGCGCGGTCTGAAAGCTGCCCGACAGCGAAACCAGCATATTTCCGGCCACGTTCTGCTCGGTGAGGCCGACCAGCTGCGCCTTGGTCCGGTCGACATCGACGTTGAACTGCGGGTAGTCGCCGGATTGATGGACATGCATGTCCACCGCACCCGGGATGCCGCGCAGCTTCTGCAGCAAGACATTCGCGAATTCGTGGTTGGCCTGCACATTGGCGCCGGTAATTTGGATATCGATGGGGGCGGGGAGCCCGAAATTCAGGATCTGACTGATCATGTCCGCGGGCAAAAAGGCGAATTCCGTCGACGGATAGGTGGCTGTCAGCTTCTTTCGCAATGCACGCACGAACTGCACGGTCGAGGTGTGATTTTCAGCGAGGTTGACATAGATGTCGGCATCCCCCGGACCCACGGGCGCCGAGGTGCTGTAGGAGAGATTGATGCCGCTGTAAGGCAGTCCGATATTGTCGACGATGCTGCTGATCTGCTTGGCGGGGATCAGCTCCTTGATTGTCGCTTCAACGTGATCGCAGAGGAGGGCCGTTTCTTCAATGCGCGTGCCGGTACGTGCGCGCAAATGCAGCTTGATTTGACCGCCGTCGACCGACGGGAAAAAATCTTGTCCCAAACCGGGCAGCGGTCCCAACGGAAAGGCCAGCACGGCCGTCGCGACCATGGCTCCCAGGAAGATGGCGGCAAAGCGCGCGCCACTCTCGAGCGCGCTGCCCAGCAATGAGTGGTAAGACTCGCGAAATCGCTCGAAACCGCGCTCGAAGCGCAGTTGAAATCGCGCCAGCAAGCCGGGTTGCTTGCGTTTGGCATCGTGCTTCTTGAGCCAGAACTTCGCCAGCGTCGGCACCAGCGTCCGCGACAAAAGGTAGGACGCCAGCATCGCGAACACCACGGCTTCCGCCATCGGTATGAACAGAAACTTGGCGATCCCCGCCAACAAAAACATCGGCACGAACACGATGCATATCGACAGGGTCGAGACCAGCGCCGGCAGCGCAATCTGATGTGCGCCGTCGAGGATCGCGGCTTCCACATCCTTGCCCTGTTCGAGATGATAGTTGATGTTCTCGATGGTCACGGTCGCGTCATCGACCAGAATGCCCACCGCCAGCGCCAAGCCGCCCAATGTCATGATGTTGATGGTCTCACCCAGGGCCGATAGGCAGCAAATGGAGGCGAGAATCGACAAGGGAATGGAAATGGTGATGATCAGCGTGCTGCGCCAGCTGCCGAGAAACAGCAGGATCAACAATCCGGTCAGCGCTCCGGCGATGACCGCTTCGCGAATGACGCCGGAAATCGCGGCGCGGACGAATATCGATTGGTCGCTGAGCGCCTCGATTTTCAGATCCGGGGGCGCGATGGCGCGAACCTGCGGCAGCTTCTCATTGATGCTGTTCACGATGTCGATGGTCGATGCGGTGCCGGTCTTCAGCACGCTCATCAGGACTGCCCGGTGGCCGCCCAGCCGGACGATATTGGTCTGCGGCGAGTAGCCGTCGCGCACGTGCGCGACGTCCCTGACATAGGTCACCGTGCCGTTGCGTGCGCGAATCGGCAGGTTATTCAGCTCATCCAGGGCCAGCGGACTTGAATTGACCTTGATGAAGTACTCGAGTTCGCCGATTTTTTGCGTACCGGCGGGCAAGATCAGGTTTTGTGCGCCAATTGCCGTCACCACATCGCTGCCCGACAAGCCGTTGGCGCTCAGCGCCTGGGGATCCAGATCCACCTGCACTTGGCGTTGTTTGCCGCCGTAGGGATAGGGAATCGAGGCTCCCTGCACGGTCGACAACTGAGTGCGCAGGATTGTGGTGGCAAAATCAAAAACGTGCGCCTCTGACAGCGTCGGGCTGCTCAATGCAAGCTGCAAAATCGGCACGGTCGAGGCATTGTAGGAGAGTATGAACGGCGGGGTGGTGCCCGGCGGCGAGAATGCGATCTGCGATTGCGAAACCGCCGTGATCTGCGCCATCGACAGATCCTTGTCGGCGCCCGGCTGAAAGAAATACTTCACGATCGAGGTGCCGACGACCGACTGCGATTCGGTGTGCTCGACGTCGTTGACCACGGTTTGCGCGGTGCGCTCCGAGAATAGAATGATCCGATTCGCGATCTCTTCCGGCAGAATGCCGTTGTAGCGCCAAATGACCGCCGCGATGGGTATCTTGATGGTTGGGAAAATATCCGTGGCCGTGTTCAGGATGGAGTATCCGCCCAGCAACACGATCAACACGGCGAGCATGAGGAAGGTGTACGGCCGCTGTAACGCTACTCTAACGATCCACACGCTGATGTTCTCTCGCGATTAATCTAATTAGTCTTCGCTCACGCCGCCAGGGACTCGTGAGCAATCGACGGAAGGATCCCCAAATCAACGCAGCGGCAAGGAATTCAGTTCATTGTTCCCCGCGATATACAGCAGCACCTCGCGCAGATCCGCGGCGTGATCATAAACCGCCGGGGCCGCCGGTGGAATGCTGCTGTTCGACTAATCCGTTGGATTAGGCGGCTTGCTGCAGGGTCAGGTCGCGATGTTCTTGCCGGCGATCGAGAATCAGCTGCGAGACGTTCCAGAGTCGTCCGGCGAGCGCCGCATCCATAAGCAGTGCGTTGCCCTCGGACATTTTGCAGTCGCTCCAGTACTCGCCGGTAATGCCGCTCGCCTGAGGACTTGCGGCGAGCAGCGCCGGTGTCGCTGCCGCCCGAGCGGCGGTTTTCGCGAAGAGCCGCTCCGCGAAGCGCGGGTTGAGCTTGGTGCGTGCCGCGCCCGGATCGGCTGAGTTCACCGCAATTCCGCGGCTTCCAAGACGGCGCGATAGTTCCTTGGCATAGAGTGCATTCGCAAGTTTGGACTGCGCATAGAATGCCGCCGGCTCGTAAAAGCGCCTGCCGTCGAGATTGTCGAACATGATGCCTTCCTTGGGAGCCGCGCGAACGCTTGCGTTGGCGCTGACCGTCACAATGCGTCCGGTGCCGTCCCGTACTAGATCGACGAGGCCGTTGACCAGCATGAAATGGCCGATGTGATTGGTCAGAAACTGCATCTCCACGCCGTAGCGCGTCTGCAAAGCGGCCAAATTCCCGACACCGGCGTTGGCGACAATGGCGTCCAGTGAAAACTTGAGACCGCGGACCGCCGCCAAGGCTGCGGCAATGGAATCGAAGTTCGCCAAATCGCAGGCGATTGGAATACATCGTGGACTCGCCGCCGTGCACGCCTGCGAGGCAGCCTCCAGCGTTCTCGCAACGCCGATCACGGTTGCGCCGTTGGCGGCGAAGGCATTCATGATTTCCGACCCGATTCCAGAATTGCACCCGGTGACCAGCATGCGCTTGCCCGTCAGGTCGATGCCTGCGAGGACATGATCCGCCGTGGATCGGCGCCCGAATTCGGAGTTCTTCACGTATTGGTCCCCTTGCGCGCACGCGGCTGATTCAAAGGCGTGCACGTCATGCGGACCGCAGCCGTCATACCCTTCACAAATTCCTCAGGAGTCTTGCAGCGCTGCTTGAGGCCGCGCGCGGTGGCGTGCAGCGCATGCGCCAAATCGGCGATGTCCACATTCGCGGCGGCACACCGATCCGCCATGGGCGAGGCCGCAAGGGCGGTTGCGAGGGCTTCCTCGAATTGCCATTCGTATTCCGCCAACGTTGCTCCGGCGAGCGCCGTACTCGCGCACATCAGATCCGCCGCATCCGCTCCGAGGGCCCCGACAAATCGTCCGGCCCAGCCGTTGCAGGCATCAATCACCCGCATCTCCAAACTAGCGTCGTCGCGTGACAGCGACGTGATGGCGGCGTGTAGTTGTTGTCGCAAGGAATGTTCCAAAGCGCGGCGGAACAGCTCCTCTTTATTGGCGAACGACAGGTACAAACCTTGACGGGACACACCGGCAGCGCGGGCCACGTCGTCCATCGAGGTCTTGCGATAGCCGAACCGAGCAAAGACCCCGACCGCGGCGTCGAGCAAGGCGGCGAGACGCGGTTCTGATCGATCAGTGGGCGCAGCTGACGTTATGTTCACTGACGCAGTATAGACAAAAGATGCCTAATTTGTCTATAGCGTCAAGTGGACGCGCGAAGGGAAGAACTTATAACTCAAATAGATACGGAATATTACTGCGGATCGACTTCACGTGCAAACCTGCCTGCCTGCGATAACCCAACAATCGGTCCCTACATTGGCATAATGCGTGCCGATGCCTAAAGTCCCGCAGCTACAGCAACCCGCGATTGCCATCTCCGGGTCGCAGCAGCTGTTTCCGGTGCGCCGGATTTACTGCGTCGGTCGCAACTACGCTGAGCACGTACGCGAGATGGGCAACGACCCGCAGCGCGATTTGCCGTTTTTCTTCAGCAAGCCCGCCGATGCGGTCGTGGGCAGCGGCCGCCGCCTACCTTTCCCTCCGCGAACGTCGCAGCTGCATCACGAAGTCGAATTGGTGGTCGCGCTGCACGGCCGAGGCGCAAATCTGGCCGGGGCCGATGCGGGTGCTATGATTTTTGGCCATGCCGTGGGTATCGATCTTACGCGCCGCGATTTGCAGGCCGAGGCAAAGAAGGCGGGCCGTCCGTGGGACATGGCCAAGGGATTTGATCATTCCGCACCGATTGGTCCCTTGAAGTTGGGAGCCCCGCCCGCCGCGGGCGCGATCTCCCTCACCGTCGACGGCGAGGTGCGCCAGCAAGGCGATCTACGCGACATGATTTGGAGCGTCGCGGAAATCATCGCGGCGCTGTCGAGCTATGTTGAGCTGGCACCCGGCGACTTGATATTCACGGGTACGCCCGCGGGAGTCGGCCCCATTGAGCGCGGTCAAACGGTGCGCGGGATGATCGCAGG
>DATHKV010000242.1:0-34887 GCA_035488895.1 Steroidobacteraceae bacterium
AAGGAAGGCCGGATCACGGCCATGTTGGCGAAGAACGGCGAGCCGGTCGAATTCGGCCAACCGCTGTTCATCATCGAATAGACCGATGATCGAAAAAGTCGTCATCGCGAACCGCGGCGAAATCGCCCTTCGCATATTGCGCGCTTGCCGCGAGCTCGGCATCAAGACCGTGGCGGTGCATTCCACCGCTGATTTCAACACCAAGCATGTCCTGCTGGCGGACGAGACGGTGTGTATCGGGCCGCCGCAATCTGCGCTCTCCTATCTGAACATGCCGGCGATCATCAGCGCGGCCGAGGTCACCGACGCGGTGGCGATTCATCCCGGCTATGGATTCCTGTCCGAGAACGCCGATTTCGCCGAGCGCGTCGAAAAAAGCGGCTTCATATTCGTGGGCCCGCGGGCGGAAACGATCCGGCTCATGGGCGACAAGGTCTCGGCCATCAAGGTCATGAAGGCCGCGGGAGTGCCCTGCGTGCCCGGCTCGGACGGACCGCTCGGCAAGGACGCGGACGAGAGTTTCCGGATTGCCAAGGACATTGGCTATCCCGTCATTATCAAGGCGTCGGGCGGCGGCGGCGGCCGCGGCATGCGCGTGGTGCACACGGATGCCTCGCTGCTGAACGCGATCGGCGTGACGCAGTCGGAAGCATTGGCTGCGTTCGGCAACGATCAGGTCTACATGGAGAAGTTTCTCGAAAAGCCGCGCCACATCGAATTTCAGGTGCTGGCGGACAACTACGGCAACGTGGTGCACCTCGGCGAGCGGGATTGCTCCATGCAGCGCCGCCACCAGAAGGTGATCGAGGAAGCGCCGGCGCCGGGCCTCACCGCCAAACAACGCAAGACCATGGGAGAGCGCTGCGCCCGGGCCGTGCGCGAAGTCGGCTACCGCAACGCCGGCACGCTGGAGTTCTTGTACCAGGACAACGAATTTTATTTCATCGAAATGAACACCCGCGTACAGGTCGAGCATCCCGTGACCGAGCTGGTTACGGGTATCGACATCGTCAAAGCGCAACTGCTGATCGCGGCGGGCGAACCGCTGCCCTACGGGCAGAACGACATTCAGATCCGCGGTCATGCCGTGGAATGCCGCATCAACGCCGAGGATCCGAAGAATTTCACGCCGAGCCCAGGTCCGATCCGCCTGTGGCACTCTCCCGGCGGCCCGGGAATCCGCGTCGACAGTCATGTCTACACCGGCTACAACGTACCGCCGTTTTACGATTCCATGATCGGCAAGGTCATTGCGTACGGCGATACGCGCGATACGGCCATCGCGCGCATGCGCAATGCGCTCGCCGAGATGGTGGTCGAGGGCATCAAGACCAACATCCCGCTGCATCAGGAAATATTCAACCATTCCGCCTTCAAGCAGGGTGGAACCGACATCCACTACCTAGAGCGACGCTTGGGGCTGAAGTAACATCTGCGGGACGTTGCATCGATGACGTTCTACGAAATCGAATTTCCACTCGCTACGTTGAGTTCCGATGCGGTCGAAGCGGCTCTGCGCGACGTGGGGGCGAGTTCCATTACCTTCCTTGATCGCGGCGACGAACCCGTGCTCGAACCCAAGCCCGGGGAGATTCGACTCTGGAGCGACACACTGGTGCGGGCCCTGTTTCAAGAATCCAGCGACGCAGCGCTCAATCTGAATCGCCTGGCAAGCGCGTTGGGCCCCCACGTCACACAAACTGCCCGTGTGCGCGCCGTCAAAGACCAGGTCTGGGAGCGGGCCTGGCTCACCGACTGGAAGTCGCTGCGCTTTGGCCGTCGGCTTTGGGTGTGTCCGCGCGACGCCGAGGCGCCGGAAGACCCAGAAGCGGTAATTGTGCGGCTGGACCCCGGATTGGCGTTCGGCACGGGCACGCATCCCACCACCGCGTTGTGCCTGCAGATTTTGGACTCGATGGCCCTGGCGGGCAAAACGCTGATCGACTATGGCTGCGGCTCCGGCATCTTGGGGCTGGCCGCCTTGAAACTCGGCGCGGCACACGTCACCGCGGTCGATCTTGACCCGCAGGCGCTGCTGTCGACCCGCGACAACGCCAACCGTAACGCGGTCGCCTCCCGCATCACCGTGCAGGACACCGAAGCGAGCTTGCCGTCCGCGCATTGCGTGATCGCCAATATTCTTGCCGGACCGTTGATCGAATTGGTGCCGAAATTAACGCTGGCGTGCGAATCGGGAGGGCATTTGCTGCTGTCGGGCCTGTTGAAAACGCAGGCCTATTCCCTAAAAGCGGCATATGCGTCCGGTTTTGATATCGTGCAGGTCATAGAGCGGGATGAATGGTGCTGCATCTACGCGCGGAGACATTCGTAGCGTGTTTACGCAATGTTCAAAATGCGAGACCGTCTTTAAGTTATCCGCGGAAGTGTTGCGCGCGGCAGGCGGCCAGGTGCGTTGTGGCAAATGCGGAGAAATCTTCAATGCCCTGGCGCATCTCGCGGAGGATCCCAGTGTCTTCACGGCGGGAGAAACCTCGTTCGATTTGGAGACGCGCGCCGACAGTATCTTGGAATCCCCCGCGCCGCCGAATCCGCGCAGCGCGACCGCGAACCCAGATGAGTTTGCTTCGCCGGGAGTCGAGATTGCCCGGCTGCAGATACTCGATTGGAATGAGAGCGAGGTGTCTGATCCGCCCGCGCCTCCAGGGGATGACGCCGACGAGTTGGGCGAAACCTCGATGGAATTCACTCTGCCCCCGGGCGAGTTGGATCGCATTTTCATCGAGACCAAGAAAGGCGTGCGGCCGCGAATGCCGCCGCCGGCGGAACCGGCGCCGGTTCCGACTCCAGCTCCGATTGTGGATCTCGGCGAACCCGAGGAAATCGAGGTTTTCAACGCGGCGGTACCGGAAATGCCCGTTGCGGATGTCGCCGCGCCCGAGAACCCGGCTCCCCTACCGAGCGGCTTCGAGGTGTCCGAGGACGTTCGGCGCGAAATGCTCTCGGGCGTCGAGTCGCCGGACGAAGCCATCGTCGAGATTGAACGGCCGGGCAGGCCCGTGCGGCGGCGCAGCTCGCCCTTCGATGCCGTGCCGACGGAGAGCGATCGGCTGTCGACTCCGTGGCTCATCGCTGCGTTTGCCGCGGCGGCGCTGCTCGCCATGCAGGTCATTCACCAAAATCGCGAGTGGCTTGCCACGCACGCGCCTCTCGGAGGCTCGCTGCGCGCTCTCTATTCAGAGATGGGCGCCCCGGTTGCGCCGCCCGCGAATCTCTCCGCCTATCAGCTCAGGCAATGGGGAGTCACGGGCGATCCAGCCGGCGCGGGCACCCTGCGGGTACGTGCCAGCATCTTGAATACCGCCGCGCAGTTGGAACCCTACCCGTTGCTGCGCGTCACGCTCGCCAACCGATTTGGCGGCAGCATCGGCACCCGCGACTTCGAGCCCTCCGAATACCTGGGCAAGCCCACCGCCAAGCTTCTCGCGCCCGGCGAACGCGCCGACGCGACCTTGGATATTTTGGATCCCGGCAAGAATGCCGAGGGTTTCGAAATCGATGTGTGTTTACGTGCCCCGGATCGGCGCGTCGCATGCGCCAACGACAAGGCCCCGGCGCAAGCCAAGCGATGAGCGTCAAGATCGGCCCTTATACGTTGCCGTCCAACGTCTTGCTCGCGCCCATGGCGGGCGTGACGGACCGGCCGTTTCGCATTCTGTGCCGCCGCTTTGGCGCCGGGCTCGCCGCATCGGAAATGCTGAGCGCCGACGTGCGGTTGTGGGACACGCCGAAATCGCGCCGCCGCATGGATCATGCCGGCGAACCCAGTCCCCGCGTCGTGCAAATCGCCGGCTTCGACCCCGACATGATGGCCGACGCCGCGCGGCGCAATGTCGACGCGGGTGCGCAGATCATCGACATCAATATGGGATGCCCGGCGAAGAAGGTATGCAATCGATTGGCCGGCTCCGCGCTGCTTCAGGATGAGGAACTGGTCGGACGCATTCTGCGCGCGGTGGTGCGCGCCGTCGCCGCGCCGGTGACGTTGAAAACGCGCACCGGCTGGGATCCGAATCACAAAAACGCCGCGCACATCGCAAGGATCGCGGAGGACAGCGGCATTGCAGCACTCGCCATCCACGGGCGAACCCGCACCGACTTGTATCAGGGAGATGCCGAACACGAAACCGTGCGCGCCATCAAAGATCAGGTGAGGATTCCCGTCTTTGCAAATGGCGATATCGCATCTGCGCAACAGGCGCGAAAAATTCTTGACGAGACCGGCTGCGACGGCATCATGATCGGCAGAGCCGCCCAGGGCCGGCCATGGATTTTCGACGAAGTCAATTTTTTTCTCTCAACGGGAGAAAATCGCGCGGTGCTAGCGCTGGAAAAAGTCCGTGATATTATGCGCGCCCACCTCGAAGACCTGTATGCCTTCTACGGCGATCAGACCGGTGTTCGAGTGGCACGTAAACACTTGAGTTGGTATTTCCGGCAGCATCCGGGACAAGAGGACTTGCGGAATCGTCTTGTTCAAATCGAGACGCCCGAAGAACAACTGTCCACGCTGCTGCAGCATTACGATACTGGTGTGGTTCGCGCTGCGTAAGCGTAAATTGGATAATAAATACAGATCAACAGGGACTTGAACTTAAGGCCATGGTCGCGAAAAAGAAATCGAAATCACGTAGAGAGATCGCGGCGGCGTTCAACGGCCGCGATCTGAAGGTCAACGGCAAGGGAGTGCCGTTGCGTTCACAGGCCGAAGAGGCCTTACAGTGCTACTTTGAGACGCTGAACGGCCACAAGCCCGCGCACTTGTACGATCTGGTGATGCGCGAAGTGGAAGAGCCGCTGTTCAAAGTCGTGATGGGCCATGTCCAGGGCAATCAGAGCCGCGCCGCGACCATTCTTGGAATCAATCGCGGCACGCTACGCAAGAAACTCAAAGAGTTCGGCATCAGCGAGTAAGGTTTAAGTGCTCACGCCCGTACGTCGCGCGTTGCTCAGTGTCTCCGATAAGACCGGCATCGTTGAGTTTGCGCGCGAATTGAAGGAACGCGGCATCGAGCTGTTGTCGACCGGCGGCACCGCCAAACTGTTGACGAGTCACGGCATTTCGGTCAAGGAAGTCGCTGAACACACCGGCTTTCCGGAAATCATGGGCGGCCGCGTCAAGACTCTGCACCCCAAAATTCATGGCGGCTTGCTGGGAAGGCGCGGAATCGATGAGGCCGTGATGCGCGAACACGGCATCGAGCCCATCGAACTGCTGGCGGTCAATCTTTATCCGTTTGCCGCGACCGTGAGCCGCCCCGACTGCAGCTACGACGATGCCGTGGACAATATCGATATCGGCGGTCCCGCGATGGTGCGCGCCGCTGCAAAAAATCATGCCTCGGTCGCGGTGGTGGTCGATCCTCAGGACTATCGCGAGTTGCTCGATGAACTGGCGGCAAATCAGGGCAGCACCAATTTGAACATGCGCAGGAAACTCAGCGCCAAGGCTTTCGCGCATACCGCACAGTACGACGCCATGGTGTCCGCGTACTTCACGGGTGCGATCGGCGGAGCGGCGCCCACCTTCCCGGACGACTTGAATCTTTCCTTTCGCAAGCATCTCGATCTGCGCTACGGCGAGAACCCGCACCAACAAGCGGCGTTCTACACCGACCCGCGCGCCATCGGCGCATCCGTTACGCAGGCCAAGCAAATCCAAGGACGCGAGCTGTCGTTCAACAACATCGCCGATGCCGACACGGCGCTCGAATGCGTGCGTCAGTTCGATTCCCCCGGCTGCGTTATCGTCAAGCATGCCAACCCCTGCGGTGCGGCAAGATGCAGCAGCGTGGCCGAGGCCTACGCGCAGGCCTATCGCACCGACCCGACCTCGGCCTACGGCGGCATCATTGCGTTCAACCGCGAGCTCGACGCGGCCACGGCACGGTCCATCCTCGATCGGCAGTTCGTGGAGGTCATCTTGGCGCCGCGCTTCACGGAAGAAGCCCTTGGCATCTTGGAAGCCAAGGACAACGTGCGCGTGCTCCTCACCGGCGATCTTTCGCTGCCGGTGACGCAATTGCTCGAATACAAGAGTGTGGCCGGCGGCCTGTTGGTGCAGACGCGCGATACGGGCGCGGTGCGCGCGCAGGAATTGCGCACCGTCACCCAGCGGCCACCCACCCTGGCGGAACTCGATGACCTGATCTTCGCATGGCGGGTGGCGAAATATGTCAAATCGAACGCCATCATCGCAGTCAAAGACCGTGCTACGTTGGGAATAGGCGCCGGCCAAATGAGCCGGGTGATCAGCAGCAAGATCGCCGCCATGAAGGCCCAGGATGTCGGATTGACCCTGGGAGGCGCATCGGTCGCCTCGGATGCCTTCTTCCCGTTTCGCGACGGCTTGGACGCCCTCGCCGAATTCGGCATCAAAGCCATCATTCAGCCCGGCGGTTCCAAGCGCGATGCCGAAGTGATCGCCGCCGCCGATGAACACGGCATTGCCATGGTGTTCACCGGCATGCGCCATTTCCGTCATTAGATGAAAGTCCTGATTGTCGGCGGCGGCGGGCGCGAGCACGCACTGGCCTGGAAATGTGCGTCTTCGAACCGCGTGCATCAGGTGTTCGTCGCGCCCGGCAACGCCGGCACCGCAACGGAAGCCAAGGTGATCAACGTCGACGTTGCGGCCGACGATATTGACGGCCTGCTGCAGTTTGCGATCGACGAAGACATCGATCTCACCATCGTGGGGCCCGAAGGCCCCTTGGTCGCCGGTATCGTCGATCGCTTCCGCGCCGCCGGTCGGCGCTGCTTCGGCCCTTCCGCCAATGCCGCGCGCCTCGAGGGTTCAAAAGCCTTCACGAAGGATTTCCTCAACCGTCATCGCATACCGACCGCGAGCTTCGCCACCTTTACGGCTGCGAATTTCGATGAGCGCTACGTGCTCGCACAGCGCTTGCCGCTGGTGGTCAAAGCGGACGGGTTGGCCGCCGGCAAGGGCGTGGTCATCTGCGAAACGCACGAATCGGCCTTGAGCGCCGCGCGCGCCATGCTGGGCGGAAGCTTTGGCGCCGCCGGCAACACCATCGTCATCGAAGAATTTCTGCAGGGCGAAGAAGTCAGCTTCATCGTGGTGGCGTGCGACAGCCAGGTCATTGCGCTCGCGACATCGCAGGATCACAAGCGCCGCGACGACGGCGACAAGGGGCCGAACACCGGCGGCATGGGCGCCTATTCTCCTGCGCCGATCGTCACGCCTGCGCAACACCTGCGCATCATGCGCGAGGTGATTGAACCCACGCTTGAAGGCTTGCGCGCCGACGGCAATCCTTACCTGGGTTTTCTGTACGCCGGGCTGATGATCGCCGCCGACGGCACGCCCAATGTGTTGGAATTCAATTGTCGCTTCGGTGATCCGGAAACACAGCCCATCCTGATGCGACTGCAGAGCGACCTCATCGATCTGTGCGAAGCGGCACTCGACGGCACTCTGGGTAAGGCAGAAGTCCGATGGGATCCGCGCGCGGCGCTGGGCGTGGTCATGGCCGCCGGCGGCTATCCCGATGCGTATCGCAAGGGCGATCCCATCTCCGGGCTCGAGGCGGCGGCGGCCTTGCCGGGGAAAGTCTTCCATGCCGGCACGCGCGTCGAGGGCACGCGCATTGTCACGGCGGGCGGCCGTGTGCTCTGTGCGGTGGGCTTGGGCGAGACGGTGAGCGCCGCGCAGCTGCAGGCATACAATCTCGTTCACGCCATTCACTGGAATCTGGTGCAGTACCGGCTTGACATCGGCTACCGCGCGATCAAGCACAAGGAGACAGGCTCCTAGGAGTTTCGCATGCCACACGTTCGTCCCAGCATCGCCGACAAGCGTCGCACGTTTCAGCGTCTTCACCAAGAGGGCTGCTTCGTCATTCCCAACCCTTGGGATGTCGGCAGTGCGCGCTATCTGCAGAGTCTGGGATTCAAGGCGCTTGCCACCACCAGTTCAGGCTTCGCCTGGTCGCATGGTCACCGCGACGGCGGCATGTCGCGGGATCGCGTGTTGGAGCATCTGACGGAAATGGTCGAGGCCACGGACCTGCCGATCAACGCCGACTTCGAGCACGGCTACGCACCCGATGCCGCCGGGGTCGGCGACAGTGTCCGGCTCGCGGTGGAAACCGGTGTCGCGGGTCTGTCCATCGAAGACTCGACCGGCGATGCTGCCAAACCCTTGTTCGACCTCGAGGCCGCGGTCGAACGCATTCGCGCGGCGCGCAACGCCATCGATAAAGCCGGCGGCAACACCATGCTGATCGGCCGCGCCGAGTGCTTTCTCGTGGGCCAGCCCGACATCGAGCAAACCATCGGCAGGCTCAAGGCCTACGCGAACGCCGGCGCCGATTGCTTATATGCACCCGGAATTCGCTCGGTGGAACATATCTCCGCGGTCGTTGCCGCCGTCGCACCCAAGCCCGTGAATCTGCTGATCGGCTTCAACGCCGAACTCAATCTGGCCCAGATTGCAGCACTCGGCGTGCGCCGCATCAGTGTCGGCGGCGCGCTGGCGCGCGCGGCCTGGGGCGGATTCATGCGCGCCGCCACGCTCATCATGGAGCAGGGAAGATTCGATGGGTTCGCAGACGCGGCATCCGGAAACGCGCTGAACACAATTTTCCGCGGCAGCTAAGACCCTGACCGCTGCGCAACCAGCCGCACGGGCGGCGGCGCAAAGAATGCCGCGGTCGCCTCCGAGGACAAAGGATCGCTGTAAAGATGGCCTTGTCCCTGCTGGCATCCGCTGCGCACCAGCTGCGCCTGCTGGCCGGCGTTTTCGATGCCTTCGGCGGCGACGGTCAAGCCAAACCCCTCGCCCAGGCCGACCAAGGCGCTGACGATCGCCGCGCTTTCGCTCGTTGAACTCATGCTCTCCACGAAGCTCTTGTCGATTTTGATCTTGTCGATCTTGAAGTTGCGCAAATGGTAGAGGCTTGAATAGCCGGTGCCGAAATTGTCGAGCGAGATCCGGACGCCGGTGTCGCGCAGTCCCCCAAGAACCTGCTGAGCCGCCTCGAGATCCTCGACCAGAACGCTCTCGGTGATTTCGATTTCGAGGCGCTGCGGCGCCAAGCCGGTTTCCTCCAAGATCTTGGTGACTTGAGCCTTCAGCTCCCGATCCCTCAGCTGCCCGCGATAAAAGTCGACCGCCAGCGTCACATGCTGCGGCCACTGGACTGCCGCGGCACAGGCATCGCGCAACAGCCGCGCGGCAAGATCGTGGATCAGTCCGGTCTCTTCGGCGATGGGAATGAACCGTTCCGCCGGGATCACGCCATGCGTTCCGTGAATCCAGAGGGGCGCCGCTTCAAAGCCCACCACCGCGCCGCTCTTGAGATTGAAGCAGGGCTGGTACACGGTGCTGATGTTGCCGCTGTCCAAGGCGGCGCGCAGGTCAGCCTCGAGCTGGTGGCGCTCCCGGACCTGGCGATCCATTTGGGGTTCGAAGAATCGCAGCGCGGAGCGCCGTTCCGCCTTGGCGCGATACAGCGCGACATCCGCCTTGCGCAGAGCCTCTTCCGGCACCGTTGCATCGTTTGGCACGAGAGCGATGCCGATTCCGGCGCCAATTTGGTGCTTCAGAGTGCCGGTGGCAATCGGCACTTCCAACGCCTGGATCACGCGCAACGCCACGTTGGTGGCGGCTTCCGGGCCGACCAAATGGCGCGCCAGAATCGCAAATTCATCCCCGCCGAATCGGGCGAGCAAATCACCGCCGCGCACGGCTGCCAGCAGTCGCTGTGCGACGACGATCAGCACCTCGTCGCCGATGGCGTGGCCGTGAACATCGTTGATCTGCTTGAAGCCGTTCAAGTCCAACAGAAACACCGCGTGCACGGCCCCGCCGCGCGGCGGCGCCGCCAACGCGGCCTTCAAAGCATCGTCGAACTGGCGCCGATTCGGCAATCCTGTGAGACCGTCTTGGAAGGCGAGTTCGCGCGCGTGCGTTTCCGCGGCCAGACGGCGCGCCGTTTCACGTTTTTGCTCAAGGTAGCGCCGAATCGCGAACAGCAACATGGCCAGCATGAGCGCGCCGCCCAAGAGCAAGAGTTCGTCGACCTCGAGTGTCTGTTCCTTGACGGTAACTTTGCCCTCGTTCGCGAAGATGTCGACCTGCCAGGCGTAGAACATGGCAACCAACATGATGATCAGGATCAGCGATAAATCCTTGATACTTCGACGATGCCGGCTCATAAAACTGCGAATCCTTGAGATGTCCATGACTGATCGGTAACCCTTTCCGGCTTTTGCATCCTTGAGAACGACTATGATTCAGCAAGAGATTTTGAGCTTCGAGCCGCGTCTCAATTTCGCTGCGCCGCATATGTTGCACTGCAACATCGCGTTCGGGCCCTGTATTTGAGGGAGAAATGCATAAGTCCCGTGTAGTGGTTTGCACCATGGCGGTCGCACTGTCGCTCAGCGCCTGCGGCGGCGGCAGTGGCGGCGGCGCGAGCACGCCAGCCGGTCCTGCGGGTCCCATGGACGCGGCCGTGACCAGCGAGGCAGATACCATCCTGCACATGGATCAGCTGCGCGCGGCGGGATTTCGCGGTGCCGGCGTACGCGTCGGCGTGATCAGCACCGGCGTCGTGAATCTTGCGTCCTACCAGGCCGCGGGTCTGCTGCCCGCGGGCATCTACATCAGCCAGAACACCTCGGGCACCCTCGATGAAGGCAGCTGGATGCTTGAATTGGTGCATCAGCATGCGCCTGACGCGGTGCTCGGTTTCTGCGACGGAGTCGACCTAGACTTCAACGGCTGCGTGAAGGATCTGGGCAACAACTTCCACGCCGACATCATCGTCGACGACATTTTATTTTCCGGGCAGTTCTATCCCGATACCACCGCCGAAACGGTCTCCCAGTTGGAAACCGCAAATGATCGTCTGGTGTTCGTACATCTCGCCGGCAACGAACAGCAAGGCGGCTACTGGCAGGGGTCGTTCGTCCCAACGCCGGCGTCGATCGCCGGCGCCCAGCTCATGCTGCTGGACTTTGGGCTCGCCGGCGGCGGCGCCAGCGACGCATTCAACGCCATCACGGTGCCTGCGACCGGTCGCTTGAGACTCATATTGAATTGGAACGATCCGCCGCACGATCCGGCCAACCGCGCGCTCGGCGCCTACCTGCTGGATGGCAACTCGCAGGTCTTGACCCAGGCGACCGGTCAATCGGATCCCACGCTGCTGCTCGACTACACCAACAAGACCGGTGTCGCGCAGGTGGTCCGGCTGGCCATTGCACTCAATTCCGGATCGGCTCAGGGACTTGAAGTGCAAGTGACCGAGGGCAGCGCAACCTGCAATATCGAATGCCAGCCGCTCGCGCACTCAACCTCCGGACTCGCCGGCGGCACCATCGGCGACATTCCGGATGCATTGGTCGTGGGCGCGACATTCGCGATGTCGCCGCGCATGCTCGAGCAGTGGTCCAATCACGGTCCCTTCCGCATGGATTTTCAGGCCACCGCGGACGCCGCATCGCCGGATGGCTTCGATTACACCCGGCTCCCAACGCCGCTGCAAGTTGCCAAGCCTGATCTGGTGGCGCCCGACTGCGTCACGACGCCCTTCAGCAACGGCAAAACGCTCGCCAACAATCAGTTTTGCGGGACTTCCGCAGCGGTACCGGCCATCGCCGGCGCGGCAGCGCTGCTCGAGAGCGCAGGACTCAACCGGGTACAGGTTCTGAAAGCGCTGCGCAGCACCGCAGTGCCTCTGGGTGCCGCCGCGTGGGACCCAGGCTACGGTTTTGGACTTGCCGATGCCGCGGCGGCTCTGCGCTCCGGCGGCAACTAGCTGCATCGGCGGCAATTGGCTGCATCGGCGGCGACTAGCGCCTGACCATCGTCTGCATGAGATGCAGAAGCGCCGCGGCAGGCTCGGCGCACTGGCCGGTGTGCACGGGCGAGGTCTGCACGATGGTGCTGCGCGGCGCGACCAGCCAGTGAAACCGCTCCCGCGCCGACATTTTGCCAATGTCTCCCGCCGCTTCGCCGCCCGCGCAGATCGTGGGAATGCTGGCCAGCGCGTTCCTCACGAGATCTCTATCGACGTGCGGATCGATCGTCAGCAGCGCCTTCTCATCGAGTTCGATACCGGCCAACAAGATTCGCTCCACATCGCAGGAAAGAATGATGCCGGCATTCACGAACTCGCCGCGCTCGACACGCGGCACGACGCGAACTACTGCATAGTCATACGTGCGCAGCGCGCGCATGAATCGCCTCCTGCACGAAGATGCTGGATGATGCCAGTCTCGTCTTGAAAAACTTCAAATAGGCATCCCGCTGCGCAGATTTGCCGTCGAATCCGGGCTCATCCGCCAGCCACGTATCCGGGATGAGATTGACGAGTTCGGCAATCCGTTCGATGTCGATGCGCGCCGCCATTTCCGCATCGACCTCCTCGAGCAGGCCGGCGTATTTCAACAATACATGATCCTTGATCAAGGAGAACGGCGTGAGTGCATGCTCATCGCCCTGCTTCCACGCATGATGAAAATACAGGGCGGCGCCATGATCGATGAGCCGCAGACCACGATGCCACATCAGCATATTGACGTTGCGCGCCGTTCGATCGACGTTGCACACGAAGGCATCGAACCACACGATGGCTGAGGCCAGCTTGGCCTCGGGCTGAAACACCAAGGGATCGAAATTTACGGATCCGGGCAGATAATCCAGGGCGAGATTCAGCCCGCCGCTCGCGCCGATGAGGCTTTGAATTTCCGCATCCGGCTCGGTGCGCGCGAGATCCGGCGGCAGCACCACAAACACGATTTCGGGCACGGGTAATCCCGCGAGACGCCCGATCTCGCCGGCCACGAGCTCCGCGATCAAAGCCTTGGGCCCCTGGCCGGCGCCGCGAAATTTCAGAACATACAATCCATCATCGTCGGCTTCGATGATGGCCGGCAACGATCCGCCCTCCCGCAATGGGGTCACGTACCGGCTCGCGGTGACGGTTCTTGGGCTGCTCATGCCTGCAAGTCTACCGCGCCGGGCGCAGCAGTCAGGTCCAGTTCGCCGTCAGCAGCTCACGGATGCATGTTCGGCGGAGCGTCGCCTTTGAACGGAACTGCCGAACCCTGTTGCTGAATCTGGTTCACGTAATCCTGACCCGAACGCTCCGCATCTTTCAATTGGTCGAGCGTACTGCAACGTTCGCGCTGAAAATGCGTGCCAAGTTCGCCCTCGGGACGGCAAAAGACCAGAATCCCCTTCCGGTTTACCGGCTTGTAGCCGCGCGCGCGCATTTTCTTGATTAGCGCTTCGGTCTCGGCAACATTCACCACCTCGCTCTTGTCGAGTTTGGCAGGCGTAGCAGCGGCAGCCGGCTTAACGGTCGTGGATGCGTTGGTTGCAACAGCCGCGGCAGGCACATTTGCGGCGGGCGCTTGCGCGGTGGCGGTTTCGGCGGCCGGAGGCTGCGTCGCGGGCGGCGGTTCCTCCGCTCGCGCCGCGGAATATACCCCGGCCGACAGCATCAAAAAACAGGCTGCTAATTTCATTTCAAAACGCTCCCTTATGCGATCTTGTATGCCATAGACCCGCGTAGCACGTCAAACGACCGGCGCGAGCGGGACTTAAGACGGCGTAAGGGGCGTATTGCGCCTATTGCGATCGCGCAACCTCGATATGTGCGCCCTTGGTGGTCATCGGTTCGCTGCTCGGATGATGCGCCCTGAACAGCCGGCCCTGTTCCGCCATCAGCACGAATCCGAGGGCCCCGATCCCGCAAAGCATTTGTCCCGCGGCCAACGGCACGGTGGTGCCGTTGAATTGCTGGCCAATAAAGACTCCGACGAGCGCGCCGCCGAAAGTCGATATGAACCCTTGCAGCGATGCTGCGATGCCGGCCACAGCACCCACGGGCTCCATCGCCATTGCACCGAAGTTGGATACGGACAAGCTGAAGGTCGCCATGGTGATCGCCTGCAGCAGCACGAAGGTCCAGAGATGTTCGATGCCCAGCGCCGCGATGACGGCGTGCAGGCCGGTCACGGCGATGAACGCCGACAACGCGGTGTGTGAGATCAGGCGCATCCCTAAGCGCTCGACGATGCGCGAGTTCAAGTACGCCGCCATGCCCATGAAAATCGCGCACAGCGCGAACATGCTGGGCATCAGATTAGGACGATGGAACACATCGGAGAAAATCTGCGCCACCATGCCGACGTAGGCCATGATGGTGCCGAACATCACCATCGTGGCAAGGGTGTAAAAAATCGAGGCGCGGTTGCCGAGCACGAGCTTGGCGGAGTTCAGGACGTGCTTGCGTGTCAGGGTCAGCCGGTATTCGGGGTGCAGGGTTTCCGGCAGCCGCAAGAAGCCCCAGGTTGCGACCGTCGCGGCAAACAACGCGAACACCACGAATATATAACGCCAGGGCGCGATGAAGAGAATCAACTGGCCCAAGCTCGGCGCGAGAATCGGCACCGTCAGGAATACCACGAAGGTCAGGGACATGACACGGGCCATCTGCCGCCCCGAATACAAATCGCGCACCACCGAGCGCGTGACGGTGACGCAGGCGGCGGCGAGGCCATGCACGAAACGCCATGCAAGCAAGGCGTGAAAAGTGCCGCTCAGGCTGCACAGCAGCGCCGCTACGACATACAGCGTCAGGCCGCCGAGCAGGATCGGCCGCCGCCCGAAACGATCGGAGAGCATGCCCCAGAACAACTGTCCCAGCCCCATGCCGGTCATGTAGGCGGTGACGATCCATTGGCCGTGGTTCGGATCCGCGACGTTCAATACCCGAACGATGGTGGGAAACGCCGGTAGCATGGCGTCGATGGCGATCGCCTGAGTCGACATGGTCGCTGCCGCCAATACCACAAACTCCAGAAACCCAATCGAATGGGCGGCGCGCGTCTCAGCCATGAATATTGCTTAGCTCTTTGAGAAGACGGGCGGACCCGCTGGGGGCGGCGAGCCGGTGGGCTTGCGCGCGATGCTGGTCGCCATGGTGACGATGGAAGCCAGATCGGTCAGATTCGCCGGCACCACGAGCGTCGTGCCCGCTTGCGCCAGCCTGCCGAATTGCTTCACGTACTCTTCGCCGATGCGCAACTGCATCGCTTCGATGCCGCCGCGGTCCGACAAGGCGATGCCGACCTGCCGCAAGCCTTCTGCCGTTGCAGTGGCTACGGCCAGAATCGCCTGGGCCTGGCCCTCAGCCTCGTTGATCTGCAGCTGCTTGTTGGCCTCGGACTGCTTGATCACACGCTGCTTGTCGCCCTCGGCGGCGTTGATCTTTGCGTCCCGCTCGCCCTCGGAGGTCAGAATGACGGCGCGCTTTTCGCGCTCGGCGCGCATTTGCTTCTCCATCGCCGAGAGCACGTCCTTGGGCGGCGTGATGTTCTTGATTTCATAGCGCAGAACTTTGACGCCCCAGGGTGACGACGCCTTGTCCAATTCGCTGACGACGTTGGTGTTGATTTGACCGCGCGCCTCAAAGGTTCGGTCCAATTCGATCTTGCCGATCTCGCTGCGCAGCGTCGTTTGCGCCAGCTGTGAAATCGCAAAGCCGTAGTTGGTGATCCCGTAGGACGCCAGATGCGGATCCATGACCTGCATGTACAGCACGGCATCGACGCCCACCTGCACGTTGTCGCGCGTGATGCAGATCTGCTCGGCGATGTCGATCGCGATTTCCTTGAGGCTGTGCTTGTAGGCGATGCGCTCCATGAACGGCACCAGGATGTGAAATCCGGCGGACAGCGTACGGCTGTACTTGCCCAGATGCTCGATCACGTATGCGCTCTGCTGCGGCACGACAGTCGCGGTCTTCGCGATCACCACTACGACCAGGAAGGCAATAAAGATGAATGCGTACCCTAAGGTCATAGTCACGAATGCTCTCCATGGACAACGAGGGTCAGGCCATTGACCCTATCAATGTGTGCGCGCTGGCCGGCGGCGATGGCGGTCTTCCCGCCGTTGACCGCGTTCCACGAACTGCCGCAGTACTCCAGACGGCAGGTTTCGCCGGGCTGAAGTTCGGCCGGCAGCACGACGGTTTCTCCGGCGGGCCCCTGCTTCATCGCGGGCAATTTGCGCCGCATGCGTTCGTAGATCCGCCGCCGAAATGTAACCATGGAGAATATCGCCAAGACGGCGAACAGCAGCCATTGCATCCAAACGGCGGGCAGCAATCCCGATAGATCCAGAAATCCCACGACCAGAGCGGAGGCGCCGACGAACACCAGATAGAACTGGGCGTCGACGAAAGCCAACTCAGAAACCAACAGTATGGCGCCGACCGCAATCCACGCCCACCACTCCATGACTCGCTCCTAAGAGATTGAGATCCCTCTAACGCTTCATCGCGTCGAAAAAGTCCGCGTTCGTCTTGGTGTCCTTCATCTTGTCGAGCAAGAACTCGATTGCGGCCAACTCGTCCATGGGGTGCAGGAGTTTGCGCAGAATCCACATCTTGGACAACTCCGAAGGCTCGGTAATGAGCTCTTCCTTGCGCGTCCCCGAACGGTTGATGTTGATCGACGGGAACACACGCTTCTCGGAGATACGCCGGTCCAGATGGATTTCCGAATTACCCGTGCCTTTGAATTCTTCGAAAATGACGTCGTCCATCTTCGAGCCCGTATCGACCAGTGCGGTGGCGAGAATGGTCAGGCTGCCGCCTTCTTCGATATTGCGCGCCGCGCCAAAGAAGCGCTTCGGCCGCTGCAGGGCATTCGCATCGACGCCGCCCGTCAGCACCTTGCCGGAGCTCGGCACCACGGTGTTGTAGGCGCGTGCGAGGCGCGTGATGGAATCGAGCAGGATGACCACGTCTTTCTTGTGCTCGACCAAGCGCTTGGCTTTTTCGATCACCATTTCGGCCACTTGCACGTGCCGGCTGGCCGGTTCATCGAAGGTCGAGGAAACGACTTCGCCCTTCACCGTGCGCGCCATTTCCGTCACTTCCTCAGGCCGCTCGTCGATGAGCAGCACGATGAGGTACACCTCGGGGTGATTCGCAGTGATGGCGGTGGCGATGTTTTGCAGCAGCATGGTCTTGCCGGCCTTCGGCGGCGAGACGATCAGTCCGCGCTGACCCTTGCCGATGGGCGCCACCAAATCGATGGCGCGCGCCGTCAAGTCCTCGGTCGAGCCGTTGCCGCGCTCCAACTTCAGCCGCTCCGTGGGATGCAGCGGCGTCAAGTTCTCGAACAGCACCTTGCCGCGCGAACTCTCCGGAGAGTCGTAATTGATCTCGCCCACCTTGAGCAGCGCGAAATAGCGCTCGCCGTCTTTCGGGGGTCGGATCAAGCCGGAGATGGAATCGCCGGTGCGCAGGTTGAAGCGTCGGATCTGGCTCGGAGACACGTAAATATCGTCCGGGCCCGCCAGGTAGCTGGAGTCGGAGGAACGCAGGAAACCGAAGCCGTCCTGAAGGATTTCCAGCACGCCGTCGCCGTAAATGTCTTCGCCCTTGCGGGCGTGCGCCTTGAGCACGCCGAAAATGATGTCCTGCTTGCGCGAACGGCCCATGTTCTCGAGACCCATGGTCTCGGCCAGCTTGACCAGATCGCTGATCGGACGCTTTTTCAGCTCCGTCAGGTTCATCGAGCTGCGGCTGCGAGCGAGATCGGTCGGTGCAATGATCTCTAAGTCATCGCCGCCCTCCGGCAGATCGCCGTAGTCCTCGTGCACCGGCCTGCCGCCGTTGCTGTTGCCGTTGCGGTCATTGCGTGGTCCGCGGTTACGATTGGAGCGGCCGCCGCCCCCCTGGCCGCCGCCTTGTTGACCGCCGCCCTGGCCGCCGCCGCGTGATTGATTGCCTAGGTAGCCTCTCACAGGTTGCTGTCCAGAAAAGCCGCGAGCTGCGATTTGGTGACCGCGCCGACCTTTTGGGCCTCGACGGTCCCGTTCTTGAACAGGATCAAGGTGGGAATGCCGCGGATATTGAATTTGGGAGGGGTGTGGGGGTTTTCGTCGATGTTCAGCTTGGCGATGCGAATCTTGTCTTTGTAGGTGTCGGCGATCTCATCGAGGATTGGGGCGATCATCTTGCAGGGACCGCACCACTCGGCCCAAAAATCCAACAATACAGGTTTATCTGACTTCAGCACGTCCTTGTCGAACGTCGCGTCGCTGGTGTGAACGATACTTGGGTTACTCACTGCGGATACAGCTCCTTTTGGAGATTTACTTGAAGTTGAAACGGGTAGTTTTTGGGAAGCCAGAACCCAAACAGTCACATTGATGTGACGATGCGCGGCCGTTCGGGCACAATACAGCGGGTTTAGCGGTCTAGATTACCTTAAAAGGGTACCGATGATACGGTTGGGGAGCGGATAGACCAGCTCCTGGTTGGCCATATTGTTATCCGGTCCCCGTTATTTTGCAAGTTTATGCAACTCACAAAGCGAAAATGTCAGACGCCCATCTCAGTCAGCTTACTTTTGATTCCTTAAACATCCCCGAATCCGTGAAGCGCGGCATCGCCGAATTGGGCTTTACCCGCGCTACGCCCATTCAGGCGCAAACGCTGCCGATCGCCTTGGCGGGCCGCGACGTGGCCGGCCAGGCACAGACCGGCACTGGCAAGACCGCCGCGTTTCTCGTGGCGTTGTTCAACCGCCTGCTGAGCGACCCCACCGACGCCGCCAAGCGGCCGGCCAACGCACCGCGCGCCATCGTCGTCGCCCCGACGCGCGAGCTGGCCGTTCAAATCCACTCCGATGCGCTTAGCATAGGCAAGTACACAGGATTGAAACTCGCGATCGTCTTCGGCGGGGTCGACTACGAGAAGCAGCGGCGCATCCTCGAGGAAGGCGTCGATGTGCTGATCGGCACGCCGGGCCGGATCATCGACTATTTCAAACAGCACGTGTTTGATCTGCGGCATATCCAAGTGGCGGTCTTGGATGAAGCCGACCGCATGTTCGACCTGGGTTTCATCAAGGACATCCGCTTCATCCTGCGCCGCATGCCGCACCCGACGCTGCGGCTCACGATGATGTTCTCAGCCACCCTGTCGCACCGCGTGATGGAGTTGGCTTACGAGCACATGAACAATCCGGAATTGATCCGCATCGAGCCGGACAAGATGACGGTGGACCGGGTCACTCAGGTGCTCTACTTCCCATCGACGGATGAAAAAATCCCCCTGCTGATGGGCCTGCTGAGGCGAATCGATGCGCGCCGCACCATGGTGTTCGTGAACACCAAGCGCGTGGCGGAGGTGCTGGAGCGCACGTTGACGGCCAATGGGTTCGTGGCGCAGGCCTTGTCCGGAGACGTGCCGCAGAACAAGCGCCTGAAAATGATGCGCGATTTTCACAACGGCGACATCGCCGTCCTGATCGCCACGGACGTGGCCTCGCGCGGGTTGCACATCCCCGACGTCAGCCACGTCTTCAACTTCGATCTGCCGAACGATGCTGAAGATTACGTGCATCGCATCGGGCGCACTGCCCGCGCCGGCGCCGAAGGCGATGCAATCAGCTTCGGCTGCGAGGAATACGCCATTGCGCTGCCCGATATCGAGCGCTACATCGGTCATCAAATTCCGCGCGCTGCCATCGAAGCGGTGGATCTGGCCGTGGTGACCGCACCGCCGCCTGCCGTGTGGCGCGAACGCGCGCCGCGTCCGGGTCAGTCGCGCAACGGCGGGCGTTCCGGCGGCGGGCGCCCGGGTGGCCCGCAGCGCTCCGGCGGAAGCCGCTCCGGGGGTGGTCCGCCGCGCCGTGGACCGCCTTCCCGTCCCTCGCACGGCAGCGCGCAGCGGCCCGCGGCTTCGACTTCGAATTCCGCCAGTTCAACGGGTGCAGCGGCCGATGCGCCGGCAAAAGATCCCAGCCGGCGCAGACGCCGGCGCGGACGCGGGGGCGGCGGTCCCGCCGGCGGTGCGCCGAATCCCGGCGCGGCCGGCTCTTAAGAAGACTCCTAAAGCAGCTCCGCGACGCTGTCGATGGCGGCAAAGTCCCCAGTCATCTGCGGGGGCGCACCGCTGTCGGGACGGCGCACCGCGCGCAGGTGCGCAATGCCATAGTCGCGTGCGCACAGGAGCACCTTCAGGCTGTCGTCAACGAACAGCGTGCGCTGCGGTGAAAACGGCTCGCGGGCCGCGAGGCGCGGCCAGAACGCCGCATCCTCTTTCGGCGCGTCGAAGGGCTGAGAGGAGTAGCAGGCGTCGAAATACCGCGTCAGCGCCACTTGCTCATTTTTAATGGCGAGCGTCGTGGGATGCGAGTTGGTGACCAGCACCACGCGCTTGCCGCTCGCGCGCAATTTTTTTAGAAATGCTTCGGCCCCCGGCAAAAATCCCACGCGCGGCAGCGTCTCGCGCTTGAGCGCCGGAATGTCGAGCTTGAGTTCGCGCGTCCAGTACTCGATGCAGTACCACTGCAACGTGTGCGCGACGTTCTTGAACCGCGGCGCCAGCTCGGTCTGCGCTTCGGCCTCGCTGATGCCGTTGGCGGCCGCATAGCGGCTGGGAACGAAGCTCAGCCAAAACCAATTGTCGAAGCGCAAATCAAGGAGAGTGCCGTCCATGTCGAGCAATACTGTGTCGACACTGCCCCAGTCGACTGCGGAGGAAGTCTGCATTTGCGTATGATACCTCGATGCGAGATCTAGCTAAGCTGGCCGAATCCTTGATGCCCATCATCGAGCGCGCGGGCGCCGCCATCATGGAGGTCTACAACGGCGCGTTCGCGGTGCAACGCAAGGATGACAACTCGCCGCTGACGCTGGCGGATTTGGAATCCCAGCGGGTCATCATCGATGGCCTCGGGCAGATCGCTCCGGACGTCCCAATTTTGTCGGAGGAATCGGCGGCTGCGCCCTGGGTCGAGCGCCGGACGTGGCGCGAATTGTGGATCGTCGATCCGCTCGACGGCACGCGCGAGTTCGTCAAGCGCAATGGCGAATTCACCATCAATATCGCGCTCGTGGTCGAGCACGAGCCGGTGTTGGGCGTGGTGTCCGCGCCCGCTCAAGGCACGACCTTTTGGGGCATCGCCGGCATCGGCGCATTCACGCGCGGCCGCGATGGCGCAGCGCGCCGCATGCATACGGTGCCGCCGCAGCAGCCGCTGCGCGTGGTCGGCAGCCGCTCGCACGCGAGCGCTCAGACGGCGGCGTACTTGACGCGCTTGGGGCCACACGTCGTTTCGGGAGTCGGCAGCTCGCTTAAATTCTGCTTGCTCGCCGATGGCCAGGCGGAACTGTATCCACGATTTGGACCGACTTCCGAATGGGATACGGCGGCGGGACAGGCCGTGCTCGAAGCGGCGGGCGGCCACGTCACCCGTTTGGATGGACACCGGCTGCGCTACAACTGCCGTGACAGCGTGATCAATGGCGACTTCGTCGCCTTCAGCGATGCAAGCGTGCTGCCGCCCTAGCGGTCGGCGTCGACTCGCGGCCCAGGCCTGTCAGGCGTGTCCGACGGCCTCGCACAGTTGCAGCGTGGCATCCAACAGAGTGGGGATATCGAAAACGACCTCGTCCTCGGCCATGGTCAATTTCGCCACGCCCGCCGCCGCGATCAGCGCCGCCGGCACGTGTATCTGATCGCGCCGCTGCGGCATCGTCCAAGGGCTCACCCGCGCGTCGCCGAAGGCTCGATTCAGCGCGCTCCACCGCAGGTGCGCGGCGCGCGCTTGCGGCGTATCGCCGCCCCATTGACGTTGGGCGATGGCAATTGACGTGTCACCGGATGCCGACGCGCTCGTCATCAGATCGTGCACGTAGCGGACCATCTCATTGGGGTCGACGCGCACGGCCAGCGACGATTGGTGATCTTGGGTCATATGCTTGAAGCCTCCTAGACCACAGTTTGGGGCTTAACTCGTAAAAACCAAGGGGCGGCAGCCGCACGCCCGAAGGGTTAAGATTCAGGGATGGATGATAGCTTAATTATGCCCGTTGCCATTGCGGGCATCCTGGCGGGTGTCTACAAGGTCTGGCAGGTCTCCCTGGATGCCCGTGAGGCCGCGAATCTCATCGCCAAGGACACCTGCTCACGAGCCGTGGTGCAGTTTCTGGACGGTACCGTCGCTTTCGCCGGCTTCCGCTTGAGCCGCGATTCCCGGGGCAAACGGCGCCTGCTGCGCACCTACACCTTCGATTACACCAACGACGGCTTCGAACGCGCGCAGGGGTTCATCGTGCTCGCCGGCAACCGGCTCGAAGCGGTGGGTCTCGCGGGCAATCCGTCGTGAGCGGCACGCTCAACATCGATCTGCACACCCACTCGAACTGCTCAGACGGCTCTTTGAGCCCCGCGGCCCTCGTCGAACGCGCCGCATGCGCCGGCGTCCAGGTGCTGGCGCTCACCGATCACGACACCGTTGCCGGTCTGGATGAAGCGCAGCGCAGCGCCGTGCAGCAGGGACTTCGATTGGTGCCCGGGGTGGAGATCTCCGCGTCCTGGCGCTCCCAGGCCATTCATGTACTCGGGCTGTGGATCGATCCGGACTCGGCCGAGCTTCGCGGCATGCTGGACGCACAGGGCGAGTTGCGCCGCGTCCGCATGCGCGAAATCTGCGCACGCCTTGAGAAGCTGCGCCTGCCCGGCGCCGAATTGCTGGCCGCCGTGCAAGCCCATCCCGGCCTGCCCACCCGGGCGCATCTGGCGGCGGCGATGGTCGCCGGCGGCCACGTCGAAACCGCGGAGGCCGCGTTCCGCAAATACTTGAGCAAGGGCAAGGCGGCGCACATTGCCGCGCGCTGGCCGCCTCTCGAGGCGGTGGTGGGCTGGATTTGCGCCGCCGGCGGCGTAGCCTCCCTCGCCCATCCCACGCGCTACTCCCTCTCTGCCGGCGCGCGCCGACGGTTGCTCGCCGATTTTGCGGCCGCGGGCGGCAGGTCGCTCGAAGTCGTGTCCGGCGCCAACGGCGCCCAGGATGTCGATGCGTGCGCTGCGCTCGCCGTGACCCAAGGTCTGTCCGGATCGGTGGGTTCCGACTTTCACAGCCCGCAGGCTGCCTGGAATCCCCTGGGCCGCTCCCTTAAGCTACCCGATTGCGTTACGCCCGTGTGGCGCAGCTTCGGCCTATAAACGTGAGCGACGAAAAGAACAACGTCAATACCGATTTGTTCAAGAATATCGAGCGCCTGCGCCAGCTGCGCATCGAGCATCGCGATCTCGACGACGTCATTTCCCGTCTCAGCATGGATTTCAAGGTAGACGAGCTGCAAATGAAACGACTCAAGCGGCGCAAACTGATGCTCAAGGATCAAATCGCGAGACTCGAGAGTCAGCTAATACCGGATCTGAACGCATGAACGAGATCTGGCTGCGCATCCAAGCCTTCTTCGACATCTTGTCCACGCGCAACGTGCTGATCGAAGTCGGCGTGCTCGCGCTGTGTTTGGCCCTCGGCGCCCTGGTCGGCTTGGAGCTGAGCCGCCGCAACCAGCGTCAGCCGAACCCGGCGCCCATGGCTCTGTCGTGGCGCTACTTCGGCACTCAGGGCAACGTGATCATCACACCCATCGTCGTCGTGCTGGTCCTGGTCCTGATCGCGAACAGCTCGCTGCAGGCGGCGCATTTCGACGTAACGCTGCTGGGCGCCGCGGCACGCCTGATCCTCGCGTACATCGTGGTGCGCAGCGCGGTGCTGGTGTTTGCCGCCAGCCTCGGCAACAAATCGTGGATTCAGAATTGGGAAACGCGAGTCGCACTGTTGATCTGGCTGGCGATCGCCGCGGAATACTTAGGCTGGCTCGCCCCGATCATTGCCACCCTGGACAGCTTCGGAATAGCCGCCGGCAAGTCCCGAATCACGGTCTGGTCGGTACTCAAGCTGTTGTTCACCTTGACGCTGTTCATGTTGGTCGCCGCCTGGATCAGCCGATGGGTCGAACGGCGCGTCAAACGCCTCACCAGCGTCGCCATGTCGACGCGCATCGGCATATCCAAATTTGCCAATGCCTTCTTGATCGCATTGAGCATTCTCATCGGCTTGAACGCCGCTGGCGTCGACCTGACCGCGCTGACGGTGCTGACCGGTGCGGTGGGCCTTGGCCTCGGCTTCGGCTTGCAATCCATTGCCGCGAACTTCGTCAGCGGCTTCGTGCTGCTCATGGACCGCTCGATCAAGCCCGGCGATGTCATCAGTCTGTCGGGCCAATCCGGCACCAGCACGGAGAATTTCGGCTGGGTGCAGGAGCTGCGCGGGCGCTACGTTGTGGTGCGCGACCGCGACGGCGTGGAAATGCTGGTGCCGAATCAACAGCTCATTTCCAACGCCGTGATCAATTGGAGCTACACCGACCCGCGCATCCGCCTTAAGCTGCCGATTCGCATCAGCTATCGCGACGATCCCGAGTTGGCATTGAAGATCTTGCTCGAGGCCTGCGAAGGCCAGGCGCGCGTGCTGCGCGAGCCCGCTCCGGTGTCGCGCTTGATGCACTTCAGCGACAGCGGCATCGAGCTGGAGCTGCGCTTCTGGATTTCCGATCCGCAGGAAGGCGTCAACAACGTTCGCTCCGAGGTCAATCGCGCCATATGGCGGTTGTTCAAGGAACACCACATCACGATTCCGATGGCGCAGCGCGAAATCATCGTGCGCAACGCCGCGTCCGAGCTGGACTGAACAGCGGAGCGGCCGCCGATGCCGATCGAGATCACCCCGCACATCGCCATTCCCGACGACGAGCTCGAATGGAAATTCATTCGCGCCTCCGGTCCCGGGGGCCAAAACGTCAACAAGGTCTCCAGTGCCGTGCAGCTGCGGTTTCTCCTGCCGCTGAACAGCAGCTTGCCGGTATCCGCCAGAAACCGGCTGCGCGCCATCGCCGGGCAGAAGATGGTGGATGACGGCAGCATCTTGTTCACCGCGCGCAGCGAACGCAGCCAGGAACAGAATCGCCGCGCGGCGGCCGAGCGTCTGGCGGCCTTGATTCGCACGGCGCTCGTCGAGCCGAAGATCCGCAAGAAGACCCGGCCGACCAAGGGGTCGCAGGAACGGCGCATCGAATCCAAGAAGCGGCGCGGCGCCACCAAATCGCAGCGCGGCCGGCAGGGATGGGACTAGCGGCCGCGCTTGAAACCTACTGCCCCAGGGTCACCTGCAAAATGCTGTGCCGGATTTGTTCTGACAGCACCAGCTGCGCGTCGGTCGCAACCCCGAGCAACGGCTCGCCGAACATCAATTTCTTGTCGTCGGCGAGCTGAACGACATTGCGCTGGCGCAATAGCTCGATGAAATTGCGGAACAGGCTCTTGTCGACGAATTCCGGCGAATTCAGCCCGTAAAGCAAGGTCATTCTTTGCGCCATCAAGTGGCAGCGCTCTTCGAGCGCCTCCGGCGTGATGGCCCCGCTGCCCGCCTGCAGCAGCAGGGCGATCGCCAGGTAGTAGCGCTCGAGCGTTTGAATCGTCGCCTGCGCCAGAACCGACAGGCGTATCGCCTCCAGCGAGGTCGGCGGCGGACGCTGCCACTCGCTGCGATCGGCATTGCCCTGCAAGAGGTTCAGCTGCACGAAGGTGTCGAGCATCGAGTCCGCCACCGCGCTGACCTGGGCTTCATCCCAGCGCAGGAACAGTTCCGCAGAAATGTAGGGATACACGCGCCATACCAGCCGTTGTATGTCCATCGTCCGCATGCGCGCATTGCTCACGAAGGCGCAGGCCAGGAGCGAGGGCATGGCAAAAAGATGCAATATGTTGTTGCGGTAGTACGTGGCCAGCACGGCGTTTTCCGCGCTCATCCGCATGATGTCGCCCAACGGATGCTTTTGACGCTCCAACATGCCGAACGCTTCGGCGTAGGCGACGATCTGTTGACCGCTGTCGGCCGTCACCGTGACCAACGGCGAATACGGCGCGTCGCGCAACAACCGTTGATACAGCTCGACCTGGCGAATGAGATCCACCTCAGGCAGGGCCTGCCGCGGGGTCGCCAGCATCGCCATCGCGACCAGATTGATCGGCGTAACCGCGGCGGCGGCGTTGATTTCCGTGTTGATGCGCACCGCAAGATCGGCAATCGCAGGGCCGATCCACCCCGCCGCCGAGTCGTCCTCCTCGGACGGCTCTGCGCGCCAGCGCGGATTGTGCTTTTGCAGCAGCTCATCGAGCGCGATCGGTTGCCCAAGATTCACATGCACCTTGCCGAATTTGCTGCGCAACACCGCGACGATCGACTTGAGCAGCACGAAGACATTTTCCTTCTGCTTCGGCTGTCCCGACAGTTCGCCGATATAGGTCCTTCCCTCCACGATGCGCTCATACCCGAAGTACACCGGCATGAACACCACGGGGCGCTTCGGATAGCGCAGGTAGCTGCGCACGGTCATCGACAGCATGCCGGTGCGCGGCGAGAGCAGGCGTCCGGTGCGGCTGCGGCCGCCCTCGATGAAATATTCGAGCGGATGGCCGCGCGCCATCATGAACCCCAGGTACTTCGCGAACACCACCGGGTACAGGGCATCGCCTTTGAAACTGCGGCGCAGAAAGAAGGCGCCGCCCTTGCGCAGAAAACGTCCGATCAGCGGCATATTGAGATTCGCGCCGGCAGCGACATGAGGAACGGCAAAACCTTTGCGATAAATGATGTACGACAGCAGCAGGTAATCCATGTGGCTGCGGTGGCATGGGACATAGATGATTTCGACCCCATCGCCGACGGCGCTCAAATTCTCGAGGTGCTCGAGCTCCACGCCGTCGTACAGCGAATTCCACAAGCGGCCGAGCGCCATGGCCATGAAAGTGACGAACGCCTGCGAATAGTTGGCCGCAATCTCGATCGCATACTTGCGCGCCAGCAGCAAAGCCGGGCGCCGCTGCAATTGGCGCACCTGCATTTCGTTGCGCACTGCCTGGCGCACCGCCTGTGTCTTCAAGACCTGCAGCACCATGGTGCGCCGGTGCGAGAGGTCCGGGCCGATGCTCGAGGCCCGCTGCGCGCGCATCACGATGCGCAGCGAGCGCAACACCCGCCGCACGCTGCGCGGCTCGCTCATGCCCCCATCGATGAGTTCGCGCAGCCGTATCGGCTCGCCGAAGTACACCAGGGTATTGCGGCCGTTGAACACGACGCTCAAGAACTTGCGAAAGCGGCCCACCAGGATCCAATCTTCCGTGAACGGCAGCCGCCACCAACTCATTTCCTTGTGCGGTGCGCGGCCCCAAAAGATCGCCACCGGCACCAGATCCACGTCAAATTGCGGATGAGCCGCCGCCGCATCGATCAACCTCACCAGATAGCGCGGCGCGCGGGCCGCTTTCCGTCCGCCGAACAGGCGCGGATGGCGCATCAATTCGAAGTAGGCGCGATCAGCGCGTTTTTCGCCCATCATCAGGCGGCGCGAGGGGCGCGGCAGATTGTGCGCGGCGCAGACACTGTTGAGCACGGCGAAATCCGTGTGGCTCTCGCGCTCGAGCACGTAGCACACCGGACGCGGCCTCGCCGCAATGGCGGCGATGGCATCATCCGGCTTGATGGTGACGCGCACCCACAAGCCCAAAATCTTGCGAACGCTCCAGCGCCACGCCTGGCCCAATCCGGCAAGAGGGTTCATGGCCGCTAACAGCTACCGGTTCGATTCGCCGCGTTCTTGATCGTCGATCGCCTTGCGTTTTCTTTCCGCTTCTTCATCCACTGTCTTTTGCACGTCGCGCGCCTTGTCCATCTGCTGAGTCAACGGATCGAAGACATTATTCTTGGGCGGCGGCGGCGGCGATGAGCAGCCGGCGATGAACAAAATCACCGGCACCGTTGTCCAACATTTAACGTAACCCATGCTGCACCTTAGAAATGCCGGCCCCAGGAGCTTGAGTGTACAATACCGTCATGTTGCGCTTTGCATTGCTCATGGGATTGGCCGGTGTCGCGCAAGCCGGCGTGCCGCCGGTCGATATCGACACCGCCGCTCAGCTCTATCAGGAAGCCGCGATCCGCGAACAGGTGCGCGCCTCATTGGGTTTGATGCCGGCTCATATCCGCAAGCTTTTCCAAGGCAACACCTCCACGCCGCTGACCGAGACGCAGCTCAAGGCCGTGGACGTTGCCGCAGTCCGCGCGTTTCGCATCGATGTTTTCGAAGCCCCGGCGCTCAGCGCATTCGCGGCAAATCTCGATACCGACACCGTGAAAAAAGCCGAGGCATTTTTCGTGACCGATGCCGGCAAACGCATGGTGGCCGCCGATCTGGGATTGGCATCGCTGAGCGATGTGGACGCCGACAAGGTGATGAACGGCGACATCGCCGCGCCCACCACGGCGCAACGCACTGTCCTGATCGAGAAGCTGGAGCGCGCCGAGCGTTCTGCCGAATCCACCGTGCAGATTCTGGTGACCATGGGCACCGCGGTTGCGACCGGAACGGCGGTCGGTTCCGGCCTGGATCCCGTGCCGGTCGAGCAGCGCGCTCGCAAGTCCGGCGAGGCCAGCCGAAAATCCATGCAGGAAAACTTGCTCGAGCCCATGCGCCGCTACATGGCATATGGCTATCGCGACGTGAGCGACGCCGACCTGAAGCGCGTGTTGGCGTTTTTGGAGTCTCCGCCGGGCAGGCAATACGTCTCAGCGTATCTGGCATCCTTGGGCGCCGGTTTCTATGCCATGGGACGCCGATGCGGCGAGCAGCTGGGAGAGAGCCTGCGCGAATTGGCGATGGCGCAACTTGCGGCCGAAGCCGCCGAGCACGACCCGCCGCCGGCCCGCGACCCGCCGGCGCCAAAATCGCATCCTTGAGCCGGCCCTACAGCTCGGCCAGGAAGTTGCCGAGCAGCACGCAGATTGCATCGATTTTATCCTCCAATCGATGATCGGAATCGAGCACGTGCAGCGTCGCGCCATGCTCGCGCGCCCAGCGGATACTGTTTTCCACCGGCACCACGTCATCGTGCCAGCCATGCACGATGGCGGTCGGCACCGTGACTTCTTGCGGCGTGTATTGTTCGAGCCCGCGCATGTAGAAGGCCGGCGCCAGCAGGAATAACGCGGCCGCTTTGCTGCGGGCGGCTGCCGCGGCCGCGACATGGCCGCCCATGCTGGAGCCGACCAACAGCAGCGGGCCGTGCAGCTCGCGGGCGACGCCGAGCAGCTTCTCTACCCGCCGCAGGGGATCGTCGAGACCCCGATAGTCGACAGATTCCACCGTGAGATTCAGGTTGCGGGCCACCGCGGCCATGGCGGTGATTTTGCTGCCCCAGGGGCCGCTTTCCTTGCCGTGCGAGAACACCACAGTATTGACAGCTCGACTCAAGAATCTCCCCTTCGCAGCCGCTACAGACGCATGGAATTGGAAGAAGCACCGGTGAGCGCCACGCAGGAAATGCAACGCGCAATCGACTGGCTGCGCGATTGCGCCGATCTGGCCGGCGTAGACCCGGTAAGCCTCGAGTCCCTGGCGGCCGCCGCAGTGCACTTCTCGCTCCCCGCCGGCTACCTGCTATTCGAAGCCGGCTCCAATCCAGACGGAGTATATCTGCTCGCCAGCGGCCGGTTGGGCGTCAAAACCCATTTGAAAGCCGGGCTGACCGCCGAGATCGAGCGGGGCGAGCTGGTCGGCGAGGCGGGCTGGCTGCTGGGCGCCCAGCGCAGTGCGACCGTTATTGCATTGCGGGACAGCGAGCTGCTGCTGATACCCAACGCCGAGCTGGATCGCATTGCTGCGCAATCCACGCATTTTTCATTGGCGCTCGCGCGGCTCTGCGCGCGGCGCCTAAGGCACAGCAATCGGCAGGAATATCGGCCGAAGCGGGCGCATATTTTTGCCCTGGTACCCAACAGCATCGAAGTGGACATCGCTGACCTGGCCACACGCCTGGTCGACGAACTGGGCAGGAGCGGTCGAACCGAGCTGGTCTGGGATGCGCGGGCCACGACCCACACCGCCACATGGTTCAACCGCATCGAAGAAAACAACGACTACGTCGTGTACGTCGCGAATTGGGCCGCATCGGGCTGGACCCGGCAATGTTGCCGGCAGGCGGACGTCATTCTCATGGCGGCGCCGGCCGCGGGCAGCGTCAATCCCTGGCCCGCCGGAATCGCGGATGCAGCGAGAGCGCGCGGCGCGCGGGTCGAATTGGCGTTGCTGCACCAGGGGAATATCGAAGCCGGCTGCGCCGCCACCTGGCTCAAGACCTTGCCGGCAACGCTGCACCACCATCTGATCGGGCCCTCCGACTACAGCAGGCTCGCGCGGTTGCTCATGCGTCGCGGCGTCGGGCTGGTGCTGTCGGGCGGGGGTGCGCGAGGCTTCGCGCATCTGGGCATCATCCGCGCGCTGCGCGAAGCGAAGGTACCCATCGATTTCCTGGGGGGTGCCAGCATCGGCGCGATCATCGCCGCCGGCGTCGCCATGGGTTGGAGTGATGAGGAGATGCAGCTGCGCTACCGCCGGAGCTTCGTCGACACCAACCCGGTGAACGACTACACCTTTCCGTTCTTGGCGTTGACGCGGGGCAAGAAGGTGTCGCGTTTGCTGGAGCGGGAATACGGCAGCGTGTTGGTCGAGGATCTGCGCCATCCCTACTTCTGCGTGAGCGCCAATCTCACCACCGGGAAGCTGTTCGAGCATCGTGCCGGCCGCCTCTCCTACGCCTTGCGCGCATCGGTTGCCATTCCCGGTGTGATGCCGCCGGTGTTTCACGACGACGGCGTCCTGGTGGACGGCGCCGCCATCAACAATCTGCCGGTCGATGTCATGCAAAGCCATGCGCCGGGCTTCGTGATCGGCAGCGATGTCGGAGCGGATCGCAATTTCGGCGAACGCCGCGTCAATATCCTTCAGGTGCTGATGCACGCCGGCATGGTCAACAGCACCTCTGCTGAGCGGGCGCAGCGCGAATTGGCCGATGTGCTGTTGAAACCGCCGCTCATCAATATCGACCTGCTCAACTGGCAGGCATTCGACCGCGCGATTCAAGCCGGCTACGACTACGCGCGCATGGTGCTCGATGAGCTGCCGGCCCTGCCCCGCGTGCTCACGCCGCTCGGTGCAGCGGCCAGACCTAACTCGGCGGCAGTCGAATTGGAACGGCGCATCGCAGCGACGATTGCCGCCGGCTAGCGAGGGGAGCTTGCAACCGCTTCAGGGCTTGAGCTGGTTGGCGATACTGTCGACCCATTCCAATTCCGCGGGGCTGTACTGCGAGAAGTTGAGTCGATTGAGGCTCACAGGCTGAACCTTGCTGCCTTCCGCCGAATGCGAAATGCGGAAGCAATGAAATTCATGCTCCCGGGTTGCCGCAAATCCGATCACGAACTGAATCTCGCCCAAGCTTGCGGCGGACGGATTGTTGATGCGCTCATCGCAAATCACGAAAAACGCCTCTTCCATGCGCCGCGTACCGAAGGTGCCCCCACCATGCAAGCCCTCGAAAAACCCGCGCACTTGGGCGATGAGGGTTTCGCACAACTGCGAAGCCGGCCCTGCCGCGGCGACCCAGCGCGTGCCGCGCTCGATGCTGCTCAAGATGAACAATGCCAACCGGCGCGAAGACAGGTAACGCCAATCGGCATCGGCGGTGTGGGCCGCGGCCAGGGTACGTGGCCGCACGATCGGTCGGCCGGTCGATCGCACCGCTTGCATGGTATTGACGCCGAGGGCCGCAAGCCGCATGCGCCGATCCTCGCTCACCAGGCAGGCCGGCCGAAAACCCGGCCTCAGGACCGGCTCTTCGCGGTCCGCGCCCAAGGCTACCGGCGAGAGTTCATCGTAGCGTGCCAGCATGCCGGCGACCGCGCCGCAGGGCGCAAAAGACTCGAAGTGCCCGCGTAGCTTGTCGTGCGCCAAAACCCTCGGAAAGTACATCAGCGCGTTTTCATTGAAAAAATTCCAGTCGCGCAGGCCGACCAGGGCATCATCGGCCGTTTCCCAGGCGGACGGCGGATCGACGATCAGCAGTGCGCGGCGCTCCTTGCAGTAGCGCGCGGCGACCAGTAAGGCGCTGGGCCCCACGTCCTGATCCCGGGACAAAGGCGGAACGCACAAAAAGTTGAACACCTCGACGTGGTGCAAGGCGAAGATGCCGGTGTGATCCAAACTCGAGCCGATCAGGTCGTAATCCGTGAGCGGGGCGCCATCATCCCCATCCGAGTTCGAGTTCACATAGGCGGTGGCCAGGCCGCTCGCCGGATCCAGGGTGCGATCGGGCCGCTGCGCCGGCATGTCGCCGACGAGGCGAATCAAGGCGGATTGCGCGAGGGCACGCGGCAGGTAGCGTTCATCGGCCGGCGAGACGGAGAGCCGGTGAAATATCTCCTGATCCTCGACCTGCCCCGTGCCCTGTGCGCGCACCCGCTGCACGGTCAGATTGAAAACCGCCGTCTCATCGGCCGCAATATTGTCGAAGTCGACGCTGGCCCGTAAAAATTCGCGCGTGCCCGGCCGCAGAGCTTGCAGCCGCAGCGACTGGCCGCCTGCCTTCAAGGTCAGGGTCGCGGCACGTGCGCCGTTGACCACCCGCACGATCAGGGCCTCGCGTCCGCCATTGTCGAAGAACTGCTCGATGGCATAGCCCAGGAGACTGGGCTGCCACAGGCCGCCGAACGCCTGCTGAAACTCCGCGAAACTTTTGATCAATACCGGGCGATTGACCGGACCGCGCAGCGTGCGGCCAACGAAGGCGGTGCGCGCCGTAGGCAGACGCGAGATCGATTGATCGGGGCCGCTTTCTTCGGCGACCTGTAGCCCTAGTTTGCTTGGAGTCACCAAATTCTAGTCGTCAGTGAACTGCGGGAACTGTAACACAATCGACTTTAAATCTAGCGTTCGTTCGGCTCCTCGCGCCGCCGCTGCTCCTCGGCGCGCATCTCTTCCTCCTCCGCTTTCTTGCGCGCGATTTCCTCAAGCATGATTCTCATCCACTCGCTGACCGTGCCCTCGGCGCTCATTCGCTGGCGGCGTCCTTGGGTTCGACGATGGCTTCGATGGCCTTGACGGTTTCGGGATGGTAGCCGGGACGCGCCTTGGTCAGGACGCGCTTGGCCACTTCGGTCCCCGCCGGGGTTTTCATCAATCCCGCGTACAACGGTTCGATGAGTTTGCGGCGGCCGATGGTTGTCATGTATTCCTCGAGGGGCGGGAAACCGGGCCGATAGTCGTTGATGATGACCAACTTGAACCAACTGTGCGCGATTTCGGCATTTGGAGTCTTGCTGAGCCCAAAAGCCTTGTCGAGCTCCGCCAGCTGCGCCGCGGACAGCGGCGGCATCTCGTCGAGAAAGCGCAGCCATTGCTGCGTGACCCAATCCGCACCGATCTTTTTCACCGCCAGCTTGCCGCCGAGCCATGCCGACCTCGCCTCATCCACGGGCTGAAACATCGTCGTCACGGGCAACACCGCGTCCGCCGGCAATCCAGGCCCCAAAACCCAGGCGTTGACCTGTGCGCGGGTGACGATGCCGGGGAAGCGGTCCAGGAGATTTTCCTGCAGGTACGTCATGAACTCCGCGCTGTTGATGCTCTTGAACGCAAAGTGGTCGAAGTAGCCGCGCAGGAAGGCATCGAATCGCTCTCTGCCGAACTTGGCGTCGAGGTAGTTGAAGAACAGCCGGCCCTTCTCATAGGGAACGTCGGTGAACCCGTCGCCGGGGTCGCGATCGCGCAGGTCGATGGCCAATACTTGATCGGCGGGCTTGAGCTTCGCCAGACCCGCGCGCAGGGCCGTAAGGCCGAGCACCGCTTCCATCGCCGAACGCGGTTCACCGTAGACCGCGGTCATGATGCGGCTTTCCATGTAGTCCGTGAGTCCCTCGTTGAGCCAAAAATCGCGCCACGTGGCGTTGCCCACCAGATTGCCGGCCCAGGAATGCGCCAATTCGTGCGCAATCACGGAGACCAAACTCTTGTCTCCCGCGATCACGGTGGGCGTGATGAAGGTTAAGCGAGGATTTTCCATGCCGCCTTCGGGATAGCTCGGCGGCATCACCAAAATGTCGAAGCGCGACCAGCGATACGGCCCGAACATCTTCTCGTTGGCCTGAATCATCGATTCGGTATCCGCGAATTCCTTGGCCGCCGCCTTGATCATGGATTTTTCCGCGTACACGCCTGTCCGCGGTCCGGTCTCCTGAAACTCAATATCGCCCACGGCCAGGGCAATCAGGTACGAGGGCACGGCCTGCGGCATGGTGAAGCTGTAGTCGCCGTTGCGCTTCGCCTTCGGGTCGTTTTCGGCGCTCATGACCGCGCGATACCGATCATCGGTGTGAATTTTAGCTTTGTAGCTTGCCCGCACCTGCGGTGTATCCTGCAAAGGGATCCAGGCGCGCGCGGCGATGGGCTCGGCTTGCGTGTAGAAGAAGGGCTTGTGCCGCCCGGTCTGCTTCTCGCCCAGCCATTGCAGCGCTGGGGATGCTTCCAGCGTTTCGTAGTCGATCTTGATTGTTTCGACGCCCTTCTTCGAGGGCGGCAGGTCGATCACCAGCGCACTGCCCAGAATCGGATCCGGCTTCTCCAGGTGAAACGGTCGGCTGACCCTGACCGTTTGATTCTTGGCCGTGGCGCCCAGGACATCAGTGGCCTTCTGGGTCACATCCAGGATCATGAGGTTTCGGGTGTCGAGCACCAGCTGCGTGGCACGCGGATCCAGCCGCTTCAGTTCCAGCGTCACCGACCCTTCAACGGTCTTGAACTTGAAGTCGACCCGCAAATCGAGGTCCAGGTGCGTGGTGCGAAACTGGCCCACATTCGCGTAGGAGTGATAGTCAAATTCCGGATCGATGGGGCCGGCATCGGCGCAAGCGGCGCCGCACTGCAGGGCGCCGCCAATGGCGAGCAAGCCCGCCATGAGCCTAGGAGCCTGTCTGAGTATTCCGCGTGGCCGCGAGCGTGACGGATTTGCCTTCAGTCGAGGCGGAGCCGACGAAGTTGGGTATGCTCCCAATGAGGAGGCGACAACGACGAATGAAGGCAAATCCGTCCGCTCCCGAAGGGTTGGCTCTGGAAGG
>DATHKV010000243.1:0-5105 GCA_035488895.1 Steroidobacteraceae bacterium
TTCCAGAGAACCGATGCCGGTCGCATGCCGACCGGCACCGCTTTTTGAACATCTCTGCTTGCTAATGAAACCGGTATCGGGCCCCAAGCAATACGGTCGTGCCATCGGTCTCGTAGCCTCGGTTGATATTGTACTTATCAACATCGATTAGCGCGTTGTTGGTAATGTTCAAAGCCTCGAACGTCAAATCGAAGTTGGACAGCACATGGTAAGTCGCCGACAGATCGAGTTGACCATAGGAATTTCTAAAGTCACCGTCGCCGAAGTAGCTGAGCGGATCGACTACATAGCCACTGCGATAATTGTAGGCCACTCGCACCCCAAATCGCGGTGTCTCGTAGAATCCAATGAGGTTGTACGTGTTTTTCGAGACGCCCGACAACGGCACTGCCGGCGAGCCTTGAGTCACCACAAGATCCGATGCGTTGACATAGGTGTAGTTGAGCACCGCACCAAAATTGTCGAACGGCGCCGGCAGGAAGGTGAACGCCTGCTGGTAACCCACTTCCACGCCTTTAAGGTTGGATTTCCCACCGTTTTCCGGCTGGAGCACGCTGAAGGTGATGGGAACCGTACCACCCTGCACCGAAGTGACGTTCAAGGTCACTGATGACGATCCGTTCTGAATGAAATCCTTCACATCCTTATAAAACACTGCAGTCGAGAGCAATCCGCCCTTGTTGAGATACCACTCCAATGAAAGGTCGAACTGGGTTGCCGTGTAAGGCGTCAAATTGGGATTACCCGCGCTGATACTCTTGACGTTGGCGTTTACTGTCGTATTGGGCGCTAGTTGCGACAGATCCGACCGAGTCACGGTTTTCGCGGCGGCAAAGCGCAACAGCAAATCCGGTGTAAACGCGTAGGTCAGATTCAGACTCGGCAGAAAATTATTGTAGCTCTGCCCCACAGACACGGCCGTAACGTTTGGAATCAGCGTTTGCGCGCCCTGCTGATTAAATGTAATTTCACTCAAATCGGGCGAATATCCCGATGACGTTTGCTTGGTGCTGACCATGCGAAAGCCTACATTGCCGGTCAGATTGGAATTCGGCACGCGAAAATCCAGCCTCGCATATCCGGCATAGCTGGCTTCTTTGACGGAAAAGGTCGACGCCAGATTCTCCGTCAAGGGTGTCGATGCAAGTAACGCGGACAGCGGCACCTTGGCAAGCAGCGTGCTGAGATTGGCCGATAGATACGTGATGTGCTGACCGAAGAAGTTGGCACTGTACTGACTCATGTAAGGCGCCGAGCTGAACGAACCACCCTCGATAGTCGCGCTGTATGGTGTACCCAACAATCCCGCGAGCGTTTGCGCGCTCACATTTAGCGATTGTGAAGCGGCCGTATTGACCTCTTGCGCATAGCGCACACCGAACTTCACCTGGTCGATCAAGCCATTGTCAATGTGCCAGGTGCCATCCAGCCTTACAGCCCGGATTTTGTCGGTAGTCGGCTGGTTGTATGCGCCATTGACTCCAAGCGCACTGAACAAATTCGGGTCCAAGGAATTCTGACCCGGATCGATGGTGATCACCGCCGGCAGCGCGCTGATCGTCGAAGTTGCGTTGATACGGCCGATGGCCTCGAGCGCAAGCGTTGAAGCCACCTCTTTGGCGTAAGCGGTCGAAGCATCCAACCGAAAGCTCAACGGCCCCTCATCGAGCGTCGCACCGACGGCGAAGGACTCCAGGGTATTCTTATACTCGTTGGTGCGTCCGTTGTTTCGATAGTCGATTCCGCTCGCGTCGAGCGTGGTCAAGATAGTCGAGGGCGTGGACGGCGAAGGCGTTGAAGAAATAATGCCGCCTACGGGGGGCGGCGCCAGGTTCGTCTGGCGAAAGGCATCCGTCACCGAGACGTCGTCGTTGGTGAAACGAGAATACAACGCCTCTCCGTAGAGCTTAAAGTTACCGGTTACCGCAAAATTGAGGGACCCAAGAAAGCTGGCGCGCTCGCGATCGCCAGGAATTATATTGAACGTTTGAGCGTTGTCGAACAGTCCACTGACCGTGAAAGGCCCCGCGGGCTGCGCGGTATAGGGTTGCATGCCGAAGGCCTGGTATTGAAAATTTTCGAAGTGACGTTTGCTGTAGTCGGCGCCCAGAACGACGCCCAGCCGTCCATCGAGGAGTTTGTCGGCGTAAAGGGCGGTGAAACGCGGATCGATCTTATGCGAATTGAGATCGTCCACGCCCTTGGCGACAAGCACGAGCTGACGATCTTTCACGGTCGCGGGATCGATGGTTCGAACGTTGGCAACACCCGCCAATCCCCCCTCGATCAGGTCCGCCGTCGGACTCTTATACACATCGATTGCATTGACGAAATCCGAGGAGAAAATCGTGAAATCGAACGTCCTGGTCCCGGTTGGCGTCGGCAGTTCGCGACCATTGAGATTCACCTGAGTGAATTTGGGGTCAAGACCGCGGATACTGACGAACTGGCCCTCCCCGGCGCTGCGCTGAATCTGCACGCCGGTGATTCTCTGCAGAGATTCCGCCAAATTCTGTTCTGGGAATTTGCCGATATCTTCGGCAGCAATCGTATCGACGATCGCAACCGCATGGCGCTTATCCTCGACGGCCGTGACCAAGCTTTCACGAAAACCAGTGACGACGATTTCCTGAAGCTCATCGGCCGAGGTATTAGTGCTTGCCGGCGCCGCCGTATTCGGTTCAGCGATGGCGGCATAGCTCGATGCGCCCAGGCACAGCACGGCGACAAGCAGCGATAAATCAGGCGTTTTCATGATCCCCCCCCCGGTTCCCTGCGATCTATTGCGATGGCAGGACTGAATAATTATTTTCGGGCTCTCTGGTCCATCGGTCCTCTGGCGATCGAGCCAAAAATACCGACTCAACCACCAAATTCACTGGTGCATTGTGCTTCTACCAGTAAAAATGTCAAGGGCTATTTGCCCGATGACCATAGTCATGACCAACGCCTGCGCACTGAGCGGGATGCAGAGGCGCGATCTCGATCCTGGTTCGGGATTATTCGGCGACGTCGGAGGTGAAAGCGGCGCCGCAGGGCGTCGTTGAAATCACTCGGCGAGGAGAAATCAGGGGAGGTGGACTTTCGCAGTCGCCTTTCTCTGTTGGCGCCAGATCTCGAATACCACTTCACCGCGCCAACGTCGTCCCGCATTCGCGGCGGCCAATTCCGCGGCAGTATTCGTGGGATCCGAATTACCGTATTCGTCGTCTACGATACGAAGTATCACATCGCCGGACCGGAGGCCCGCGCGATCAGCGGGACTATCTTGTGCAACGGCCAGCACCAGTACGCCTTGTAAGCTTGGCAGCCCTGTCGCAGATTGCTCACCGAGCGTTTCGATGGACTTGATTGTCATTCCCAGCAGTTGCTGCGGCGCTTCCAGGCCGCTCTCTTTGTCAACGAACGCTGCGGGCAACATCGGGCGCTGCGCGCGCGCCTTGAGCAGCGGGCTCAGCACCCCGAAGTCATCCATTGAAAAATTACGAAAGCTGATCGATAGCGCCGGCGAATCCGCTGCCACCGCGAAATTGGCTTCTTGAGGATTGACGAAGAGCGCCCGGCCAGCCGCCGAGTGGGCGTCGGTTCCCCTCCCCCGTGCATGCTCGAGCGCGTCGGCAGTAGGGAAGAGATTGAAATCAACGGACTTACCCCAGCGGTCCATGAGAATCGGCTGATACCCTGTCATCACGATATTGTGCTCGAACACGTCTCCGCTGTTCGCGAACCACACATGAGGATGCAGGGCGTTGTTCACCACGATGTTGTTGCGAACGATGCGATTGAACCCTTCTCGAAGCTTGATTCCTCCTGCCAGCAGTAGATTGTCTTCAATGAGATAGTTGCTCGATCCATCGTCAAGATCGATATCCCAGCCATGATCACAACGCATACGGTTATGGCGAATGACAGTCAAAGCGATGGCGTCGAGTTCAACAAGCGCTGGGTCTGCAGCGAGACGTCGGTTCATTTCCTCCCGATCTGCGCTCCAATACCTGTCTCTGCCCCAGCTGTTGAATGAGCCGTGATCTCCCGTTTCAAGAACGGTGTCGAAAACATCGTTGTCAGCAATGACGTGGCCGCCCCAAGTTCCGTCACCGATGTTAATGCCGGCGCGGGGCATGTGATAAATGCTGTTGTGACGCACCGTGATCCGCGCCGCCATCGAGATTTCAACGCCAGCCGACTGCTTTTCGATTGCTCCAGTCGCATGTATCAAATTATCCTCGGCGGTGCTGTCGGCAGGATAGGCATCGCTCTGCGGGCCCGGAGTGCGGTCTATCCTCTCCGCCGGTTGGCTTTGTTGATATTCGAAAAGTGGCGAGCGGACAGCTTCGGGCCGACCTACGAAGGCGATGCCGCTGGCGCCAATGTCGTACATTTCGTTGCCACGTATGGCGACATTGCGATTGTGGCCGCTGACGACGATCGCATTGCCGCCGAGCTCATCAAATCGGTTGTTGCGGATCACGATGCGTTGGGCATTCTCGCTCAAGATGGCGCCGCCGCGATAGAACATCCAATCGGACCTGAGCAAAGGCTCGGTAGTTTTCAAAAAAGTGGTTTCTGTCTCCCGAAATTCCAAACCCGACACAATGACGTCGTGTATGCGGGCAGCGCGTGAACCCCGCAATTCGATCAGCGTCTCCAATCGACCGGCGACGAAGCCGGTGCGAGCGGGCGACCGGCCTGGCGTAGGCCTGAAATACAACCAGTGGGAATTCCCGTCGAAGTACCATTCGTCGACTGCATCGAGCTCTTCAAGAATATTCTCAACAAAGCGATTGCTGTTGCTGGGTATGACTGTTCGATTTATCCCGATCGCGCCCCCCAAACGCAGGCTGCCGTCGGGCTCTTTACCCACAATCGGAATTTGAATCGAACCCCAACGATCGCTGGAGAGCGCGTGGATGATGCCTCCTTCTGGATGAGACCACCGTTGAACCCTGGGAGCGCTGGTTGCGTCCGCGGCTACGCCGCCAAACGGCAATTTGGCAGGATCGTAGTTCGGATACCGCGCGCGGACCAGGAGCCTTCCGTCAAGCCATAGCCGGTTGAACGAAGGCCCATTGACTCGTGTGCGCCAGATGCCGTCGCGCCAGGCA
>DATHKV010000244.1:0-4639 GCA_035488895.1 Steroidobacteraceae bacterium
GATGACGGTGTTCTTGACCTGCTGCGCCTTCATCAATCCCAATACTTCGGTGCGGAAATCTTCGCGTCGATCGGACCAACGAATGCCGCCGCGGGCCACGTGACCCATGCGCAGATGCACGCCCTCCATGCGCGGCGAGAATACGAATACCTCGAACAGCGGCTTCGGCAGCGGCAATTCTCGCAGCTGCTGGCTCTCGAGCTTGAAGGACAGGTATTCCTTGAGCTGGCCAGAAGCGTAGGGCTGGAAGGCATTGGTGCGCACCGTGGCGGAAAGCGCATTCCACAGCGCGCGCAGGATGCGATCCTCGTCGGAACGCGTGACTTCCTCGAGCGCGGAGAGAATATCGCGGCCGAGACGCGCGAGAGACCTCGAGCGAACGGCGGCCTGCAGCTGCGGGTCGAATCGCGCCGTAAACAGGTCGGCGAGGAGCCTCGAAATCGGCGCATTGTTCTCCAGCACCTGGGCGATGTAGCCCTGGCTGAAGGGCAGGCCTGTTTGCAGCAAGTAGCGGCAATATGCGCGCAGCACCGTAACCATGCGCCACGGAATCCCGGCCGAGAGCGTCAGCTGATTGAAGCTGTCGTTGTCCATGCGGCCGGTCCACACCGCGGTAAACGCGCTCTTGATCTCGCGGTCCAGCGCCTCGGATGCGATCGCAGGAGCGGCGTGCATGACGAGTTCCAGATCCTGGATCCAGCCGCGCCGCCCGCCGCTGAATTCCAGTTCATAGGGCCGCTCCGCGATGACTTTCAGGCCCATGTTCTCGAGCATGGGCAACAAATCCGAGATCGGAATCGCATCCTGGCCGCGGAAGATCTTCAGGAAAAATTTATCTTTGCGCTTCGGATCCGGCCTGTAGATGTCCAAGTGCAGGCGCGTCGGTTCCTTCTCCATCGATTCGAGGAAGGAGACATCGAGCGCCGCGGCGTCGCCCAGGAAATCCTCGGTGTAGGCGGCCGGAAACGCCTGGGCATATTTGTCGTACAGCTGCAGCGCATAGGCCTCGTCAAGGCGGGCGAGCAGCCCGGTCTTGAAGGAGTCCTGCCACGAGCGCACCGCCGCGGCGACGCGCCGTTCCAGCACGTCGGTATCGACATGCGCGGTCTCGGCGGGCAAGGTCCGCGCGACGATGTGAATCCGGGCAAGATTCGATTCGGCGATCTGCACCTGGGATTCCATGCTGGTCGCGGAGAATGCTTCGCGTATGACGCGCTCGATACGCTGACGAACCTGCGTGTTGTATTTCTCGCGCGGCACGAACACCAGGCAGGAATAGAAGCGGTGAAACAGGTCGCGGCGCAACAGCACGCGAACCCGGGGCCGCTCCTGCAGGCCGAAAATCCCCGTGACGATGCGGGTCAGTTCCGGGACGCTGGCTTGGAAAAGTTCATCGCGCGGAAAGGATTCCAGAATGTGCTGCAGCGCCTTGCCGTCGTGGCTGTCGGGCGGCAGTGCGAAGTGCTCGGCCACTTGCGTGATTTTCTGGCGCAGCAGCGGAATTTCACGCGGATTGCTGTTGTACGCGGCGGAGGTCCATAACCCCAGGAAGCGCCGCTCGCCGATCAAACGCCCCTTGGCGTCGAATTGTTTGATGCCGACATAGTCCAGGTAGCCGGCGCGGTGCACGGTGGAGAGCGAGTTGGCCTTCGTGACCAGGCTCAAGTTGCGCGAGCGGCTTTGTCTGCGGATGTCGCTGCTCAGCACTCGACTCGTGCTTTCGGTTTTTCTGTGCCCGGCACGCAGGATCCCGAGGCCCGTGGGCATGAGCGGCTCCAGCATTTCGCGGCCTTTGCCGCCGCGCAGGCGATATTCACGATGGCCCAAAAAGGTGAAGTGGCGATTCTCCATCCAATCGAGCAGCGCGCAGGTCTCGCTCAAGTCGGCCGCATCGGCGCGCGCGCTCATCGAGCTCAAATCCTGCACAGCGCCGCGCGCAGCGGCCCGCATGGCCTCCCAGTCCGCGCATGCCGCGCGGACGTCGCGCATGCTGCGTTCGATTTGCGCTGCCAACGATTTCAACGCCGCGGGATCGACGATTCGATCAACCTCGACGTGCTGGAAGGATTCGAGACGCTGCTTCGCACCCGTGGAAGGGTCGGCGCGCTTCTCGAGCGCGGTCAAATTGCCGCCGCGGTCGCGTACCACCGCGAATATCGGATGCGACAGGAAATGCAGCGTCAACGCGCGTTCGGTCAGCGCGAGACCGACCGAATCGACCAGGAAGGGCATGTCATCGTTGACGACTTCGATGACGGTGTGCGGAGAGACGAAACCGTGTTCGCGCACCGTGGGGTTGAATACCCGCACCAGCGCGCTCCTGCCGCGCTGCGCCGCGAACATCAGGTGCGAGAGGGCACCGCCGGCGAGATCTTTCGGATCGCGATCCGCGAGATCGCTGATGTCCACATGGGCAAAGTAAGTCTGCAGATACCGCCGCCAGTCCACGCCGCGCATGGATTTCGGCGGGCGCACGGCGGTGCGCAAAACTGCGGAAATGAGGCTGCGATGCTGTTCTGAAGAAACCTGGTACATATCCTGATCCTAAGGGTGTCAGGCGCGAATTATGCCAGTCCGCGACGATTTCAGGGACGGTGTTGTCCCGCGAGATATTGCTGCGTCTGCATTTCCACGAGGCGGCTTGCTGCGCGTAAAAATTCCAATTGCAATCGTTCACCGTGATAAAGCGACGCCGGTGCAGCGGCGGCCGATACTACTACATTGACATTTCGATCGTAGAATTCATCGATGAGCATGATGAAACGGCGCGCCGCATTTTCGTTGCCGCGGGTGAACTCCGGCACATTTGAAATGAACACGGTGTGATACAGGCGCGCAAGCTCAATGTAGTCGTTTTGACTGCGCGGCCCTTCGCAAATGTCCTTGAACTCGAACCACACCATGCCGGCGCCGGTTGCCTGGGCCTTGATGTGCCGATTTTCCACCGACAGCGTCGTGGGGCCGGCGGCGCTGCCGCCTGCAAGCGCCGCGAAGCGCTGCTTGAATTCCGCTGCCGTGCCCGGCAAGTTCGAATCCAGGTAGGTCGGTGCCTGCTCCAATTGCCGCAAGCGGTAATCGATGCCGCCGTCGAGATGCAGCACCTCGACGTGGCTTTCAAGCATTTCGATGGCGGGCAGAAATCGCTGCCGCTGCAGCCCGTCCTTGTACAGATCCTGCGGCGCCGTGTTGGAAGTTGTCACCAGCGTGACGCCGCGGCTGAACAAGCCCGCGAATAGTCCTCCCAGGATCATCGCATCGGCGATGTCGGACACGAAAAACTCATCCAGACACAGCACGCGCAGCCGCGCGGCGAGGCGCTCTGCCACGGTGTCGAGCGGGTCGGCACGGCTTTTGACCTTGCGCAGTTCCGCATGCACCTGGCACATGAAGCGGTAATAATGCGAGCGCTCGCCGATCTGCACGGGCAGCGACTGGAAGAACAGGTCCATCAAGAGAGTCTTGCCGCGGCCGACGCCGCCCCAGAGGTACAGGCCTCGCAGGGGCGTCTCGACGGGCGCTGCCGCGAGGCGCCGCAGCTGCGTGCGCAGCTTGTGGCTGATGGATTTCGACTGCTCAACCAGACGTGTGCGCAAATCATCGAGCCGCGCGGCGGCTTGGAGCTGAGCTGCGTCAAACTCGAGCCGGTGCGCCGCGGTTTCGGCGGTCAGGCGGGCTGCAATCGACGGACGTTCTTTAGACAATCGATCTTTGTTCTTAGAGGCTTTGGTAGTTGGGGCCGGAACCGCCTTCCGGAGTAACCCACGTGATCTGCCCCGCGTAGGGCTCCTTGATGTCGCACGCCTTGCAGTGGACGCAGTTCGACGCGTTGATCTGCAGTTTTTGACCGCCGCTGCCGTCCGGAATCATTTCGTAGACGTTTGCGGGGCAGAAATTGGTGCAGGGATTGCCGAAATCCTTGATGCAGCGGGTCGCGCACAAGGTTGTGTCGGCCACGTGCAAGTGCACGGGTTGATTTTCATCGTGCGTGGTGGAGGCGAAAAACACGAACGCGACGCGATCGCGCGGCGGCAGATCGCGGCTGCCCCAATCGCGATCCGGCGAGGTGTAGTCGTCCAGGTGCTTGAGCGCCGTGTCGTCCGCATGATTCGCCAAAGTCCAGGGTAGTTTGCCGAACGTAATGGTCTCCAAGACCGAATTGGCAAGACCGAACCACAGGCCACGGCGAAATCCAGGGCGAAAATTCCGTACCTTGTACAGCTCACGGCCGCCCGGCGATTCGCGCCAGCGCCGGTCGAACCCGGTGCTCGAGCCGACTTCCGCAAAGTGCGCAGCAGCGGTCATGCCTGAGCGGATCGCCTGGTGAATCCCTTTGATCTTCGGCATGTTCAGGGTGCCGCCCGCATCGCCGACCAACATCGCACCCGGCATCTCGAGCTTGGGCATCGACTGATAGCCGCCTTCGATGATGGTTCGCGCACCGCCCGCGACGATTTCTCCGCCTTGCAGCAGGGCCTTGATGTCGGGGTGGTTCTTCCATTGCTGGAATGCCTCGAATGGCTTGAGACGCGGATCTTCGTAGTCCAATCCCACGACGAAGCCGACATACACCCGATCATTGTTGAGGTGGTAGATGAAACTGCCGCCGTAGGTGGCGTTATCCAACGGCCAGCCAAAGGTG
>DATHKV010000245.1:0-11616 GCA_035488895.1 Steroidobacteraceae bacterium
CGGTTTGCTCGATCCCACTCGCCCTGACTGCGGTCATCCTGTTGCATCTCGTTAAACTATACGCTTAAGACGAATGACACGGCCCGGATCGACGTGCGCTGGTCGACACCTCCTCGTCGCGTACCCGAACAAGTTGATGCGACGCCCCAACCATTCCTGTCTATAGGACGACGCCGCTTTCTACGTTTACGTTCATTGCGCGGTCTTTTTCGGTTCGCCAAATGCCTGACGACTATTCGATAGTTTGTGCTTGATTCGTAGAAGAAAGTTGTCGTCGACGATAAAAATTAATCGAATGCCGCCCGCCGTTTCTCCGCATATAGTCCTCATGCGCGATTAACAGTTGGCGCAATCAACTCTTCAACATTTGTTTTAAAGGATATACGCAATATGAACAGGTATTCAGGAGCAGTGAAATGCTTTGCAGCGAGTTGTGCATTATCTATCTTTCCGTTGGCCTCCTTTGCGCAGAACTACGTGCAAACCAACTTGGTGTCGGATATTCAGCAAGTTCCCAATGCCGATGGAACGAGCGTCACCATCGACGCACATCTGAAGAATGTGTGGGGAATGTCGCGAGGCGCAGCAAGCCCATGGTGGGTGAGCAATAACGGCACGGGCACGTCCACTCTTTATTCCGGCGCCGGCGTGATCACACAGTTGGTCGTCACGGTTCCCAATGCCATGGGTGTTAACGCTCCCTCGAGACCGACCGGGCAGATATTCAATGGCAGTACGCAATTTGAAATTGCGCCTGCCAGCAATCCCGCGGCGAAGAATCCCGCGGCGTTCATCTTCGCGACCAATAACGGCACGATTTCAGCCTGGGGACCGCCGGCAACACCGGTTGCGGCGAACGGCACGTCAACCGCTCTGCAAGAGGTGGATGAATCGAAACAAGGCGCCAACTTCGTCGGTCTGACGTGGGTCGAGTCCGAGGGCAAACACTTTCTCCTCGCCGCCAATTTCAGCGGAAATAAAATCGAGATGTTCGACGGGAACTTCAAGCGCGTGCATCTCAGTAGAGACGCGTTCGACGATGACCGGATGCCACGCGAATTTGCACCCTACAACGTGCAGGCGGTGGGAGCCAATGTCGTCGTGACTTACGCCAAGCAGAACTCCGCCAAGACCGGTGCCGACGACAATTGCGGCGACAACTGTGGTTTTGTGGATATCTTCACTGCGAAGGGGAAATTGCTTCAGCGTTTGGAGAACGGTCCGTGGCTGAGAGCTCCCTGGGGAGTCGCATTGGCACCTCAGGACTTCGGATTCTTCAGCCATGATCTGTTGATCGGGAATCGATTCGGTGGAACGATCGCCGCATTCGACGTCGTGAGCGGGAAGTTCTTGGGGAACTTGCTCGATGCGAACGACGCACCCATTGCGATCGACGGGCTGTGGGGACTCGAGTTCGACAATCGAGGCACCAACGAAGCCGGCACGACGGCAACTCCTTCGACGGGTCCTGCGCTTTTCTTCGCGGCAGGCATCGATAACTATGCGCACGGTCTGTTCGGCACTTTAACGCCCGTCGCGGCACAGCTAAGCGCGGAAGATCACGAATAGGACGAATTGAGCCAGAGAGTTTTTGGGTTCGCGGTGACCGGCGTTCGTTCGAGAAGGCCGGTCACCGACCCTTACGCCGCAGGACGTATCTCATCCTGCTGTAGCTGCGCAGGCTCATCAAATGGCTGCGAATCAGTCAGAGCAACCCGCGCGGCCGTTGCACCTCACCGCAGGGTAAGCAAAACTGTCCGAGCGGCCGCTATGCGGAAGCATTGGCTGGACCCCCTTGGGAGGTTTCGTTGTCGAATCAGTGTCTCTCACGCGTACCCGTTGGCAGTCGCGAGCGATTTTTGCCTCTTTTCCTGCTTGCGGACGAATCGGCACAACAAGTGCAGTCCTACATGAACACGGGTGATCTTTACGTTTACCATTCCGCGGATGAGATGGTCGCGGGCATCGTTCTGGCGATTGCGCTAGAACCAGGCGTCGTTGAGCTCAAGGCCGTGGCCGTCGACCCGAAACAGCAAGGACGGGGCATCGGAAAGCGCATGCTCATGGACGTGCTGGCTGAATTGCGCGATCTTGGCTGCAAGCGGGTTGTCGTCGGAACGGCCAACGCGGCTGTGGGTCAACTTGCTTTCTATCAGAAAGCGGGGTTCCGGCTGCTCCGGATCGAGCGGGACTTTTTTTCACCTGTGAGGGGATATGCCGAGGTGATTGAGGAGTCGGGGATTCGCATGCGGGATATGGTGTGGATGGATTTGATGCTCGCGCGCTAGATTCACAGGCGGGGGCCGACGTTCGCCGCTGCCCTCTGGCGCATGAGTCGTTTGCGCCGAGCTGGTGCCCCTGATCCGACAGCGGGCTTTCGCTTAGGGAGGAATGTCATGCCGACCGTTTCAGTTACTCGATTGCGGGTCAGGTCGTGGAGGTTTCTGCCGCAATTTCTCTTCCATGCGGCCCGTTCCGCCTGGCAGGTCCGGAAAGCGAGCGGAGTTCAGTCCGCTACATTATTGAGAGAGGATTGGCGCACGTATTGGACTCGGACCATTTGGACGGACGAAGCGGCTATCCGTAGGTTCATGATATCGGGCAACCATCGAGTTGCGATGCCCACGCTCCTCTACATCTGTGACGAAGCGTCTGTGGGACGGTGGAATCAGGACGATTCGACGCTGCCGTCTTGGGTTGAAGTTCACAGGCGCATGCAGCAGGAAGGTCGGCCGTCGAAGGTGAATAATCCGACTCCCGCCCAGAAGGCGTTTCAGATTCCTGCTCCGCCGGTGCGTCCGTTCGCGGAGATCACGCTGAAGTGAGGTTTGGAGGTGGGAGTCGTTACCCGATGTACGGCTAGGATCGCGAATTGCGGGATTTGGTCAAAAACAAATAGCCCGTTGCGCAGTTGAAGCACGATCCTAAAGTGACTGCCCCTGGCCGGACAAAGTTCCTGGACGGTGGTGCCTCGCAGTCCCTTTTTGCGGATGCTGTCGCTTTTGCAGGCCCCGCAGGAGCCCTAGGAACAGCCATCTGCCATTTAACTTACTGCGGCGTGCTGTGAGGCACCCATCGCAATGCTCACATGTGTTTGCCTGTGATGCCCGTCTGCCTGTGACACTGCTCCTATCGATGAGCGTGTGCGACATCCGGTGTCAAGAACACGCTAGCGAGGCACAAGATGAGCAACAGCAAAACGCCGACTCGAATTGCGAGAGTGATCCTCCACGCGTCGAGCCTTGAATCTGGCAAACCAAAAAATGCGGAGAGAATTCGTGGGCGCCACGCGGCAATCACCAATAATTTCAACAGCTGGCGCAGTTACAAGGCATGGACGGAGAAAGTCCGCGACACGTGGGAAGAGAAAAAGTAGGTTTTTTCAGTAAAAATGTCGCAGGAGTTAGGCCGCTATGGAGAACGCGGAGACGCGCCAGTCAAGCTAGCGATGGGCCCCTAAGAGATAGACGAGTAAGTCTATTTGCCGGCTGAAAACCCATTAAGAGGCTGCGCTCAACGCGTGAGCATGTACAGATGCGGTTGGAGGATGAGTCGCGTCAAACCGGCCGAGCGACCGGGCATGGGCCGGCTGACGGGGTAATATCTATTAATGCGGTTTGAAACGTCGGGGCGGCAGTCGAACGTATCGAGTTTCGTCCTTACCCGGACGAGACTATCCCTGCGGGCGGGAGCGAAGATTTGGAGGTGCGGAGGGAAGGGTAAGGGCTTAATGTATGAGGAGTGCAAAGAAGTTCCTACAAAGGTCTCGATTGTCGCGGCGTTTTTTTGACAAGTGAACAAACGTCACTGGGCGCTGTCAACTTCGTTTAGTGAGCCGCGTTAATCGATAGGGCAGCTTTGGAGGACTCGTCAATGCCGTCCAAATTCTTATGCGCATCTTTACTGTTCATGTCCGTATCGGCCGTCGCGCAGAACGCACAGCCCACAGCCCCGACGGGCGAGCCGACGATTTTGCCGAACCACGGACAGGACCAAAATCAGCAGCAGTTCGACCGGTACGAATGCTACGGCTGGGCGAAAGGACAGAGCGGCTACGATCCTTCCCAACCGGGAAATCGCATGAGCCGGGAAAATTATCAGCGGGCCTTTTCGGCCTGTATGAGCGGTCGCGGGTACACGGTGAGCGGCGGCGCACCACCCCCCAGTTCCTCCCCGTCCGTCGCTCCGCCGCCACCGACGCAGCCGACATATATGAGGCAATACTGGTGGGAGTCACCTGAACTCGCATACCGCCCTGTTCATTTCGCCATCGAAGGCGGCTTTAGCGTGCCCGCCGGATCGACCGGCGACAATTTGAACAATGGCGGCAACATCGGTGTAGGGATTAGTTTCTTTCCTTCTCGCTCGTTGCCCGTCGGACTTCGCATTGACGGCAGCTGGAGCCGGTTCGATGCAAGCCACGCCTTTTTCGATACCGGCACTGGCTCCTACTTGCGCAGCCACGAGAACATCTATGGAGGCGATGCCGACCTGCAATTCAACTTGGCACGTCCCTCCTCTCGCTATCAGTTCTACTTGCTGGGTGGGGCAGGTTGGTATCGCGAGCAGTCCGTTCTCGAGCAGTTCGCGCCCGGTTGCAGTTTTTATAATTGCGGTCCGTTCTATGGTAGTGAGCGGTCGAGCACCACGACGGGATGGCGAAGCTCTTGGAATGCCGGCTTCGGCGGCGAGGTCGCCATGCCGGGAGGCACTTCGTTCTTCGTCGAAGCGCGCTATCAGCGCATTTCGTCCCGTGACAGCGACGTGCAACTCGTACCCGTCCGATTCGGCATACGCTTTTGAGCCCGTTCGCGAAAATGCTGTCCTGTAGCTGCAAGGCTACGCCGCCGGCGGGGCAAGAGAGCCCGCAGACACGTATCTGCGGGCTTGAGAACATCTCCACTAATTGCGCAGTGATTGGAAACCCGCGCGGACTTCTTCTGAAAAGATCTTCGGCTGTTCCCAGGCCGCAAAGTGGCCACCCTTGGGGAGCTTGTTATAGTGAATCAATTTCGGATACGCCTGCTCTGTCCAGCTCCGCGGAGCCGGATAGAGTTCGTCGGGGAAGACGCTCACGGCAACTGGGATGGTGACGCCTTTGGCGTTGAAGTAGCCTTTGCCCCAATATTCCCAGTAGAGACGGGCGCCGGAAAGCGCGGTGTTCGTCAACCAGGCGATCGTGATGTTATCGAGAATGTCGTCGCGCGTGAGGCCCTCAGCTTGTCCTTGAAACACGCGGGAGATCAACTCGTAACTACGTGCGTCGTGATCAAGGAAATACGCGGCCAGGCCGACGGGAGAATCCGCGATTGCGTACAACGTCTGCGGCCTTAAGCCCATTTGGAACCCGTAGGCGATTCCCTTTTGATAGACGAATTGCAGACGCTCGTAAGCGAGTTTCTCGTCGGCTGAGAGACCCGAAGGCGCCGGCGCGCCGGAAAATGCCGCACCGTCAATGTCGGCTGGAAAGATGCCGGGCATGTTGGTGTGAATGCCCATCAATCCGGGAGGCGCCTGCACACCCATCTGATCGACGACGACCGCGCCCCAATCACCGCCTTGCGCCACGTATCGCTCGTAGCCGAGGCGTCTCATCAGCATGTGCCAGGCGCGCGCGATGTGCGCGGGATCCCAACCAGTGATGGTCGGCCTACCGGAGAACCCGTAGCCCGGCATAGATGGGATCACAACGTGAAATGCGTCCGACGCACTGCCGCCGTGAGCGGTTGGATTCGTGAGTGGATCGACAATCTTCAGCTGCTCAATTACCGAACCGGGCCAGCCGTGCGTCACAATGAGCGGCAGCGCATTCTCATGCTTCGATCGAACATGGATGAAGTGAATGTCGAGTCCGTCTATTTCGGTGATGAAATTTGGCAGGGAGTTCAACCTCGCCTCGACCTTGCGCCAGTCGTAATCTGTCGCCCAATATTTAGCGAGCCGCTGCATCGTCGCTAGCTGCACGCCTTGCGTCGCATCCGTTACTGTTTCTCCATCTGGCCACACCGTGGCCTTGATTCGTCTGCGCAATTCGGTAAGTTCGGTTTCTGGAACGTTGACCTGAAACGGCCGTATGGCTGTCGTATCCTTAGGCTGTATCTGTGCACTCATGGATTGACTCCCTTTTTAAGGGTTAGGAGCGGACGCGTCGATGTGCCAACGGCTTGCTGCCCTAGCACCGCAAAAGCGACGGCGACTAAGGCCGTGCGAATTGCGTGACAACCTCCTTACCAATGGGTGGTTGAATTTTGGGGATGCGAGTCTACTCGCATCCCTGCACGCTGTCGTCTAGTGAATTCGTCTAGGAATTTGGTGGACGAGGCAATCGAAGGTTTGGTTGTCGACGCGTAAAATGTTGCAGAGCGGTCAAGCACAACGCCAGGTGCCGCCGTAATTAGAAAAGCGAATATCACTTTCAACGCGAGGCGCACCCAACACGGCACTGGACGCGACGGCAACGTAGGTGCGTATGGATGATGACATTGGAGTCATTCTGGTTGGACGGACCTTGGCACACCACAGCGGCTTGGCCTCACATTGCAGCACTTACGTGAGAACCGGAGGGTACCCCGCCGATACACAGAGGAACCGCCTTATCCAAACCTTGCGCATCTATATACACGCTACCAGCAGAACGCCTTCTCAACGGAAGTGGTAAGTTGAAATAGCGGCCCTGCTACAGCGGGCAATTCCAACAAACGGATTGCGGGAAAACTCGGTGTCTCCGAGGAAACGGCTCGTCCGTCGAACCCATCCACTGCATCCTCAACCGGCCGCGGTGAGTTTCACACCATTGTCGGCGTCAAAATAGTGATCCAGGCACGCCTGCAATCGTTCGCGATCGAGTGGCTTTGTCAGGTGGTGATCCATGCCGGCGGCCATGCATTTGACATCGTCGTCTTTCATCGCATGCGCTGTCAGGGCAACAATGGGTATGCGTCGTCGTCCAGCTTCGAGGGCTCGTATCTCACGGGTCGCTTCATATCCGTCAAGGATCGGCATCTGACAATCCATGAGGATTAAATCGTAGCGTCCTTCGCGCCATGCGGCAACCGCGGCCTGCCCATTGGCGACGGCATGCACTTCGTATCCGAGCCTGCGCAATGTATGCGTCGCTACCTTCTCGTTCACGGGGTTGTCTTCGGCGAGCAGGATCCTGCGCTTTTTCGCCTCTAAAGTGGGCAGCGGTTTGGTGACGATACCCTGAGTGCGGCTGTGCCAGTCTTCTGCATTGCCGGACAAAACAGTCTCCAGGCATGCGGCAAGTTCTCGCAGCGCCACAGGCTTCAATAAAAAGCCGGCGAAGCCAAGTTCTTCGAAACGGACGACATCGCTCTTTTGGGCCGAGGAGGTCAAAAGAACCAGACGAGTGGATTTCAAGAGTGAATCCGCAGCGTTGATACGGCGTCCCAGCTCGGCGCCATCGCACCCCGGCATCTGATGATCTAGCAGGGCCACTTCGAACGGCTTGGTTTCCAGTTCGGCGTTCATGACCGTCAGCGCATCCGCGGCGGAATTGACGCAAACGGACTCCATGCCGAGCCGACGAAGCTGTCCAGCGAGGACCTTGCAATTGGTTTGATTGTCATCGACCACCAGGACTCGTTGACCGCGCATAGCGGCACTGATCGGCAGTCCCGGTGCGACCGGCTCGACAGCCGAAACGCCGAAGCGCCCTGTGAACCAGAATGTCGAGCCGAGGCCTTCTCGGCTTTCGACGCCCACATCACCACCCATCATTGCCACCAGGCGTTTAACGATCGACAGTCCAAGACCGGTGCCGCCAAAGCGGCGTGTGGTGGAATTATCGACTTGCGAGAATGCTTGAAACAGGCTGTGCAAGCGACCCTCGGGGATGCCGATCCCGGTGTCGCGCACGTCGAAGCGTAAGGTCGTCGACTCTGCGTCGCGCGCAGTCGGCTGCACGCTTAGGGAGATCTCGCCCGCCTGGGTGAATTTGACAGCATTGCCAAACAAGTTGAGCAATATTTGTCGCAATCGACCCGCATCCACTTGAATAAAGTCCGGAACCGCCGCGTCGATACAGGCGGTAACTTCCACGTTTTTCAGATGCGCCTGTATGCCTATCAAGCGCACGACGTCTTCAATCAAGTCGCGCAGATCGACGCGGGTGACATCGAATTCGAGTTTCCCCGCCTCGATCTTGGAGAAGTCCAAAATATCATTCAGAACCGTCAATAACGCCTTGGCGCTGTGGCGTACGGTTTCGGCATAGTCGCGTTGTTGATCGTTCAAGCTTCCATCCAACATGAGGTCAGTCATGCCGATGACCCCGTTCATGGGGGTGCGAATCTCGTGGCTCATGTTTGCGAGAAATTCGCTTTTCGCCTGATTGGCGACCTGCGCTGATTGCGCCATGGCCTCGGCCTGCCGCGTGGCCGTCAAGAGTTGCTCGTTGGTCGCGCTGAGCCGCGCATTGCTGCCCTCCAACTCTTGCGAGCGCTCACGCAAATGCTGTTCTGCTACGATCAAGCGATCGTATTCCTGCAACGACAGATTCTGGCGCAGGGTCGCGAGAACGATCGCAACCGCCGCACCGACGATGGTCGTAATCCTAACCGAGGCGAGAACATGCGGCAGCGCCCATACCAGCGAAAGGCTGATGACCCCCGCGGCAACGACAGCGAGCGGAATCAGCCGGACAATGGCCTCGCAGCGGCGCTGCCACACTGGATCACCGTTCGTTTCCGTGTGCCAAACAAACGTGCCGTAACCCAGGCCGACCGCGATGATGGAGAACGCGAGGTTCAGCCAAGAACCGTTTGCCCAAGCGGCTGCCGCGTAATTTTCGTTCCAAATCATCCATATAAAGCTGTTTAGAGCAGAAGCCGCGAGAAGCAGCAGCCACCGATAGCTCGCCGTCCAGCGCAGCGTCGCCGCCATCACCAAGCCAATGCAAACGGGAGTGAGCATGCAAATCGGATAGATGATCAATATGATCAAAGCTACAGAATCCGTTCGGCCGCTCCTCGGCAGGTATAAGTCCGAGGTTAGGGTAAGAACCACCAACGCCACTGCCGTCACGTTGAGGTCGAAAGAACGCCGCTGGGTGGATGTGCGGCCGCGGATAAGCGCCAACATACCCATGGCGAAACACGGGCCGATACTCAAGAACAATGCATCAGAGAGATTTGTAATGGGCGTGCGCTGCGTGATCTCCTGCCAATCGAACAGCACCTGACCCGCCAAGGTGGCCGTAAGGCCCCAAGCAAACCAACGGCGCGACGCGACATCGCCATTTCGAGCGCGGCGAACGCCCATCCAAGCGAGTGTTGCGGCAACGGCGTAGGCAATCGTCCAGTGAAGATAGTCGAAGCTATGTCCCGTACTCAGCTTGCTGCTGAGACGCGCCGCCATGAAAACACAGATCACTACGATCAGCGTGCTCGCGACGACCCGCGCGGCAAGCCGATCTTGTCGAGTGTTTGATTCGCCGGAGCATGGAACTGACATCAGGGATGCACGCTCTCAAACGGCTTGTGACGGTAAATGACGTTAACATAAAGAGGGCTCACGACCAGGCGCGGTAGCCCAGATCCTTGTAGGACTTATGTGAGGTGCTTCGCACTATTAAGGGGTGCGAAAATCGTTCCGCCCAGACACCTCGAGCGCCCGCCCCCTAAAGTTGCGATGACTGGCAAGCCGTCCTAGACTATACACATTCGATGTGTATGGAGTGCTTATGAAGCAAGCGCGCAAATCAAGAGAAGAACGCACGAATATTGTGCTCGATTCGAAACTCGTCGAGCGGGTCAAGCGACTTGCCAAGGTCAAAACGACTCGTGACGCCGTCCATGTCGCGCTCGAGCACTACGTTCGGAGTCGCGACTACTCCGGCGTTCTTGCCTTGCGGGGCATGGGTGGAGTTGCAGAGGGCTATGATCCGAAGGCAGCAAGCCCGCCACGGTGATGTGAGATGCTGGTCGACTCTTCGGTGTGGATCGCGTACCTGCGCGGTGACAGTCTGATCGAGGTTGAGTTGCTGGCCGAAGCCCTCGAACAGGGGGCGCCCGTCTGGCTTGCGGCACCTATCCTGCAGGAAGTCCTGCGGGGCGCAGACAGCCCTGATCGGTTTACGCGTTGGGATCGGGTGCTTGGCGAACTGCCCATGGTCATCGCACCCGACGCACGAGAAGCTGCACGCAATGCGGCGCACCTGTACGCGCGATGTCGATGGGCGGGCATCACTCCACGTTCTGCGAATGACTGCTTGATTGCCACGCACGCGATCCTTGGCGGCATGCCGCTTTTGCATCGAGATCGGGACTTTGACCTGATTGCCGGAGTCGAACCCAAACTGGTTCTCGTTGCGGTCGGACAATGACGCATATGGCAGACTTATCGAGGCAGGACCTTAGGGCCGAACTCAGCGATTAGTCTTCCGCGTTCACGCCCTTGCTGCCGTTTTCCGACTTCCACGCGCATCTCGAGTGACAATCTGCGACCCACGACGCGCTCTTTGAAGTCGTACGATGCGCCGTTCGCAAGTATTATGGTGATGATGTCATTTCTATCTCCCGTTTCCGCATTGCTGAGCTCTTTTGCACGTCTCCCTCGTGGTGCCTCATTTGCGCTGCCGTTGCTGGTCATCTCGATTTGCTCGGGATGTGTCTCCTCGCGGAGCCGAATCGAGCCAGTGGACGACCCGCCGCTGGTCTCGGATACCGCTCCAGCACCCCTGTTGCACGATGCTCCGGTGGCTGCGAGCGAGGCAAAGAGCGAGGGTGACAGTGAAGTTCCGGTGGCCGTTGCCGAGTCGGAACAGCACGAGGCGCCGCCTAAGCCTGGAGACTTGGCTGAATTGATCGTCACGGGGCGCACGCGCGACCTCGTCATCCGCGACTTGGTTGCCGAGGGCCAGGCGCAGCTGCGCGATGTGCAACTTCAATACGTCTTTACCGGTAGGGCTGGACATGAGGTGCTGCGCGGCCGGCCGGTCGCCTTCGCGTTGTGGAGCGAGGCGCAGAAGAATTGGACGGTTGCCCACCTGGAGATCCCCCGCCCACCGGTGAAATGGAAGCCTGGCCGCGGGGAATTGCCCTTCACGGTGCTTACCCGCGGAATTGAGGCGCGGCACGTCAAGGGAACGGGGGCCGAGCGGCTCATGTTCACATTTTCGCGCGGTGGCGAGGAGCTGAAGGTGTACGGCCGCAAGTTCCCGGTGTTCGACAACCCCCTCATCAAAAAGAAGCGCTGGCGCGAGGCGGCGGCGACGGCACGATCCATTGTCTACTTGCCCTTTACCCGCGATACCCTCGACCCGCGCCTCACTACCGGTGGCAGGGACTTTCTGCTCGCCACCGCACGGGGCGCCGTCGACGAACTTCGTGACGCACGCGTGCCGAGCGAAGCCTTTCCGGGCGAGCTGCTCGCGGACGTGATACCTGCGGAGGTCATTGCGACGCTCGCGGTTATCGAACAGACCGACGACGAGGACTTCCTCGATAAGGGCAGAGATGCATTCGACGAAGTGCTCAGCCAGTACGGACTGAAGCGCGAAGAAGCCTATCGCTATAGCGTCTCGAGCGCGAAGGCGCTGGGCCCGATGCAGTTCACCGATCGGCGCGGCCATGGCACCTATTCGTTCGTCGTACG
>DATHKV010000246.1:0-32429 GCA_035488895.1 Steroidobacteraceae bacterium
TCCGGACAGAATATCGGCATCAAGGAAGTCGCGGAGAAGATCTGGCTGGTAAGCTTTATGGAGTACGACTTGGGGTTCTTTGATTACGAGGCAGGTCGCGTCGAGTGGGCCCCAAACCCGTTCGGCGCCAAACTGTTACCCATGTCTCCGGAATGAAATGGATACCATGTCCCCGGGTAGGACCCCAAAAATTTTGGCGCGCCCGGACGGATTCGAACCGCCGACCACCTGGTTCGAAGCCAGGTGCTCTATCCAGCTGAGCTACGGGCGCCCGCGCGCAGTTTAGCGTCGCGGGGTCGATTCTGAAACCTCCAAGGCCGATTTAATCGTCAGGCAACCGCCTCGCGCAATTGTCCGTCCAAGAACGCGCGCAGATGCGATTTCGATACCGCTCCTACCTTGCTGGCAATGACCTCGCCTTTGTTGAACAGCAGCAGCGTGGGAATACTTCGAATGTTGAATTTCGCTGCCGTCGCTCCGTTTTCATCGACATTCAGTTTGGCAATCCGCAGCCTGCCCTCGAACTCGCCGGCGGTCTCCTCCAGGATTGGCGCAATCATTTTGCAAGGACCGCACCATTCGGCCCAGAAATCCACCAATACGGGTGTTTGCGCCTTCAAGACGTCATTCTCGAATGCGGCATCGCTGGTATGCGTGATTTGAGTACTGCTCACGTGAACCCTCCTCGCTTGTAGGACTAACTACGTGGGGGCGCTCCACGGCAGTTCAAATTCCCTGCGGTCATATGCATAAACGAAATCGATCTGTAGGAGACCTAAATCCTTGAAGCCCATCGCAGTTCTGGACGAACTCTCGCGGACCGATACACTCTAAAGGAGCTCGAACAAACCTCAAAGGTTGCTGGATGACTCTGATTCGCTGCATTTTTACGCTCCTGGCCATTGCAATTCCTTGCATTGCAGCTGCCGTGCCCGCGCCCTTCGATCTTGCCGGACCCACCTTGGAAGTGCAGGTGACCCGCGGCAGCACGACGCTCCCCGCCTCCCAAGTACCCAATCTGGCTCCCGGTGACCGGGTGTGGATCAAGGCGGAGCTGCCGGAAACACAGTCTGTCCAGTATTTAATGGTGGCTGCTTTCTTAAGCGGGTCGACCAATCCGCCGCCGGAGAAATGGTTTTTCGCGTGCAAAATCTGGAAGGACAAATGCGGGAAGGAAGGACTCACCGTGACCGTCCCGCAGGGCGCGCAGCAAGTGCTCTTGTTCCTCGCGCCTCATACGGGCGGCGATTTGCGAACGCTGGTCGGCGCCGTGCGCGGGCGGCCGGGCGCCTTCGTGCGAACGTCCCAAGATCTGAACCAAGCTGCGCTCGACCGTTCCCGACTGGAGCGATTCCTCGCCGCCGTGCACGTTCTCAACGAAGGAGATCCCTCCAAACTCAAGGAAGCCGCACCGCTGCTGGCGCGCAGCCTTGCCATCAAGGTGGAGGAAAAGTGTCTGGATAGGATCCCTCAATTGCAGGCTTCATGTCTCATGCAGGGTCAAGAGTCGCTCATCTTGAATGATGGCCATAGCACGTCGATTGTCGAAGCTTTGACCTCAGGTCCCGGCAGCGATCTGGCGATGGAGGCCAGTTTCACGCCGCAGCTCAGCTATGGCTACTACAGTCCATACATTGCTTCGGTGCTGGACGTCGCGCGCATTTTTGAGTCGTTCCGTACCGCGCAATATCAATACATCCCCGCCCTGGCGTCGCAACGAGGCGACAAGCTTGCGCTGACACTGAACGCCGCGCCTTCGTTCCACAGTCCCATGTCGGTGCTGGTAATCGGGCTGCCCGCCGTTGAATCGCCGCAGCTGCCGCCGCTGCACGCCGTAGACCCAAAGGAAATATTTTGCGTGCGCCGCTCATCCTTGGTGCTGCCGGTCGATGGTGCGCCGCTGGCATTCTCCACGGGCTATGCGCATGACCTCACGCTCAACGTCACCGGCAGCGACGGTAAAACGATCGCGCTTCCGGCGAAGGCGGACCCGATCCAAGGCGGCTATGTGGTCGACACCGCCGGCCTCGGAAACGCTGCGCTCGGCGACAGTGTGCACGCCGCGCTCAAGGGTTACTGGGGTTTCGACCCCTACGAAGGTCCGACTTTTCACTTGATCAATGTCCACGCCAAATCCTGGGAACTCGCCGCCGGCGATGAAGCCGCGCTGATTGTCGGACGCCAGAACACGATACATCTTCAAGCCGACAGCGTGAGTTGCGTTGATGCCATCATGCTGAAGGATCCGGGGGGCAAGGAGCTGAAGGTGGATTGGAAGACCACCCGGCCCGATGAGGTCGAAATAAAGCTGCCTCTGCAGGGGACGTCGCCGGGAGCCATGACGCTGCTCGTCAAACAGTTCGGCAACAGTCAGGCGGATCCAATTCAAATTCATACTTTTGCCGACGCTGGACGCATTGATGGCTTCGCCATTCATGCCGGCGACCTGGTCGGCATACTCAAGGGCAATCGCCTCGATGAAGTCGCGAGCCTCAGCTTCAAGAACAATGTGTTCGTACCGGGTGAACTCACCTCGGCGCACGGCGTCGATGAACTTCCCATGGTGGCTCAGGATCCGTCGGCCGTGACCGGCCTGAAACCCGAGCGCGGCATTGCGGCGAAGGTAACCCTCAAGGACGGCCGCGTATTGCTCTCCACCGGCAATGTCGACACACCGCGTCCCGCGGTCACGCTGCTGGGCATGAGCGTGCAGCCCTCCGCGTCGAGCCACGACAGCAATATCCTGCTGGCTCACCCGAGCGAATTGCCGCAGGACGCGGTCTTGACGTTTTCCCTGCGCACGTCGTCGCCCGCGTCGTTTGCACGGGATGAAATCATTGAAGTCACCACCAGCGACGAATCGTCGAGCGCAACCTTGAGCTTCTCCAATGGCGGCATGATCCTCGAAAATTCCCAGGTCGCCGTTGCCACGCTCAATCCCGCCAAGGTGTTCGGCGGCGCGGCCTTCGGTCCCTTGCAGTTCCGGATCAACTACAAGGGTGTCGTGGGCGATTGGCAGCCTCTTGCCAATCTGGTACGCCTGCCCATGCTGAAGGAATTGAAATGCCCTGCGACCCCGGAACTCGCCTGCAAACTGTCGGGTTCCAATTTATTCCTGATCGATTCGATATCGAGCGATGCGGAGTTCGCCCGCCCGGTGAAGGTGCCGGATGGCTTTTTGGGATCCGCGCTGCCCGTGCCGCATCCTAAAAGCGGCGGCTTGTTCGTCAAGCTGCGCGACATTCCTTCGGTGATCAACACCACTTCCATCGTTGCGCAGGAGATTCCGCCTTCCGCCGAAGAGGCCGCGCGAACCGAAGTGCGCGGCTCAGCGGTGCCTCCCACGGCTCACCCCGACACGGGCGGCGTGCAGACACCCTGAAGGCCCGCGATTCGTGCGGCTAGAAAACGCTTCTCCGGCTCGAGCGTGGCGGTGCGCAGCGCCGTGTTGTAGGCCTCGCGAGCCTCGCCCAAGCGGCCGAGCTGCTGCAGAAAGCGGCCGCGGGCGGCGTGCAGCAGATGATATTGCGTGACCCGGCCGCGCGCCGCGAGGGAATCGACCAAGTCGAGCGCGCGCGCCGCACCGTCCACCATCGACACCGCGACGGCATGGTTCAATTCGATGACGGGAGTCGGTTGCAGTCTCAGCAGCACCTCGTAAAGGCCCACGATCTGCGGCCAATCCGTGCCGGCGCTATTCTCGGCCTTTGCGTGCAACGCCGCGATGGCGCCCTGCACGGCGTACGCGCTCACGTGGCCGCGAATCGACAGTGATCTGTCCACCAGCGTCAGGCCTTCGGAGATCTCGTTGCGGTCCCATTGCGAGCGGTCTTGATCATCGAGCAAAACCACATCGCCGGCTTCCGAGACTCGCGAGGCGCGCCGCGCATCATGCAACAGCATCAAAGCGAGCAAACCCATCACGCCGGCATGATCAGGCAGCAATACGTCGAGCAGCCGACCCAATCGAATGGCTTCGGTGCACAGCTCGACGTCGATCAGTTGCACGCCCGCAGTCGCAGCGTAGCCTTCCGTGAACACCCCATACACCACCGCCAGCACGACTTCGATGCGATCTTCCAGCACTGAAGGGTCCGGCGTCTCGTAGGGAATTCCCGCGTCACGGATTTTTTTCTTGGCACGCACCAGACGCTGCGCCATGGTCTCTTCGCTGGTTAAAAAAGCGCGGGCCACCGCCAGCGTGCTCAGGCCGCACACCTCACGCAGGGTAAGTGCGATACGCGCTTCCTCGTTGAGCGCCGGGTGACAACAGGTGAAGATGAGCCGCAGTCGATCGTCGCCGAATACTTCCGCGTGACCCTCGTCAATCGCCTCTGCGACGCCGCCGTCGCCTGCGGCAAGCTCGTCGGCAATTTTTGTCCTGAACAGCTTGTCGCGGCGGATTCGGTCGATCGCCTTGTTGCGGCCTGCGCTGATCAGCCAAGCGCAAGCATTTGCCGGGGCGCCCTGGGACGGCCATTGTTCGATGGCCGCCGCGAAGGCGTCTTGCCGCGCCTCCTCGGCCATATCGAAATCACCGAGCAGGCGGATCAAAGTCGCGAGGACTCTACCCGCCTCTCGGCGAAATATTTCTTCAATCACCTGGCCGATGGCATTTCCGCTCATCGCGTTGGCAGGCTAATACGCCTCAGGCGGCCAAATGGGGCGCACTTCGATGCAGCCGTACTTGGCGCCGGGGATGCGCGCTGCGATGGCGGTGGCTTCATCGAGGTTCTTTGCTTCGACCAGGTAGTAGCCGCCCAGTTGTTCGCGAGTCTCCGCAAAGGGCCCATCGGTGATGGCCGTTTTGCCATTGCGCACGCGGACCGTGGATGCCGAGGAGACGGGTCTCAAGCGATCGGCGGCCTTGAAGCTCCCGGCTTGGACGATAGATTTCGTAAAGTCTGTGTACTCGCCCATCATCTTCTTGAGGGCGGTTTCGCCCAACGCCATCGTTTCGGCCTCATTGTTGTAAATCAGCAATAAATAGTTCATGTGTGTGGATTCCGTCGTTATGGCGCGATTCGCCGTACATTAGTCGAATCTCGCGCGGCAAATTCGACAGCGGCATGCCAAAATTTACCCACCGGCCACACCGACCTCGCCTAGGTTCCGCAATTTTGGGAACTTAAGCGGCCCGAGCGCGATCAAATAGATGCGTCAAATCAAACGCTTACACCAAAATGTCGCTGCGCTGGCGGCGTTGAGCCCTTGGCCGTAAGATCATACTGGCTCCGTTTCACCTCAATTGTCTCGATAACTAGAGGATTCCCGATGAAGGCTTGGATACCCCTTACGCTTGTTTTCGCATTCGGATTGGCTGCCCACGCGCAGGCGACTTGCTCCTACCCGGCAGCGCCCGCTACACCGCCCAACGGCAATACCGCCACTCGGGACGAAATGGTGGCTGCCAAGCATGACTTCGACCGCTACAACGGCGAAATGAACAGCTATCTTGATTGTCTCAACCTGGAAATGGATGCGCAGCCCAAGGACAAGGATCTTTCGAAGCTGTCGCCCGATGAAAAGAAAAAGGCCGATCAGGCAGCGAAAGTTCTCGTGCAAAAACATAACGCTGCCGTCGATGAACTGCAGGCAGTGGTCGGAAGGTTTAACGAACAGTTGAAAATCTTCAAAGCGAAACAAAAGTAATGACCATCGGCGATGCGGATCGCTCCGCCGCCGATTTTGAACTATGCAGGCTAGTACGCTCATCACTCCGCGTCTGGCCGAAGAGGCCATCTACTCTCGGCTGACGTGTTTGCCCATCGAATCACTGCCGCTAATGCAGTGCGTCGGGGCAACCTTGCGCGAGAATGTCTATGCGGAGCGCGACGCGCCGCCGTTTGACCGGGTCTCGATGGACGGCATGGCCGTCGACAGCGAGGCGTTGCGGCGCGGGCAGCGCCGTTTTCAGATCCAGGGCGTGCAGGCCGCAGGCGCGCCGGCAACGAAGCTCAAATCCACGGAACATGCCATCGAAGTCATGACCGGCGCGATTTTGCCGATTGGCTGCGACAACGTCATTCCCATCGAGCAGATCGATGTCAGCGAGGGACTCGCGTCGCTCAACACCGAGGTGGTGAATTCGCGCTACCACAACATTCACCGGCGTGGCGCTGACAGCCGCCAGGGTCAGCTGCTATTGGAAACCGGGACATTGTTGCGCGCGCCGGAAGTGGCCGTTGCGGCCTCCGCGGGCATGGCCCGGGTGCGCGTGAGCAGCCAGCCGGCCATCATGGTCGTCTCGACCGGCGATGAACTGATCGAGCCCGGCGATCCGATCGCGGAATTTCAAGTGCGCCGCTCCAACGCCTACGCCGTGGCCGCCACGTTCCGCCGGCGGGGATTCAGCCGCGTGGGCAACGACCATGTGCTTGATGACGAAGCTCAATTGCGCGAACGTCTGGCCTTGCACCTGACCACGCATGAAGTGGTGGTGTTGAGCGGCGGCGTGTCCATGGGCAAGTTTGATCTTGTGCCCAAGGCGCTGATGCAGCTGGGCGTGCAAGAGGTTTTTCACAATGTCGCTCAGCGGCCGGGAAGGCCCATGTGGTTCGGCATCGGGCCGCAAGGCCAGTCGGTATTTGGCTTGCCGGGAAATCCTGTCTCCACCTTGGTATGTCTCATCCGGTACGTGATTCCCGCCATCGCCGAGGCGATGGGCACCAAACGCGCACCGCCGGAACGGCTGGCTTTGTCCAGCCCGGTAACCTTCAAGCACTCGCTCGCCTACTTCCTGCCGGTGATCATCGAGCATGATGATTGGGGCCGGCCATGGGCAAATCCCCGGCCTCCCAACGGCTCGGGGGATTTCTTGAGTCTGGCGGGCACCGACGGATTCGTGGAACTTCCGCCCGGTCCCAACACTTACGCCAAGGGATTTGTTGCCAGCGTGTATCGCTGGTGACTTCAATCCGCATGAGCGGCGTCATTTCTGATATTCGCGGTGCGCAGAACCCGCTCGATCGGCTGGGCCGTCCGCTGCACGACTTGCGGATTTCGGTCATGGATCGATGCAACTTTCGCTGCCCCTACTGCATGCCCAAGGAACAGTTCCACGAGCACTACCAGTTCCTGAAGTCGCGTGATCGATTGTCGTTCGATGAGATCGTGAGGTTGACGAGATTATTTGCCACATTGGGCGTGCACAAAGTGCGGCTCACCGGCGGCGAGCCGCTGCTGCGCACCAATCTGGCCGATTTGGTGGGCGATTTGACCGGCATTCCCGGAATCGAAGACATCGCGCTGACCACCAACGGCGTGCTGCTCGCGAATCATGCAGTGGATCTGCATGCGAATGGCTTACGGCGCATCACGGTGAGTCTGGACAGCTTGGACAAGGAGATTTTCACGCGCTTGAGCGGTGGATTCGGGGCGCTCGATCAAGTGCTTGCCGGGATCGACGCCGCCGTCGGCGCAGGCTTGTCCCCCGTCAAGATCAATGCGGTTATTGAGCGCGGGGTCAACGATCACACGGCCCTCGATCTCGTGGAACGTTTTCGCGGCACGCCGGTCATCGTGCGCTTCATCGAATTCATGGACGTCGGCAATCGCAATCACTGGCGGCCCGAGATGGTGGTGCCGTCGCGCGAACTGGCGGCGCGCGTCCACGAACGCTGGCCCATCCACCCGGTTTCCGAGAACTACCGCGGCGAGGTCGCGAAGCGCTGGCGCTTCGATGATGGCGGCGGCGAAGTCGGTTTCATCTCCTCGGTGACGCAACCCTTTTGCGGCGCCTGTAGCCGCGCACGCCTATCTTCGGAAGGCAGGTTCTATACCTGCCTGTTTGCGACGCAGGGACTCGACCTGCGCGCGCCCCTGCGCAGCGGCGCCGACGATGCTGAACTGCTCAAGCTCATTCGCGGCGCTTGGGCAGGTCGAACCGATCGCTACAGCGAGCTTCGCGAGGAACTGCGGCGCGCGGATCCTGCGGCCAAGAAAATCGAGATGTACTACATCGGCGGCTGAACTCATGAACTTTACCCATTTGGATGCCGATCAGCGTCCCACCATGGTCGATGTCAGCGGCAAGGATCCAACGCAGCGCAGCGCCACCGCGGAGGCGCGCGTGCAATTTCCCTCTGCCGTCGCCGCGGCGCTGCGAGACAACGCACTGCGCTCCCCCAAGGGTCCGGTGTTCGACACCGCCATCGTCGCCGGCGTGCTCGGCGCCAAGCGGACTCACGAACTCATTCCATTCTGCCACCCGCTCGGACTTGAGAGCTGCCGCATCGTCATCGATTTGGAGGGCGACACCGCCGTCATTCGCTGCACGGTCAGCGTGCACCACAAGACTGGCGTCGAAATGGAGGCGCTGACCGGCGCCAGCATCGCGGCGCTCACCGTGTATGACATGTGCAAGGGGTTGTCCCACGACATTGTCATCGGCGGTGTGCGCCTACTGGCTAAAGAAGGCGGCAAGAGCAGCTACGCGGCGGCGGTCCCATGAGCACAGAGGCTATTCATGCACTGGTCCTGGCGGGTGGTTCGAGCAGCCGCATGCGACGCGACAAGGCGTCGCTCAAGTACCGCGGCCAGACGCAATTGGATCGTACCGTTGAGCTCGCGAAGCGGCACGTCGCACAGGTCTTCGTGTCGGTGCGCGCCACGCAAACGCTCGATCCGACCCGCGCGCAGTACCCGATGATCGTAGACTCCGTCGAGGGCCAGGGGCCGATTGTCGGGATCCGTTCCGCCCTCGCCGCTCACCCGAAGGCAGCATGGCTGGTGCTGGCCTGCGATTTACCCTTTCTTTCGGATGCAGCAATCGAGGCGTTGCTGCAGGCGCGCGATCCCAAGACTCTCGCCACCGCCTACACCAGCGCGCACGATGGATTGCCCGAACCGCTTTGCGCCATTTGGGAACCCGCCGCGGCGCCGGTGCTGGCGGACTATCAACACGGCGGCGGCGAGTGTCCCCGTAAGTTTCTCATCCGCCATGGTGCGCGACTGCTCAAGCCGGTGGATCCGCGGGCATTGGACAATGTGAATACGCCGGAAGAATATGCAGACGCCACAGCAGCGCTGGAGAAATCGGCCCCCATGCAACTCAGAATTCAGTACTACGCCCTCATGCGCGAGCAGGCCGGCCGCTCCGAAGAAACCCTCGAAACATCGGCAGCCACGCCGGCAGACCTGTACACGGAACTCGCTGCGCGTTACGGCTTCACGCTCTCGCGCGAGCAGTTAAAAGTCGCGGTCAACAGCGAGTTCAGCGACTGGTCTCGCAAGCTCGCCGCCAACGACGCGGTGGTGTTCATTCCTCCGGTGGCGGGCGGTTGATGAGCTTCCGCTTCACCCAGGCTGCGATCGACACCGACGGCGCGCGGCGTGAACTGCAAGACCTCGGATCGGGCGGCTACGTCAGTTTCGAGGGCTGGGTACGGGATCACAACGAAGGCCAGGAAGTCATTCGGCTCGAGTACGAAGCATTCCAAGAATTGGCGGTGAAGGAAGGCGCCCGGATCGTCGCCGAGGCCTTGTTGCGCTACCCGGTGAAGCACGCACTGTGTATTCACCGCGTCGGCTCCTTGCAGTTGGGCGACATGGCGGTGTGGGTGGGAGTGAGCTCGCCGCATCGCGGCGAAGCGTTCGATGCCTGCCGCTTCATCATCGATGAAGTAAAGCATCGCGTGCCCATCTGGAAGAAAGAACACTATCGCAGCGGCGATTCCGGATGGGTCAACTGCGAGCGCTGCGCGGCGGAGCCGCACCATTCGCACGCCGAGCATCGTCATCGCACTACCTGATGCAGCCCGACTATTCCCGGCAAGTTTTGCTCAAGGAGATCGGCACCGACGGCCAGGCGATTTTGGCGCGCGCGCGTGTCCTCATTGTCGGCTTGGGCGGCCTCGGCAGTCCGGTCATGCAGTATCTGGCCGGCGCGGGAGTGGGATTTTTGGGTCTTGTCGACGCGGACGCCCTGGACGCCAGCAACCTGCATCGCCAGCCGATTTACGCGCTCTCGGATGCGGGCAAACCCAAAGCAGATTTGGCGCGCGCCGCTATCGCCCGCATCAATCCCGACGTGCAGGTGGAACTGCACGCGGTGCGGTTCAATGCCGCCAACGCGCTCGAGTTGATCCGCGGCTACGACATCATCCTGGACTGCAGCGATAATTTTCGCACCAAGTACTTGATCAACGATGCGGCGGTGCTCGCCCACAAGCCGGCCGTGTTCGCCAGCGTGTATCAATACGAAGGCCAGCTTCAGGTCTACAAACCCGATCCCTACTACGCCTGTCTGCGCTGCCTGTGGCCGGACGCGACCGCCGACGGCGTCGTGGGCAATTGCGCTGAAGCGGGGGTCTTAGGACCCGTGCCCGGCACGTTCGGCGCGATGCAGGCGCTTTTGACATTGAAAATACTGCTTAAGATGAGCGGCCAGCTCGAGGGTGAACTGTTGCTGCTGGATTTCATGAATTTCTCCAGCACGAAGATCAAGGCGGCGCGACGCGCCGAGTGCCGTGCGCCCGCGTGCGCGCATATCTTGAAAATCGCACCCGAGGATTCCGACATTGAAATTGCCCTGGACTCGCTGGCGGCCGCTGCTGCACAGGGGCTGGATATCATCGATATCCGCAGCGTCGAGGAAGTCACAGCAAGACCCGCGGCCGCCCGGCACATCCCGATGAACGAACTCCTGGCAAATCCGGGACTATTGGCGGCGGGGCGCCCGGCCGTGCTCATATGCGCGACCGGCAGGCGCAGCTTGGCGGCTGCGCAGACGCTGCGCAAACAGGGCCTTGCCGTGCGTTCGCTGGCCGGCGGCCTGCAAGACTTGGAGCGCTGAGGTGCAATTCAAGAGCAAATTGCCCGAGGTGGGCACGACGATTTTCACGGTGATGTCGCGGCGCGCGGCCGAGGAGAATGCCCTGAACATCGGTCAGGGCTTCCCGGACTACCCCATCGATCCGCGTCTTTCAAACGCGCTGGTCGAGGTCATTGCCGAGGGACGCAATCAGTACGCACCCATGGAAGGCACGCTGGAGCTGCGCGAGCAGATCGCGAAGAAGCTCGCCGCTTCCTATCAGCGCCAGTTTGATCCGCACGCTGAAATTACCGTGACCTGCGGCGCGACCGAGGCCCTGTACGACGCCATTCAAGCATCCGTCGGACCCGGCGATGAAGTCATTATTTTCGACCCTGCTTACGACTCGTACGAGCCGGCAGTGCGTCTGGCCGGCGCCCGTTGCGTGCGCATTGCGCTCGCGCCACCTGCTTTTCGCTTCGATTGGGACGAAGTTCGGCGTGCGTTGAGCGTACGCACGCGGCTCATCATCATCAACAGCCCGCAGAACCCCAGCTGCACCGTGGCGACGCGGGATGACCTGGATGCGCTGGCAGCGTGCACCCGCGACCGGCCGATCACCATCATCGCCGACGAGGTCTACGAACACGTGCTGTTCGATGGACGGCGCCATCAAACCGTGCTGACGCATCCGGAGCTGCGCGAACGCAGCTATGCGGTGTTTTCGTTCGGCAAGACCTTGCATGCCACCGGCTGGCGAATCGGTTACTGCGTCGCGCCGGAGCAGATGACGCGCGAGCTGCGCAAGGTGCACCAGTTCAACACCTTCAGCATCGTCTCGCCGCTGCAATATGCCATCGCGCGCTACCTCGCAAACTTCCCCGATGCGTGGCAGGGGCTGGCCGCATTCTTCGAGGCCAAGCGCGATTTGCTCGCCGGCCTGCTGCGAGGCTCAGGGTTGGAGCCCCTGCCGGCGGCCGGCACCTATTTTCAGTTGGTGGACTATGGAGCGATCAGTCAGGACGATGACATGCAATTTGCCGACCGCCTGATCCGCGAAGCCAAGGTCGCCGTCATTCCGCTGTCGCCGTTCTACGCGCAACCGCCGCGCATGACGCTGGTGCGGCTGTGCATCGCCAAGCGCGAGGAGACTTTGCTGGCCGCGGCAGAGCGACTGGGCGCGTTTGCGCGCGGCGCCACATCGAGCCGTACGGGCCGCGGACCGCACGCGGCCTGAAATCAGCTAGCGGCCGAAGGTGCCGAAACGGCGCGCCATGGATGGCAAGCTCTGACGCTGGCGAATGCGCGCGGCGTCCATCAACATGCGCCCGGCCCAGCGATACACGTTATTTTCCTTGACCGTGCGGCGCATCAGGCTCATGCGGCTGCGCCGCTCATCCCGGCCCATGTGCATCGCGACCTCCATGGCGTTTGCGGTTTCCGTGACATCGAAGGGATTGATCAGCACCGCCTCGGCCAGCTCGCGCGACGCGCCGGCAAAGGTGCTCAAGATCAGCACGCCATCCTCATCGTCGCGCGCCGCCACGAATTCCTTGGCGACCAGGTTCATGCCGTCGTGCAGGCTGTTGACCAGGCAAAAATCCGTCGCGCGGTACAGCTCATAGACGCGCAGCGGTGGTTGATGTTCATCGATCAACACGATTGGACGCCAATCGCCCTGGGCAAATTTCGAGTTGATGCGCTCGACCTCGCTGTAGGTATGCTGCTGCAGCGCCTGGTAGGCCGGCAATTGACCTCGCGAAGGGGCTGCCACCTGCAGCAGGCTGATGCGCCCGAGGTGCCGAGGGTTATTCTCGAGCAGCACCTCGAGCGCATGGAAGCGCTCGATAATTCCCTTGGTGAAGTCCCAGCGCTCCACGCCGAGGCCGATGACCACATCGGCGCCGATCCGATAGCGCTCGCGCACCGCCGCACGGCAGGATGCCACATCCGGCAGCTGCGCAAGCCAGCGCGGCGGCCACTCGATCGAAATGGGATAGGGTGCCACGCGGCACACGCGGCCCTTGAGCGTCACGGTCATGTGCTCGCGATCGATTTGACACTCGACGAAGCGATCCACGGTGTCGAGGAAATTCTGGCAATGGTAACGGGTGTGAAATCCCAGAATGTCCGCCGACAACATGTGCGTCAACACTTCGCGCTTCCAGGGACAGACGCCGAATGTCTCGGCGTTGGGCCACGGGATGTGCCAAAACAGCGCAATCGTCGCCCTGGGGATCCGTTTGCGCAGCAGCAGCGGCAGCAATGCAAAGTGGAAATCCTGAATGAGGATGACCGGGCTGTCCGAAGCGGATTCCGCCGTGACCACGTCCGCGAATTTGGCGTTGACCTCCTCGTAAGCCCGCCAATCGCTGGCGCGAAACGCCGGGCGCACATAGGCCAGATGGCACAGCGGCCACAACCCTTCGTTCGAGAAGCCGTAGTAGTAGCCCTGCTCCTGATCCGCCGTCAGCCAGACCCGCCGCAGCGTATAGCTCGGATCGTCGGGCGGCACGCGAAGCTGATCGTTGCGATCCACCGTCTCCCGATCCGCGTTGCCGGCGCCGTGCGCCACCCAAACGCCGGAGCAGGCCCGCATGATGGGTTCGAGCGCTGTCACCATGCCGCTTGCCGGAACCTGCCACACGGGCTGGTGGTTGGCGTCGAAGTTGTGGATGTACGGTTCGCGATTCGAGACGATGATGACCTGCGCGGAATTCAACTGACCGCGCACCACCTGCTGCAGCGCCTGCGGCGTCCAGTTCTCGCGGTAGTCGATCTCGAGGCGCTGCTGTTCCTCGGCCTCGGCAAGCACTTGGCGCACCTGCGACAGGATGGGCAGCGAATCGCGGGGCGACTCGGCGTTGTCCAAGAAACGCTTTCCGCGGATGTCGCCCAGCAGCACTTGGACCCAGCGGCGCAGCTGCAGCCACGCCACCAGGACGATCAGCAGCGCCAGCAGCAGGATCGAGATGCCGACAAATGCCAGCACAAAGTCCCGGGCAGTGCGCTGACGCCGGTCCACAAAGCTCAAGTCATGCAGCATGAGTACGCGAAACGGCTTCGGTTGCGCATTATCGAAGTCGAAGCGCGATATCTGCACCGATCCTGAGGGAAGCTGCATGATATGAGACCGGGGCGGCGCGGGGCCGCCCTCCGCTTCGCACGAAACGGCCGCCGGCGAGCGCTCCGACTTGAAAATGGTGGAGCCGTTGGGCCGGCACACCAATATTGCGAGCAGGCGTTCGTCGGTCGCGATCTTCGCCAGGTAAACCCGCAGCCGCGCTTCACTGCCGTTCTCGACCAGGTCCGTGATCGGCTCCTCCATCGAATGCATCACCAGCTGCGCGCGCAACTCGACGTCGGATCGAAACCATTCGGCCAGCAGCCGCTGAATATAGGGCAATCCAAAATACGCCACGACGCAGGATGCAAGTGCGACCGGCAGGACGAATCGCAGCATGATCGAGCGAAACATCACATCTCCGTTGATTCAAAAAAACGCACAGCGTTGACCACAAAATACAGAACTTTGACTGCACAGTCTTGGCTTTTGCGCAATGAATTTCATGTAAAACTTACATTGAAATAAATGCCCGCAAAGCATTGGCAGCCGCGACTGCGTAGGCTATGTTTTTAGCACATGAGACAACCGCCGCCGCCGCCACCCGCACTCGACTGGTGTTTGTTTTTGGATGTCGACGGCACGTTGGTCGAGCTGACCGACACGCCCTCCCAGACCACGGCCGATACCAAGATCAATTCGCTGCTGCAGGAAATCGCGGAACGTCTGGGAGGCGCCGTCGCGCTGGTGAGCGGGCGCAAAATCGCAACGCTCGATCAAATGTTTGCGCCGCTGAAGCTGCCGGCAGCGGGGCTGCACGGCGTGGAGCGGCGCCGGGCCGACGGCACGGTTCAGGGCGCGAACTTTGTCGATTCGCAACTCGATGACGCGCGCGCCGCCCTGCAGGCGTTGGTCGCCGCGCACCCCGGAACGTTGCTCGAGGACAAGGATCGAACGATCGGACTGCATTTTCGCTTGGCGCCGCAATTCGAGCCGGTGCTGCGCGAGGCCGTCATCGCGATTGCGAAACCGCTCGGCAGCAACTACCACATTCAAGGCGGCAAAATGCTGTGGGAGATCAAGCCGCGGGGCTTCAGCAAAGCCACAGCCATTCAAGCATTCATGAAAGAGTCGCCGTTCAGCGGCCGACGGCCGGTGTTCGTCGGCGATGACCTCACCGATCAGGACGGATTCGGCATGGTCGAAGCGCACGGCGGGATCTCGGTTGGAGTCGGCGACCTTGTACGAGGACAGTACTACCTGCCGGACGTGGCGGCGGTGCGCAGCTGGCTGCAGCGGGTCGCAGATCTGCACGACTCGCATCACGCATGAGCAAATTGATTCTCGTGAGGCACGGCGAGAGCTCGGGAAATCGGGAGCGCATCTTTGCGGTCTCGCCGCACGATCTGCCGCTCACGGAACTAGGCTACCACCAGGCGCAGCAGGCTGCCCAGCGCATCGCGGCGCTGTTCCGCCCGGAGCTGGTGGTGACAAGCGCCTACCGGCGCGCCAGCGAGACGGCGCGCGTCATTGCCGGCGCATTGGGTCTGCCGCTGGAGTTCGAGGCTGATTTGCACGAGCGCGAGATCGGCGTGCACCGGGGACGCTCTTACGATTCATTCTTGACTGAACCCGATTATGATCCGCAGCGGCCGTGGGCGTGGAAGCCCCAAGGCGGCGAGAGCTACGAGGGGGTTCAGGCGCGCGTCGGTCCCATTCTCGACCGGTTGGCCGCCGCCCATCCAGCTAAGGATGTGATCGTGGTCAGCCACGGCGGAGTTATGACGTGCTTGTGGGCGTATGTCACCGGCCGATGGGACGACGCCCACGTTCCGCCGAATTGCGGCATTGTGATGATCGAGAACGGTCCGAACGGCTACTCTCCGCCCCTCATCGTTGCCGGCGAGGACAGCGCCGCGGATGCCGGCGGCTAGTTTATTACCCCGCGGCCTTCTGTTCCGGCGCCGAGCTCTCGCCCGCGTCGTTGAGCCAACGATACAGCGCCGTCTGCAGCTGATCCCGGTCGATGGGTTTCGACAAGTAATCGTCCATGCCCGCTGCGCGGCACACGTTGTCGGCACCCTTCATGGCATGGGCAGTCAGGGCAATGATGGGAATGCGTTTGGCGCCGGCTTCATGCTCGCGAATTTTCCGCGTGGTTTCATACCCGTCCATGACCGGCATCTGGCAGTCCATGAGAATTAAATGATAGCGGCCGCTTTGCCACGCCTCGAAGGCAGCCTGTCCGTCGGCCGCCACGTCGATGCGATATCCCAGTTTCTCGAGAATGCGGTACGCGACTTTCTGATTCACCACATTGTCTTCGGCGAGCAGAATGTGGTGCGTGTCGCGCAGCCGCTGAGATCGCAGCGCATTGCGCGTCACGATGGGCTGCGTGGCCATGCGCCAGCCCTCGGCCTGCGTGCCGAGCACCATCATCAGGCAATCGGTGAGATCGCGGTGTGTCACCGGCTTGAGCAGATACCCCGCGAAACCGAGTTCGGAGAACATCTGACCATCGCCGCGCTGACCCGATGAGGTGAGCAGGATCAAGCGCGCTCCTCGCAGCGCATGCTCCGCCAGAATGGTCTTGCCCAGCGTCGCGCCATCGCAGCCGGGCATTTGATGATCGAGCAGCGCAACCTCGAACGGGCGCCCCGCCACGGCCGCGTGCCGCATGAGGCTCAAGGCTTCATCCGCGGAACTCGCGCACACCGCATCCATTCCGCAAAGCGACAGCTGGCCCATCAAAACTTTGCGATTTGTCATGTTGTCGTCGACGATGATGATTCGCTGGCCGCGAAGCTGCGTCGGGGGCGCCGGCCGCGCCGCCCTGGTCGTGTCCTGCGCCAGTTCCAATCGCACCGAGAACCAGAACGTCGAGCCCACGCCTTCCTCGCTCGAGACGCCGACCTCCCCTCCCATCAACGCAATGAGGCGCTTGACGATCGACAATCCAAGTCCGGTGCCGCCGAAGCGGCGCGTCGTCGAGGCATCCCCTTGCGTGAAGGCCGTGAACAGGGCATTGACGCGGCTCGCTGGAATCCCCACGCCGGTATCGCGAATTTCGCAGCGGACAATGACGCCCCGATCATCCCGCTGCGCGACCTTGCATTCGATCGACACTTCGCCTTTTTGAGTGAACTTGACCGCATTGCCGCCCAGGTTCAGCAGCACCTGGCGCAGGCGGCCCGCATCGCCCCGAACCAGGTCGGGCAGGCTGGGATCGATCAGGGCAATGACCTCGAGCCCCTTGGCATGCGCCTGGATGGCCAGCAGGCGCGCGACATCTTCCACGGTGTCGCGCATATCCATGTCGAGCAGTTCAAGATCCAGCTTGCCGGCTTCGACCTTGGAAAAATCCAGAATGTCGTTGATGACGGTGAGCAGAGCGGCGGCGCTGTCGCGCACGGTCTCCGCATAGTCCAGCTGCATGGGATCGAGCCGCGTCTCCAACAGCAACTCGATCATCCCGATGACGCCGTTCATCGGCGTCCGAATCTCGTGGCTCATGTTGGCAAGGAACTGGCTCTTGGCCTTGTTCGCGGCGGCGGCGGTTTCTGTCGCCTCGAGCAGCGCCAAGGCGTACTGCTGGCGCTGCGTAATGTCGCGCTGCGAACCCGACACGGTCATCGCCACGCCCTCTGCATTGCGTTCAACGGCTCCGCGCACGCGATACCATCGCGTCGCTTCGCCCGCAAGGATTTTTGCGCGCACTTCCACGTCGACCAGAGTGTCTTCCCGAATGCTGCGCTCGATCGCTTCGTGCAAACGCGCCGCATCGTCGGTATTCAGAATCTCGAAGAACTTTTGCCGCCCGCCCAAGAATTCTTGCTGCCCCATGCCGAACATCTCCGCGAAATGCTCCGATACCCACATCTCGCGGCTCGCCACATCGAGCTCCCAAAGGCCGTCATTGGCACCGCGCGTGGCGCGCCTGAGTCGTGCGTCGGCGGCGCGCAATTGCAACTCGGCGGCCTCGCGCAATTGCAACCCGGCGGCGTCGCGCTGCGCTTCGCGCCTGAAGCGCACGCCCAAGGCGGCAGCCATCGCCGCGGCGCCGGCTGCTGCGGCCAATAAATAGGGAAACCATGCAAGCATTTGACGGCATTCCACCAGCGCAAAGCGCCGAAAACTGTGCGGTGCCCGACAAATTTACATAACGAGCCGTTAGGGGAAGGCCGCAGGCCTTCAATATGCGAAAGGGTGCGCAGGATCCCCTAATCGCGTACTTGGCCGCTGCCCCTCACGACGTACTTATAGCTGGTCAATTGCTCGACGCCCACCGGGCCGCGTGCGTGAAACTTGTCCGTGCTGATGCCGATCTCGGCTCCCATGCCGAACTCGGCACCGTCGGCAAACTGCGTGGAGGCGTTGTGCAGAACAATGGCGCTGTCGACCCGGGCGAGAAATTGCTCGGCCGCCGCAGCATCCTGCGTGACGATGCAGTCGGTGTGTTGCGATCCGAATTGTGCAATGTGCGCCATGGCAGCATCCAGGCCGTCGACTACGCGCACGGCAATGATGGCGTCGAGATACTCCGAATACCAATCCTGCTCCGTGGCCGGCTGGACTCGCGCATCGGCGCGCACGCAGTTTTCATCGCCGCGCACCTCGCAGCCCGCTGCCAGCAAGGTTTGCACCAACGGCGCAAGATGCGTGGCCGCGCAGGCTCGGTCCACCAGCAGCGTCTCGGCGGCACCGCACACTCCGGTGCGGCGCATTTTAGCGTTGACCACGATGCGTTTGGACATCGCAAGGTCCGCGCCGCCATGAACGTACACATGGCACACACCCTCAAGATGTCCGATCACCGGCACGCGCGCTTCCCGCTGCACGCGTGCGATCAAGCTCTTGCCGCCGCGCGGCACCAAGACGTCGATGCTGTCGGCCATATCGGAGAGCATGTGGCCCACCGCGCTGCGATCGGTGGTGGGCACCAGTTGAATGCAGGTCGCCGGCAGGGATGCGGCGATGAGGCCCTGCTGCAGACAATCATGGATGGCTGCACTGGACCGCGCGCTCTCCGATCCGCCTCGCAGAATCACCGCGTTCCCGGACTTCAGGCACAGCGCGCCGGCATCCGCGGTGACATTGGGCCGACTTTCGTAAATGATGCCGATGACGCCCAGCGGCACGCACACCCGCTGGATCAACATTCCGTTCGGGCGCGACCATTCGGCCAGATGGCCGCCGATGGGATCGCGTGCCGCGGCAATATCCTCGAGTCCGCGCGCCATCGCCTCCACCCGCGCCTCATCGAGGCGCAGCCGATCGACCAGCGCTGCGGATAGTCCTGCAGCCGACTCGCGCAGATCAGATGCATTGGCGGCTAGAATTTTGCCGCTCGAGGCCCGCAGCGCCGACGCCGCAGCGAGCAAGGCGCGATTCTTTTGATCCGTCGATGCGAACGCCGTCTGCTGTGAGGCCGCGCGCGCAGCGCGGCCGATGCCCTGCATCAGGTCAGCGATGTCATTCACAGGATTCTGAGCAGCACCAAGTCATCCCGGTGCACGATTTCGTCGCGTCCGCGAAAGCCCAGCACCTTCTCGATATCGGCCGACTTGCGGCCGATGATGCGCGCCGCGTCGACGTCCGAGTAGGCGCATATTCCCCGGCCGATTTCAGTCCCGTCGGGACCGATGATGCTGACCGTGTCGCCGCGGTCGAATCGTCCCAGCGCGCGGGTGACGCCGGCGGGCAGCAAGCTCTTGCCGCCCATCAATGCACGAACCGCGCCATCGTCGACGGAGATGGCTCCCGCGGGCTTCAGCGTACCCGCGATCCATTGTTTGCGGGTTGCCAGGGGCGTGGAAGTCGGCACGAACCAGGTGCAACGGCCGCCCTCCTCGATGCGCCTCAGGGGGTGCTCTTCGGTTCCCAGCGAAATACACAAATGACACCCGGCGCCGATGGCGATCTTTGCCGCGGCAATCTTGGTCTGCATGCCGCCCGAGCCCATGTCGCTGCCGACGCCGCCCGCCATCGCCTCGATGGCCGGCGTTATTTCCAGCACCCGGGCGATGAAGTGCGCATCCGGGTCTTCGCTCGGATCCGCCGTATACAACCCGTCGATATCCGACAGCAGCACCAGACAATCCGCGCCGATCATCTGCGCCACGCGCGCCGCCAGCCGGTCGTTGTCGCCGTAGCGGATTTCCGCCGTAGCGACGGTGTCATTCTCATTGATGACCGGAACCGCACCCAGCGCCAACAGCGTGTTTAGCGTGCCGCGCGCATTCAAATAGCGGCGCCGTTGCTCCGTGTCGCCCAGGGTCAAGAGGATTTGGGCCACGGCAATTTCATGCACATCCAGGAGTTCTTTGTAGGCGTGGGCCAGGCGAATCTGCCCAACAGCGGCCGCCGCCTGGCTTTCCTCGAGTTTCAGCTTCCCGGTGCCCAAATTCAGGTGCCGCCTGCCCAACGCGATGGCGCCCGAGGACACCAAGATCACTTCCTGACCCCGCTTGCGCAAGGCCGCCACATCCGCCGCCAAGGTCTCGAGCCAGACTCGATTCAAGCGCCCCTTGTCGCCATCCACCAACAGGGCAGAACCGACCTTGACGACGACGCGCTTTGCATCGGTCAATCGACGAGCGGCGGCTTTGCGGTCTGCGGCGGTCATAGGACCACGATATTGCCATTTACTTAGCTGAGCGGCCTCACCTAATATTCGTAGCTCTTATCGAGCACCAGTTTCAAATAAGGACGAACCGTGGGAAGAGAATACGAACCGACCGTCGGGCAGTGGTATGACGACTTGGAAAACGACGAAACGTTTCAGGTTCTCAAAGTGGACGAGGACCAGGAAACCATTCAAATCCAACACCTCGATGGCGATACCGAGGAACTCGATGTCGACGACTGGGCCGAGCTCGATTTGGAGTTGACCGAGGAGCCTGAGGGTTGGTCAGGCTCCAAGGCGGAGAAGGACGCCGAAGACGAAGAAGAAGACGAAGACTGGGACGAGGACGAAGACGACGAGGACGACGACGACCTGGATGACGAGGATGAAGAGGATCGCGAGGAGTACTAGGTACTAGACGCGTTCCAGCCAGCCATGCCGGTCCGGTGCTTCGCCCTGTTGTATCGCGACCAATTTGGCACGCAGCGCCTTGGTGACGGGTCCGACGTGGCCGCTGCCCACCTGGTGTTCGGTATCCGAATAGATCAGCGTGCCCACGCCCGCGAGCACCGCGGCCGTGCCTGACAACGCCGCTTCGCCCGTGCGAGCCCAGTCGAGGAGTTCCAAGACGTCGAATTTCTTCTCCGTCACGGTGTAGCCCATATCGCGGCCCATGGTCAGCAAGGAGTCGCGCGTGACGCCGTGCAGGAAGGTCGAATCCAGGCTGCGTGTCATCAACTCCCCTTCACGGATCAGCATGAAGTTGGCGGCGCCCGTCTCCTGGACCTGGCCGCCCGGACAGAACAGCACCTGGTCTGCTTGATATTTCGCGCGTGCATTCATGATGGGCCCAAGCGCAGCGGCATAGTTACCGCCGGTCTTCACCTGGCCCATGTGCTGGGCGGAGCGCGTGTTCTGATCATCGACCAGGATGCGCAGCGCTTTCGCGCCGCTTGAAAAGTAGTCCCAGACCGGGCTCGCCAGCACCAGCAGCATCGCCTCAGTGGTCGGCGTGGTGGCGGCGCCGATATTCGCCGTCGTGCCAAATATGATCGGACGCAGATACAGCGCGCCGGGCGCTTCCGGAACGGCGTCGCGGCAGCGATTGATCACCGCGCGCACCATCTCGCTCACCTGCGCAACGTCGGGCTCAGGCAGGGCCAGCAGGCGCGTGCTCTGCAGCAGTCGCTGCATGTGCCGGTCCATGCGAAAAATATGCACCGAGCCGTCGGCATGACGGAACGCCTTGAAGCCTTCGAAACACGTGCTGGCGTAGTGCAGCATGTGTGCCGCGGGACTGATTTCGATCGATCCCACGGGCTTGATCTCGCTTTGGCTCCACTTGCCGTCACGATAATTCGTGACCGCCATGTGGGACGCGAGCAGGGTGCCGAACGGAGGTCGCTGAGGTTGGGAGGTCATGGGGTTTTCACCGTGGGTATGAATATAGTTGCAGGGTGTTCGAGGCGCTCTTTCAACGCCTGGATCATCGCGGCGGCGTCATAGCCGTCCACAAAGCGATGATCGAAGGAGGAAGACAGATTCATGATTCGCCGCACAGCCACCGCGCCCTGATGGACCACCGGCCGCTCGACAGCTTTGTTGAGCCCGATAATCGCCACTTCCGGCGCGTTGATGATGGGGGTGGAGGCGATGCCGCCGAGCTTGCCCAGGCTCGTCACCGTGATGGTGGAACCGACCAATTCTTCGCGGGTCGCCTTGTTGGCGCGGGCACGCTCGGCCAATCGGCGGATTTCCGCCGCGACTTCCCACAGCCCCAGGGACTGCGCGTTGCGCACCACGGGCACCTTCAGACCGTCGGGGGTCTGCGTCGCAATACCCACGTGCACGGCGCGATGCCGCACCAGCACACCGCGCGCCGCGTCGTACAGCACATTGCATTGCGGAAAGGATTCGAGCACACGCGTCAAAGCCATTACCACCAGCGGCAGGTAGCTCAAGGAACCTGCGTCGTGCGGCCGCGAGTGATTCAGGTGCGTGCGCAACGATTCGAGTTCGGTCACATCGACTTCTTCGACATAGGCAAAGTGCGGAATGTTGCGCTTGGCCTCGCTCATTCGTTCGGCGATCAGGCGGCGCACTCCGATGACTTTGATTTCCGTCGTCTCTGCCGCGTCCGGCACGGCCGCGCGCGGCCCCGCCGCACGCGGCCCGGCGGTTTGCAGGTCAGCGGTCAAAATTCGGCCGCCGGGGCCCGAGCCCGCCACGGTGGTGAGGTCAATGCCCGCTTCACTGGCACGACGACGGTTGGCGGGCGATGTCATCACACGGGCCGGACGCGCCGCGACTGGATCGACCGCCGGAGCGGCCGCAGAGGCGGAAGGCATTGCCGCAGGGGCCGACGCAGGCGCTGCCGGCTTAGCCGCCGCCGGTGCCGGTGCCGGTGCCGGTGGCTTAGCCGCCGCGGGCGCGGGCGCGTTGCCCGCCTCGCTCAATTCGAACACGATCAGCGGTGAGCCGACGGCGACTTTGTCGCCCGGAGATCCCGACACAGAGACCACGCGCCCGCTCACCGGCGCCGGCACTTCCACGGCTGCCTTGTCGGTCATCACTTCAACGATGAGCTGATCCTCGCTCACCATGTCGCCGGGTTTGGTATGCCAGGCGACGATTTCAGCATCCACGGTGCCTTCACCCAGGTCCGGCATCTTGAAGGTGAATTGGCTCATGCAGGTTCCATGACAGTCTTGAGTGCCGTCGTGACTCGCGCTTGGCCCGGAAAATACTCCCACTCGAACGCGTGCGGATAGGGAGTATCCCAGCCGGTGACGCGCTGAATCGGCGCCTCCAACGACCAGAAGCATTCCTCTTGAATGATCGACGATATTTCCGCGCCGAAGCCGGAGAACCGCGTTGCCTCGTGGGCGACGACGCAGCGGCCGGTTTTCTTGACCGAAGTGCAGATCGTGTCCACATCCAGCGGCACCAGCGAGCGAAGATCGATGATCTCCGCGTCCAGTTCCAAGGCCGCGGCGGCGGCAATCGCAACGTGCACCATCGTGCCATAGGTAATGATGGTCACGGCCGCTCCGGCACGCACGATGTCCGCCTTGCCCAAGGGCACTGTGTAATAGCCTTCATCTACTTGACCCTTGGGGTGTGCGCTCCAGGGAACCGCCGGTTTGTTCGGGTCGCCGTCGAAGGGTCCGTTGTACAGCCGTTTCGGCTCGAAGAACACCACCGGATCATCGTCCTCGATGCTCGTGATCAACAAGCCCTTGGCGTCGTATGGATTCGAGGGCATCACCACCTTGATGCCGCTGACATGCGTGAAGATGGCTTCGGGACTCTGCGAATGCGTCTGACCGCCGCGTATTCCGCCGCCGCAGGGGGTTCGGATCGTGACCGGCGCGAAGAAATCACCGGCACTGCGGTACCGGATGCGCGCCAGTTCGCTGACCACCTGGTCGAACCCGGGATAAATGTAGTCCGCGAACTGAATTTCGGCGACCGGGCGCAGTCCGTTCACGCTCATGCCGATGGCCGTGGCAATGATGCCGCCCTCGGCAATCGGCGAGTCGATCACCCGATGCTCGCCGTACTTGCGTTGCAGACCCTCGGTCGCACGAAACACGCCGCCGAAATAGCCGATGTCCTCGCCCATCAGCACGACCGCGGGATCTTTGCCAAGCATGATGTCCATGGCGGAGTTCAATGCTTGGATCATGTTCATGTTGGCCATGCGCGTTACGCCCGTTCCTTACGCATCAACGCCTGTTGCCGCTGCAGATTCTGCGGCATGTCCTTGAACACATCCTCGAACATGAGGTCGGCACTCAATCTCGGTCCCTCGGTCATCGTGCCGAAGGCTATCGCTTCCTTCCAACTCGATACCACCAGCGCCTCGAGTTCGGCCGTCATGGCCTGATGCTGAACGTCCGACCATTCGCCCAATTTGATCAAGTGCTGCTTCAGCCGTTGGATGGGATCGCCCAGCGGCCAATGCTCGGCGTCGTCCTTGGCGCGATAGCGCGCGGGATCATCGCTGGTGGAATGCGCGGCGCCGCGATAGGTCAAGAGTTCGATCAACGTCGGACCGCCGCCGGTACGCGCGCGCTCTGCCGCCCACTGCGTCACGGCATAAACTGCGAGGAAATCGTTGCCGTCGACGCGGATACCCGCCATGCCGTAGCCCGGACCGCGTGCGGCAAATGAGCGCTGTTCACCGCCGGCGTAGCCTTGGAATGTCGAGATGGCCCACTGATTGTTGACCACGTTGAGTATGACCGGCGGCTGGTACACGGAGGCGAACAGCAGGGCGTGATGAAAATCCGCCTCGGCGCTGCTGCCCTCGCCGAGCCACGTGGCTGCCAGATTGTCTTCGCCCTTGATGGCCGCCGCCATGGCCCAGCCGACGGCTTGCGGAAACTGGGTCGCCAGGTTGCCGGAGATCGAGAAAAGATTGTTCGCCCGGGAGTGATACATCACGGGCAGCTGACGTCCCTTGCACATGTCCTTGGTATTGGACAGCAGCTGGCACATCAGATCGACCAAGGGGATGCCGCGGACGATTTGCAGGCCCTGCTGGCGGTACGCGGGAAACAGCATGTCCGAGGGACGCAATGCCATCCCCTGAGCCACCGCGATCGCTTCCTCGCCGAGTGAGCGGATGTAGAACGAGATCTTGCCGCCACGCTGCATGCGCTGCATGCGATCGTCATACAGCCGGGTCAGCAGCATGTGCCGCAATCCCACCTGCAATTCGCCGGCATCGAGATGCGGATGCCACGGACCCACGGCCATTCCTTCATCATCGAGCACGCGCACCAGGTCGACCGACAGGGAAGCCATGTCGCGCGCGCGGGCATTGACCTGCGGTCGAGGCACTGAGCCTGCGGGCGAGAGTTGAACGTAGCTGAAGTCGGGGGTCTCGCCGGGGCGCGCAGGGACGTGGGGCAGATGCAGGCGGGATTTTTTGATCATCGGCGTAATTTACGTGTCCACGCCCTTAAGTGTTGTAAACATTAGGGATCAGTCCGATAATCCGGTATATTCATTCCGTAATTGGCCAATACATGGAACAAAAAGACCGTTCTGTTGATCGCCTCGATTTGCGGCTGCTCGACATTCTACAGAGAGAGGGTGCCCTGTCGGTTGCTGAAGTGGCAGCGCGGACCAAGCTCTCCACCACAACCTGCTGGCGCCGCATCCAACAACTCGAACAAAACGGCGTGATCAAGGCGCGCGTCGCGTTACTGGATCGAAATGCCTTGGGGTTGGACGTGACCATCTTCGCGCACGTCAAATTGGCGACCACCGGCCGCAATGCGCTCGCGGAATTCGAAGCGGCGATCCGCGATCGTGCCGAAGTGCTCGAGTGCTACACGCTCACCGGTGAATGGGATTTTCTTTTGAAGATCATCACCAAAAACATCAAGGCTTACGAGGCGTTCTATCTCGACTATTTGTCGCGCATCCCCAGCGTGCGTTCGGTCAACTCATCGGTCGCGGTCACCGTCATCAAGGAGTCAACCGCACTGCCTCTGGGGATTTGACCGCCGCGCCTGAGCGCCGCGCCAGGGTGTCAGCGTAGCGGCGGATGCGCAGCATCGCTTCGCGCAGCGTCGCTTCATCGGTGGCAAAGCACAGCCGCACGAACCCGGACGTGGCTTCGCCGAATGCACCGCCGTCCAGCACCGACACGCGCTCGGTCCGAAATAATCCGCTCATGAAATCGTAGCCCGACAGGCCCGTGTCGCGCACATCGATCAGCGTGAACATGCCCGCGTCCGGAACACAGCAGCGAATGCCGCGCACGCCCTCGAGTCCTTGCAGCAGCAGATCGCGCCGCGCCGTGCACAGCTCGCGAATGCGCAGTTCCGGCGCATTCGAGCCCTGCAGCGCCGTGAGCGCCGCCTCCTGAATGAATCCCGGCAGGCCGAACAGCATGCACATGGAAAGATCTTCCGCGTGCTTCACCAATTCCTTCGGACCGACCATCCAGCCGGCACGCAATCCCGGTGTCGAATGCGACTTGGACAGGCTGCCGACGGTCACCACCTGCTCAGGCAGACGCGTCGCCAGGCCCGGAACGCGGCCGTCCGGCGCGAGTCCTGCGTACACCTCATCCGCCACCAGCCACAGTCCATGGCGGCGCGCAAGATCGCCGATCACCGTCAATTCCTGCGCGTTCAGGATCACGCCGCTGGGATTGTTGGGGGTTGCGAAGAACACGGCGCGGGTGCGTGGCGTGATGGCCGCCTCGAGCGCGCGCAGATCCGGCCTGAATCCGCCGCCCGCGGGCGCCGGCACGCGCACCAGCGTTGCGCCCGATGCCCGGATGGTGGCCGGATAACTCGGATACAACGGTTCGAGCGCGAGCACCTCATCGCCCGGGCCCGCCACGCACATGGAAGCGGCGAACAGCGCGTTTTGCGCACCCGACAGAAAAATGGCGTTCTCGGCGCCCACCGCTTGACCGGTGCGGTCTTGGTGCGTTTTCGCAATTGCCTCGCGCAGGGCGCGGCGTCCCGCGGCCGGCGTATAGCGCACATCGCCGGCGCGCAGTGTGTCGATCGCCCGATCGAGCACGGCTGCCGGCATTTCCAGAACCGGATCGCCGATACTGAGCACGATCACGTCCTCGCCGCGCAACTGCGCTTCGCGTGCCTCGAGGTGGATGGTCCACGCCGCCACGCTCTCGCCCTTGATTCGATCCACCAGCGGAGAAAATTTCATGACATACTTTACTATGCCATTCACTGCTGAACACTCTCTTCGCTGTCGCAAAGACTTTCCTGCGCTCGCGCGCGCGCCCCAGGGATTGAAATTAGCCTATCTGGACGGCCCCGGCGGCAGTCAAGTCCCGCAAGTTGTAATTGATACGCTTGCCGATTTCTACGCCACCTGCAATGTCAACACGCATGGCCAATTCTGGCCTTCGCAGGAAGTCGATCGGCGCATGGACAGAGCGCGCGAGGTCCTCGCGGCATTCCTGGGCGCCGAAAGTCCGCATTGCGTTTCGTTCGGCCAGAACATGACCACGCTCAACTATGCGTTGAGCGCCGCCATCGGTCGCACGTTGAAGCCCGGCGACGAAGTGCTCATCACTCAGCTCGATCACGAGGCCAATCGCGGGCCTTGGCTGCGCTTGAAGGATTTCGGCGCGAACGTACAGGAGGTGCGCCTCCTGCCGAGCGGAGAGTTGGATCTCGCCGACATGGCGGCGAAAATCACGCCCCGCACCAAGCTGTTCGCCGTCGGCGCCTCGTCAAACGCCCTGGGAACGGTCAATGACCTGGGCTTGGCGCGGCGCCTGACCAATGCGGTCGGCGCGCTGCTCGTGGTGGATGCGGTGCATTACGCACCTCACTTTCCCCTCGACGTCAAAAGCCTCGGCATGGATTTTCTGCTGTGCTCGGGCTATAAATTTTACGGGCCGCACATCGGCGTGCTGTACTCGCGCCCGGGCGCACTCGACCGCCTGCCCACGGATCGCTTGAGCGTTCAAGATCCGGCCGCTCCCTACCGCATCGAGACCGGAACGCTGAATCATGCCGCCATCGACGCGCTGCGCGCCGCCGTGGAATATCTCGCATCCTGGGGCACCGGCACGACCTTGCGGGAACGCATCGTTGAGGCGATGAGCTCCATTTCTACCTACGAACACGGTTTGGCCAAGTTCTATCACGACTCTTTGCGCGCGCTGCCGGGCGTGAAGGCTTGGGGACCTGACTTCAGCAGCCGAGCGCGCGCGCCCACGGTCTCGATCACCCTGCAAAAGGCGACCGCGGCCGAGGCGGCGATGGCGCTGGGAAAAGAAGGTATTTGCGTCTGGGACGGACACTTTTACGCCGCACGCGCCGTGGAGGTGTTGGGATTGAGCGAGCGAGGGGGACTGCTTCGAACCGGCGCCTCGATGTACAGCGCACGCGAAGACCTTGAGCGGCTGCTCGCCGGTCTCGCCAGGCTGATCTAACCCTTGACCAAATGCGCCGCGAGTTCCTCCGCGTGCGTGGAGAGTTCTGCGGCCGCGGTCGCGTCCAGATGTTCGGCCCGCAGCAAGGGACCCAGATAATAAAGCTGTCGGCTGACGCGCCCCTGCGGGTCCACGCAGGCCCCAAATCGTGCGCTGCGTAAACCCAGATTCAGCGCATCCGACGAGATCAGTCCGGCCGAGCGCAGCGAGTTCATGAGCGGATCCGCCGAGCGTTCGATGTTGTAATTGGGCCCTGTTGCATTGACCACCATGGCCACGGTCAATTCCCGACTCGCCCTGCTGCCGCGGGGCCGCCATGAGACGCGCAACCCGCCCGGCACCGCCGTCACATCTTGAATGCGGCCCGCATGGATCTGCAACTTGCCGCTGCGCCGAAGGTGCTCGATGCGCTCGGATAGCTGCGGCGGCAGACGGTGCCGGTAAGTGTCCCAGTGCACCTGCAGGTGGCGTACAAAACGGCGCCGCTCCTTCTGCGGCAGCGCTCGCCACAGTGCGGGCACAAGATTGCGAATGAACGCCACCGCTTCGCGCCAATCGCCGCCCAGACGCTCGACCTCGCGGGCCAGGTCCCGGCAGGCGCGCAGCAGTTTCGTGAGCGAATGGGTCGAGGCAAGCAGAGTCTCGCCGCTGCCCCGCATCGCGTCCGCATGAAACGAGGTCTGCGTTCTCGGAATCAGCCCGCGTCTGGAGATCGTGTGCAGGACCGGAATCCGATCGGGATGTCGGCTCAACACGGAGGCCGCGTCCGCCATCGTCAATCCATTGCCGACGATCAGAACCGAGTGGTCCGCCGTCAGCGTTTCCGGCAAATCACGCGGATCTTGCCTGAACGCCGCATGTCCGCGCAGCGCCAGCGCCCAGGACGGCAAGGGCGCGGGTGGATTTCCGAGCGCCAGGATCACGACGTGCCCCGATATCGGGGCACGATCCGCAAACTGCGCCGCCAGCGGCGCGGCCCCATCCGTTTGCAGGATGCCCGTCACCTCGCCATGTACCCGGTGCAGGCGCACGTTTGCCGGCGCATCGCGCTCTGCACTGAAGAGCAATTCCTGCAGGTATTCGCCGTACAGGGCCCGCGGCAGAAAATCCTCGCCGTCGACGTTCGGCACCCGGGCCTGCGCAAAGCGCAGAAACTGCAACGGCTCGCGCGAGACGGCCGAAGACCGGGCCGCCGGCACGTTCAACAAATAGGGAAATTCGTGTGCTGCGTACGCCACACCGCGCCCCATGGCGTTGCCGCGCTCGACCAACACGATGTCGGCGCCTTCTGACGGCGGGCGGCGCAGCAGGTTGGCGGCCAGTACCGTACCGGAGAATCCCGCGCCCACAATAACGAAGGTTTTTCGCATACTTGGAAATTCTACCAAGGCAATAAGCTAGAAGAATGTGCGCGGAAGGTGTACTTCCGCTAACATTCGGTCGGTTTCGTGGTCAAATAGCGCATTCCGCAAAAGCGAGGTGCAACGATGCAACTCAGCAAATTCAGCTATTACTCCGATTTCGTCGTCTATCCGATAACGGTCATCGGACTGACGGCAGTCAATTTTCGCCATTCCACTTGGCACGACGGGCGCGCTTGGTTGGGCGCCTGTCTGTTGGGACTGGTGATTTGGTCCTTGCTGGAATACGTGCTGCACCGAATAGCGCTGCATCGCATGCCGGTGTTCTCGCCCATGCACAGTCTGCATCACGGTGCGCCGCTGGACTTCATCGGCACGCCCTCGTGGGTCAGCGTGTCGGTCTGGATCGGCGTCATCCTGCTGCCCCTGTGGTGGTGGATCGGCTTCAACCTTGCCGACGGTCTCACGGTCGGGGTGATGTTGGGCTATTGGTGGTACGGCTACGTGCATCATGTCATTCATCATCACACGCGCAAACCCTCCTCGGCCTACTTCAGCGAGCTTCGAGCCTGGCACATGCGCCATCACCATTCGCCGAAGCGCGGGAATTTCGGCGTGACCTCGCCGCTGTGGGACTACGTGTTCGGCACCGCCATCTCGGCGCGAAACAAAGCCGTCATCTCGCCGTGAACGCCGAGCTCAGCCTCACCAACCCCATGCGAACCGACGGATTTGAATTCGTCGAATATGCCGCGCCCGATGCAGAATTGCTGCGGCAGCTGTTCGAGGGTATGGGGCTGCCCGCGGTCGCGCGGCATCGTTCCAAAAACGTGACGCTGCATAACCAGGGCGACATCAATTTCATCATCAACGCGGAAAGCGACAGCTTCGCGCAAAGCTTTGCGCGTGCCCACGGGCCCTGCGCCTGCGCCATGGCGTTTCGCGTCGCGGATGCGCGCTTGGCGTATGCGCGCGCCTTGGACCTGGGTGCGAAACCGGGACCGGTTACCGCAGGACCCATGGAATTGAATATTCCCTCAATCGAAGGAATCGGCGGCAGCCTGATCTACCTGGTCGACCGCTACGGCGATCGCACCATCTACGATGTCGACTTCGTTCCGGTCATCGACACCGAACCGCACGAACCCGTCGGCCTGCTGCGCATCGATCACCTCACGCACAACGTCAAGCGCGGCAACATGAATGTCTGGGCCGGCTTCTACGAAAAGCTGTTCAACTTCCGGGAAATTCGCTACTTCAGCATCGAAGGCAAGGAGACCGGGCTGTTCTCACGCGCCCTCACCTCGCCCTGCGGCAAAATTCGCATTCCCATCAATGAAAGCCAGGACGACAAGAGCCAGATCGAGGAATACCTCAACGAGTACAAGGGTGAAGGCATCCAGCACATTGCGCTGGGCACCGATGACATCTACAAGACGGTGGACGCGTTGCGCAGCCGCGGCGTCGAATTCCAGGAAACTCCCGCAACCTATTACGAAGGCGTTGACGCGCGCGTGGCCGGGCACCGTGAGTCCGTTGCCGAGCTTCAGCGTCGCGGGATCCTGATCGACGGCAGCGACAAGAGCGGCATCCTGCTGCAGATTTTCACCAAGAACGCGATCGGCCCGATCTTTTTCGAAATCATTCAGCGCAAGGGCAACGAGGGTTTCGGCGAGGGGAATTTTCAGGCCCTGTTCGAATCCATCGAACTCGACCAGAAGCGCCGCGGCGTGATCTAGCAGTCTCTCCCCCGACGGCCTCTTCCGGGGCGTTGAACTTCGCCGGGACGCCCATATCTAATCGAGCAAGGGTCAATTCGACCTGTCAGGGGCTTGCTATGCGGAAACCACTTCTTGCCGCGGCTGCGTTTGTTCTGGGCGCGACCTTTGCGTTAGGTTCGCCGAGCTTTGCGCAAGCTGCTGATCCGACAATGAATCAGGTCTACGAGGCTGCCGCTGCCGGCCATCTCGATCAGGCCCAGCAAATGATCACCCAGGTGCTGGAACATCATCCCAACAGCGCCAAAGCGCACTATGTGCAGGCGGAACTGTTTGCCAAACAGGGGAAGACCGCGCTCGCGCGCGCCGAGCTCGGCTCCGCCGAACGCCTCAACCCGGGATTGACGGAATTCAGCGCGCATTCGGTTCAAGAACTCAAAGGGCAGCTCGGCCTGATCTCCGGTGGGCGTTCCGTGAGCCCGCGTATCGTCTCTGAGCCGCGCCCCGCACCCCACGTCCCCTGGGGCGGATTGCTCTTGGGCCTGGTCGTGGTCGCGGTGTTGATAGCGCTGTTCCGGCGCCGACCCCCCTCAGTTGCCCAGTTTCCGACGGCCGGCCCCGGCGTCGGCGGCGCACCTCCGGGCTACGGGCAGACCGGCTACGGGCCGGGCTACGGTCCTGCGCCCATGGGCGGTGGCGGTATGGGCTCTGGCATCGCCGGCGGCCTGGCATCAGGTCTCGCGGTGGGCGCGGGGGTGGTTGCCGGTGAAGAGCTGGCCCATCATTTCATGGATGGCGGCCGCCGCGAGGGTGGCGTGATTCCGTCGGCGGAAGCCGCCGAGCCCGGCCAGAGCAACAGCGACATGGGCGGCAACGACTTCGGCGCCAATGATCCCGGTTCCTGGGATGACGGCGGTGGCGGCATGGGCGGCGGCGGCGGAGACGATTGGAGCTGACGCCCTCCGCTTG
>DATHKV010000247.1:0-12301 GCA_035488895.1 Steroidobacteraceae bacterium
CTGCCCAAATCGGGCGTACTGGACTTATGGTGGACTTACAGCGCAAAGCAAGGCGCCGGCTTGGGTGCCGGTCGGTGAGGAAATGCCTTGTTTTAATGGTCGGGGTGACAGGATTTGAACCTGCGACTCCTACGTCCCGAACGTAGTGCTCTACCAGGCTGAGCTACACCCCGAAATCGGCTGCGAAATCAGTTCTTGCGCGCTACAGCAAACTTGGCCAGTTCGCTTAAACCTTCTTTAAATGCACTCTCGGGAAGGGGCGCCAGGGCCGCAAGCGCCTGATCTGCCTCGCATTGAGCGAGGCGCGCAGTGTACGCAAGCCCCCCAAGGCTTGCAACGGCACGTGTGATTTCTTCCAAATGATCCAAGCCGCCGTTCTCGATGGCATGCCGAATCACGCTTCTTTGGGCCTCACTGCCGTGCTGCATGGCGTAAATCAGGGGGAGCGTGGGTTTCCCCTCCGCGAGGTCATCTCCCAGATGTTTCCCGAGGCTGGCTTCGTCCGCCTGGTAATCCAGCGCGTCGTCGACCAGCTGGAAAGCCGTGCCGATGTGGCGCCCGTAGAGTGCCAGCGATTCTTCGATGGCATTCGGCGCGTCGCTTAAGACTGCAGCAATCTGTGCGCCGGCCTCGAACAGTCGGGCGGTCTTGCGGCGGATCACATCGATATAACGGGCTTCGGTGGTGTTCGGATCGCGGGCGTTCATGAGCTGCAGCACTTCGCCCTCAGCAATGGCATTGGTGGCATCCGCGAGTATTTGCATGATCCGCATCCGGTCGAGCGTCACCATCATCTGGAAAGCGCGGGAATACAGGAAATCCCCCACCAGCACACTCGTGGCATTGCCGAACACTTCATTGGCGGTATCACGGCCGCGGCGCAGGGACGACTCATCGACCACGTCGTCGTGGAGCAGGGTGGCGGTGTGGATGAACTCGATGATCGCGGCGGCATCGATGTGGCGATCGCCGACGTGCCCGCAGGCCCGGGCCGCGAGCAGTACCAAAAGGGGACGCAGGCGCTTGCCGCCAGCATAGATAATGTAAGTAGCAACCTGGTCGACCAGTGCTACTTTGCTGTGCAAACGCTGTTTGACGACCTTGTCGACGGCCTCGAAATCAGCGGTTACCAATCCACGAATCTGTTCTAGTGTCATGCATCGCTCAAAGAATGCGCCATGGTACCTAAGATCGGTCTGACTGGCGCAAAGCGCTGTGGCAGTGCGCCATAGGTTGGTGGCGTGCCGCCAAAGGGGCGAAACGGCCGAGAATCGGCTCCTTTGCGGCCCCGAAGGCTGAATCCATGCCGGTTTGACCCGCCGGGCCTCTCCCGATACAATTCGCGGCTCTTTTGCGGCCCCACCGGCCGTCCTCGGAGTTTCACTATGTATGCCGTGATTGCCACGGGCGGTAAACAATACCGCGTCCAAGAAGGTGCCGTGGTGCGTATCGAGAAGCTCGATGCAGACCAGGGCGCGAGCGTCGAATTCAATCAGGTTCTGTTGGTGGGCGCCGGTTCGTCGGTGACCATCGGTGCGCCCTACGTCGGCACCGCCAAGGTGGTTGCCACGGTGGAGGGCCACGGCAAGGGCGATAAAGTGCGAATCGTGAAGTTTCGCCGTCGCAAGCATTACAAGCGCGAAGGGACTCATCGGCAGCCCTATACCGATGTGAAGATCACTTCGATCGTCGCTTAGTTTCGGAGATTCCTTAAATGGCACACAAAAAAGCAGGCGGCAGTACTCGCAACGGCCGCGATTCTCATTCCAAGCGGTTGGGCGTCAAGAAGTTCGGCGGCGAGGATGTGCTCGCGGGCAACATCCTAATCCGTCAGCGCGGCACCCAGTATCGTCCCGGCGTCAATGTCGGAATCGGTACCGACCATACACTGTTCGCCAAAGCCCACGGCAAGGTGGAGTTTCGCGTCAAGGGCAGTGAACAACACACGTACGTCAACGTCATTCTCAAGTAACGAAATTCGGGCGGGCTTCACGCGCGCCAATAGAATCGAAGGGGGCAGGGCAACCGCGCCCCCTTAATTTTTTGTGAAATCACTATGAAATTCGTCGATGAAGCCAAACTCAAAGTGCAGGCCGGCAATGGCGGCCGCGGCTGCGTGAGTTTCCGGCGCGAGAAATTCGTGCCCTTCGGCGGCCCCGACGGCGGCGACGGGGGCCTCGGCGGCAGCGTTTACTTAAAAGCGGTCGAGGGCATGAATACGCTGGCCGACTTTCGCATTTCTCGCACCTACCGAGGTCAAAACGGCGAAAGCGGCAGCGGCAATGATTGCACCGGTCATGGCGGCGACGACACCTACGTGTCCATACCCATCGGTACGGTGATCACCGACAAAGATACCGGCGAGACGCTGGGGGATCTGACTGTGGAAGGCCAGACGCTGCTGGTCGCCAAGGGCGGCAAGGGCGGCTGGGGCAATACCCGCTTCAAGTCCAGCACCAATCGCACGCCGCGCAAATCCGGTCAGGGGCTGCCGGGCGAAAAACGCGAATTGCAGCTCGAGCTGAAGTTGATCGCTGATGTAGGCCTGCTCGGGCTGCCCAATGCCGGTAAATCCACGTTGATCCGTGCCGTTTCCGCCGCGCGGCCGAAAGTGGCGGATTATCCTTTCACCACCCTGCACCCGAATCTGGGCGTGGTCGCCGTGGGTCTTGGGCGCAGCTTCGTGATGGCGGACATTCCGGGCTTGATAGAAGGCGCCGCCGATGGCGCCGGCCTCGGGATTCGGTTTTTGAAGCACCTGCAGCGCACGCGCGTGCTCTTGCATCTCATTGATATCGCGCCGCCGGACCCTGATGCCGACCCGGTGAAAGACGCACGCACCATTGTGGCGGAGCTGAAAAAATTCGCGGCGGATTTAGGCAAGAAAGAGCGTTGGCTGCTCATCAATAAAATAGACCTGCTGGAGCCTAAGGAAGCACAGCGCCGCGCCAAGGAAATCGTGCGGCGATTGCGCTGGAAAGGCCCTGTGCTGCTCATTTCCGGCGCGACCGGGGAGGGCACCGATGAGCTCAAGCAGGCCGTGATGCGCTACCTCGAAGAGCATCCCCGCACGGCAGTAAAAGCTGAAGCAACCGTCGATTGAGCCCAACAAAAAAGCCGGCATTGCCGGCTTGATGTTGCGCGTACCTCAACAGAAAACTATTTCGCGAGCGCGCGAACCTGCTTGGTCAATCGGCTCTTATGGCGGGCAGCCTTGTTGCGATGGATGATGCCCTTGTTGACCATGCTGTCGATCACGGGCGTGGCTTCATCGAGAGCCGAAGCGGCCTCCGCATGCTTGCCCGCCTTGAGCGCCAGGGTTGCCTTACGGATGGCGCTGCGCAGCTGCGAGGTAAGTCCGTCGTTGCGGGCGCGATGCGCCGTCGACTGTCGGGCCGCTTTTTCAGCAGATTTCGTATTCGCCAAGCGAGACACTCCTTGAAAAGAGCCGCGTAGCTTGCCGATTGACCCTGCGCTTGTCAATTCGCGGTCTGGAGCGCCTGCCGCGCCTTGCTATAGTGGGGCCACTGAATCGACAGAAACCTGAGTATAATCACAGTCTTTCGCCATGGAACTAGTTCGCGGTCTGCATAACATCTCGCGCACGCCTCCGGGCTGCGTGCTCACCGTGGGAAATTACGATGGTGTGCATTTAGGGCACCAAAAGATGATCGGCGTGCTGAGACAGCGCGCCACGGAATTACGCTCGACGGCCACGGTCCTGGTTTTTGAGCCGAGCTCCAAGGAGTTCATCGATCCTGAAGGTGCGCCGCCGCGCCTGACCCACTGGCGGGAGAAGTTCCTCGCGCTGGCGGCGCAGGGCGTGGATCGCCTGGTGACCTTGCGGTTTGACGAGACCATGCGCGCCATGACGCCGGAGAGCTTCGTCAAATTGATCATGGACGGCTTGGGGACCCGGCACATTGTGGTCGGCAATGATTTTCGCTACGGGTGCAATGCGGTCGGGACGATCGATAGCTTGCGCGCGGCGGGCGAGGCCCGGCGCTTCGGAGTCGAGCAGATCGCCCCGTTTGTTTTCGACGGCGTGCGCGTGAGCAGCACGGTGGTGCGCGAACGATTGGCCAATAGCGACTTTGCCGGGGCGGCGCGTTTGCTGGGCCGCCCTTACCGAATGCTCGGCCGGGTCGTGCATGGCCGCGAGTTGGGCCGGACGTTGGGTTTCCCGACCGCCAACCTGCGGCTCATGCGCCGTAGGCCGCCTGTGCGCGGCATCATGGCCGTGCGCGTGTTTGGCGTTGAACCGAGGGCGCTGGCGGCCGTGGCAAGCTTGGGAACGCGGCCGACGGTCGATGGAACCGACATGCTGCTGGAGGTTCATGTATTTGATTTCGCCGGTGACCTGTACGGGCGAGAGATCGAAGTGGAGTTCGTCGCGAAACTGCGCGATGAGGTCAAGTTTGATTCGCTGGATGCCTTGATGGTGCAAATGAAACTCGACGCCGCCCAGGCGCGCGATCTGTTATCGAAGGTGGGTTGTGACTGATTACAAAGCGACGATTAATTTGCCCGTGACGGCCTTTCCGATGAAGGCTGACCTGGCAAAACGCGAGCCGGCGATGCTGGAGGCGTGGGAGCGCGATGATGTTTACGGCAAGATCCGCAAAGTCGCGAAGGGCCGGCCGGCGTTCATTCTCACCGACGGTCCGCCCTATGCGAATGGCGCGCTGCATCTCGGTCATTCGCTCAACAAGATTCTCAAGGACATTATCGTCAAGTCGCGCACGCTGGATGGCTACGATGCGCCGTATGTGCCCGGCTGGGATTGTCATGGACTTCCCATCGAAATGCAGGTCGAAAAGACCCACGGCCGGGTTGGGCAAAAAATCCAACCCAAGGCATTTCGCGCGGCCTGCCGCGAGTACGCTCTCAAGCAGGTTGATCTGCAGCGCAAGGAGTTCAAGCGCTTAGGGGTGCTCGGCGACTGGGATCACCCCTATCTGACCATGACGCCGCGTTTCGAGGCGGAGCAGCTGCGCGCCTTCTCATTGATCATCAAGAACGGTCATCTCTACAAGGGCTTCAAGCCCGTGCACTGGTGCTTGAACTGTCGCTCGGCGCTGGCCGAGGCTGAGGTGGAATACGAGGATAAGACCTCGCCCAGCGTCTACGTGCGCTTTGAGGTGGTGGACCGTGCGGATCTGGCCAAGCGCTTGGGGATCTCGGCGGAACAACAAATCTCGTTGTCCGACGAATCCACCTCGTTGGCTATTTGGACCACGACACCCTGGACCCTGCCCGCCAACCGTGCTGTGGCGCTGCATCCGCAATTCATTTATTCGCTGGCGGAATTCGAGCTGGGAGAGCGGCGCGAGCGGCTTTTGCTCGCCGATGAACTCATCTCTTCCGTGATGACGGCATTGGGGGTGACGACGTGGGTGGTGATCGCGCAGGCCAAGGGAGAGGCGCTCGAACATCTGTCATTGCAGCACCCCTTCTATGAACGGCAGGTGCCGGTAATCTTGGGCGATCATGTAACGCTCGACGCCGGTACGGGCGCGGTGCACACCTCGCCCGGCCACGGCTTGGATGACTACATCGTGGGTCGGCGCTACAACCTGGAAATCGACAATCCGGTGGGCGGCGACGGACGTTTCCTGCCCGGAACGCCCATGTTCGAAGGCGAGCAGGTCTTCGATGCGAATGCGCACATCATAAAAGTGCTGATCGAGCAGGGCCGTCTCTTGAAGGACGAGCCGTATCATCACTCCTATCCGCACTGCTGGCGGCACAAGACGCCGGTGATCTTTCGCGCCACGCCCCAATGGTTCATCAGCATGGAGCAGGCAGGATTGCGCAAGGCGGCGCTCGAGGCGATCTCGCACGTCGACTGGATGCCCACTTGGGGTGAGCAACGCATCGCCAGCATGATTGCGGCCCGACCGGATTGGTGCGTGTCGCGCCAGCGCACCTGGGGTGTCCCGATCCCGCTGTTCGTCGACAAGGAGTCCGGAGAACTGCATCCCCGCACGCATGAGCTGATCGCGGAGGTCGCCAAGCTGGTCGAGCGTGACGGCATCGATGCCTGGTTTGACCTGGACGCCTCAACGCAATTGGGCGTCGATTTGAATCAATATGACAAAGCCACTGACGTCATGGACGTGTGGTTCGATTCCGGCGTGGTGCATCACAGCGTCTCCGTCATTCGGCCGGAGATCACCGCACCGAGCGACCTGTATCTGGAGGGCTCGGATCAGCATCGCGGCTGGTTCCACAGTTCACTGCTCACATCCGTGGCAATGCACGGCCGCGCGCCGTACCGCGGCGTGCTCACGCATGGTTTCACGGTGGACGAGAACGGCCGCAAGATGTCCAAGTCGCTGGGAAATATCCTTGCGCCGCAGAAGCTGACCAGCACCCTGGGTGCGGACGTGATTCGGCTGTGGGTTGCAGCGACCGACTATGCCAATGAAATGAGCGTCTCTGAGGAAATCTTCAAGCGCATTGGAGATTCGTATCGACGCATGCGCAATACCTTGCGGTTTCTGCTCGGCAACCTGCACGGATTCGATCCCAAAGCACAGGCAGTGGGGTTTGATGACCTGGTCGCCATCGATCAATGGGTGATCGCCAAGACCTTCGCGTTGCAAAATGACGTGGTGACGGCGTATAGGAACTATGAATTTCACAAGATCTATCAAGAAATTCACAACTTTTGCGTCGTCGAGCTCGGCGGCTTCTACCTCGACATCATCAAGGATCGGCTCTACACCACCGGCACGAATAGCGTGCCGCGGCGTTCGGCGCAAACCGCACTGAACCATGTGGCCCAGTCCATGGTGCGCTGGCTCGCGCCGATTTTGAGTTTCACGGCGGAGGAAGCTTGGAGTCACCTGCCGGGAATTCCCAACGAATCGGTCTTCCTAAACGTGTGGCATCAATTTCCGGCGGGCGCCGAGCGGGTCTCGACGATCAATTGGCCGGCGATGATTGCGCTCAAAGCCGATGTCGCGCGCGAGCTCGAGCGGTTGCGCACCTTGGGATCTTTGGGATCTTCGCTCGAAGCCGATGTCACGGTGTTCGTACCCGATGCACTCACCCCGCAATTCGAGACGATTCAGGATGAGCTGCGGTTCTTGTTGATCACCGGAGAGGCCAAGGTCGCGAATCTGAGCGCCCTGCCTGCGACGGCCGTTCGAGCGACTCAAGAAGAGATGTGGATCGAAGTTAAGCCCAGCCAAAGCCCCAAGTGCGTGCGCTGCTACCAGCTGCGCCCCGATGTCGGCAGCAATCCCAAGCACCCGGAAATCTGTGCGCGTTGTGTGGTCAATGTCGAAGGACCCGGCGAAGAGCGCCACTTCGCATGATCAGCGTAGAACAGCGCAACCGCGCGGCGAAATGGCTGCTGATGTCGCTTTGCATCGTTTTGGCGGACCAGGCAAGCAAGAGCTACATCGCCCAGCATTTCGGCGAATTCGAGCACATCAGCGTGCTGCCGATACTGGACATTACGCGCATGCACAATGTCGGCGCCGCGTTCAGCTTTTTGGCGACCGCTTCCGGCTGGCAGCGCCCGTTGTTCATCGGGCTGGCCGTGGTCGTGAGCATCGGTATTATCGTGTGGCTGTTGCGCCTGAAGAGCGGAGCGCACGGCCTGCTGGCCTGCGGGCTGGCGCTGGTGCTGGGCGGGGCGCTCGGCAATGTCATCGATCGAATCCGCTTGGGACATGTCATCGATTTCATCCACTTTCACTGGAATGGAGCGTATTTTCCTGCATTCAACGTGGCGGATTCGGCCATCACCGTCGGCGCCGCCTGTCTTCTGTTGGATGCCTTGTTCGAAGGAAGGGCAAAAACCTGATGCAAATACTATTAGCTAATCCGCGCGGCTTCTGTGCCGGCGTTGACCGTGCCATCGACATCGTCGAACGGGCGGTAACCTTGTTCGGCTCGCCCATCTACGTGCGTCATGAAGTGGTGCACAACAAGTATGTGGTGGACCGTTTGCGTACCATCGGCGCAGTGTTCGTCGAGGAGCTGCACGAAGTGCCGGACAATGCCACCGTGATATTCAGCGCGCATGGCGTGCCGCGCGTGGTGCAGCAGGAGGCGAAGCGGCGCTCGCTGAATGTGTTCGACGCGACTTGTCCCTTGGTCACCAAAGTACACATGGAGATCACGAGATACGCCCGCGAAGCACGCGAGGTGTTCTTGATCGGCCATGCCGGGCATCCGGAGGTCGAGGGTACCATCGGACAGTTCGATGCATCTCTCGGCGGCTCGATCTACCTGGTGCAGACGGTCGATGATGTCGCGGCTTTGAAGGTTCGCAATCCGGAGCATGTTGCCTTCGTTACGCAGACGACTCTGTCTGTGGACGACACGGCCTCCATTGTGACCGCCCTGCGTGCCCGCTTCCCTAAGCTCAAGGCGCCGGTGAAGGAGGACATTTGCTATGCCACGCAGAACCGCCAGGATGCCGTCAAGGATCTGATCGGGCGTTGCGAAGTACTGGTGGTTGTGGGATCAAAATCGAGCTCCAATTCCAACCGCTTGCGTGAAATGGCCGACAAAAACGTCAAACCCGGATACCTGGTCGACGGACCGCAAGATCTGCGTCGGGAATGGTTCGACGGCATCAAGACCGTGGGGGTGACCGCCGGGGCTTCCGCGCCCGAGGTGCTGGTGCAGGGCGTCATCGCGCAGCTGCGCCAATGGGGCGGGGAAGTGGCGGCCGAATTGGATGGCCGCAAGGAACACGTGATTTTTGCACTGCCCAAGGCCCTGCGAGATGTCACAAGGCTTAGCAGCAGTCTTACGTCGGGTGATGCCCCGGGTTAGAATGCCGCCCGTTCAAAAATGCCGCAATAGCTCAGTTGGTAGAGCAACGCATTCGTAATGCGTGGGTCAGGGGTTCGAATCCTCTTTGCGGCACCAAAATAACAGTAAAATCAAATACATACGTGGCGTATGATTTCCGCGCAGATCTCACTGTAGTCACTTTTGTACCACGATTTAATGCGTGGGTCGGATGGTTCGAATCCACCTGAGCAAAATAAAAATGAGTAAAGGCAAATACATACGTGACTCCAGTTGTTCTCGCGTGTGATTTCGCTGCGGCCAGATCTACGTACGAACAATGCGTGGGTTAGCGGATTGAATCCTCGTGGCCGGCGAGACAACTGTGAGTCGAAATTCATTACTCGCGAATTTGATTTTTGCGCCTGGATTGGGAGGAGAGCGATGGCTCTGCTTTCACCATCTGTAAGGGTCAAGCTCATTTACTCTCTTTTCCCGGTCCACTTATGACTCCGATATTCTGGGCACGGGTACCGGAATGCGGCCGACCGGAATATGTGCTCATGTAGCCAAGGCCGGTTGGTAGGTACCACTCGCGACAAACGTCCTCGTAGTTTCTCGACAGCAGCGCAAGCAAGTCCCAAAGTCTGAGTACGTCGTTTCGACGCAGCCACTCCCGGAGTTCACCGTCTTCGGCCAGGCGCTGCTGGATCTATGCAGAGAGCGGAACGAACTCTTTTTTAAAGTGGTCAATGCACAATTTGGCTTTTCAACGGACGGCGCGGGCATCGTGCAACTCGCGCTGCATCAGGGCGGCCAGGACCTGCCGGGCCGCCGGCTCGAATGAATCCCGAGCCATCCAAACGTAACCTCGCGACGCTCAAAGACCTCTGGCCCGACATCGCCAACCCCTACTTCAAAGCCCTCTCTAATCCCGCCCATCGCAAATAATCCGCGAAGTGCGCGGACCCGGCGATAATGGTCGCACTTTCTGACAATCAGCACCCTCGTGGTCATTGCCGAGCGTGCCGATATAGTGGCTTTAAGGGAATACGTGAAAGGGAGTTTCAAGCATGTTAGTTCGTAGACTTACCGTCGAGAATGTCAGGAGTTTTCTGGACTCTGCGACACTTCATATGGATGGGCAGATTTCGATCCTGATCGGTCCGAACGGCGGTGGCAAGACCAACCTTTTGGATATTCTCGTTATCGCGCTGCGCCGTTATCTATTTGCGTCTCACTACCCGGCACATGCACCAACGCCTGAACAGCCCGAACGGTATGAAATGCGGCATAACGACGTGTTGAACAATATGAATTTCGAGCGCCACAGCCGAAGTGAGCCCACGCGCACCCAACTTGTTGAGATTGAGTTGGAGATCACCCAACTCGACATCACTAGCATGCATGCGATGAAGAACGACGCGAATCGGCTGACAGAATTCGGTGCCAAGAAGTACATAAATCTTGTGCTGCAGGAGGCGACTCAATGGAATTTGGATGAGTTCCGCGCAGGCTGCCGAGTTGTGTACCGTGTCATCAACGGCACATTGGATGCAATAACGGACGAGGTGGCCCGAGTTTTTCTTCGTTATCTGCAGCTCTTCGAGATAGACAGCAAGTTGAGAGAGGAGGCGGAACTATCAGCGCTTGCAACTCCGATGATGTATTTGTCCGTTACTCGTTCCAGCTCAGGTTTCCAGTCGAGTGTGCAGCTTGCAAACTATAACGACTTCGAACAGAAACGGCAGAGCGACGGCACGTCGTCAAGGTCAGGAAGCTCTGTAGTGGCATTGGCGGTCGGCCGGATGGCGCAGAAGTTTCGTCTCTTGCTCGAAAAGGACAAAGGGGTAGCTGCAAAGGAATTCGCGGCTGATAAAAGCCTTAGCCAGATGACTCAATTATTGCGAGAGCTGGGATATGAGTGGGCCTTGGATTGCTTGAGTCCCTTGAAAAATCAGTACGATGTTTTGTTGAAGAAACAGGGGTCAACTTTCCTGGTGGGCGCTGCCTCGTCAGGTGAGCGCGAGTTACTGACCTACCTGTTCGCCATTTTTGCGCTCAACGTGCGCGATGCGATCATAATCGTCGATGAGCCGGAGTTGCACTTGCATCCGAAGTGGCAACAGACCCTCCTTAAGTTGTTTGTGCGGCTCGCCAAATCCACTGGTAATCAGTTTCTGCTTGCGACGCACTCGCCGACCTTTGTTTCGCCGCAGTCAATTCAGTATGTGTCGCGGGTTTTTAGCAAGGGCCAGAGCAGTCAAATACTCCGGCTCAACGCGAGCGCGCTGCCCGAAGTCAAGCACCTCTTCAATATTGTAAACAGCCAAAACAACGAGAAAATATTTTTTGCAGATAGGGTGGTCCTCGTTGAAGGGTTGCTGGACCGCATCTTCTTCGAAGCGGTACTTGACCATCATGGGCGATCGGACTCGTCAAGAACCATAACCGAAATCGTGAGCGTTGGTGGCAAGGGTTTCTTCGCTGCTTATGAGAAGATTTTGAAGGCCTGTCAGATTGGCTACGCAATCGTGGCAGATCTCGATTACCTGGAGGAAATAGGATCCGGCGATATCAAGGCGCTTTTCGGGCTCGATGCAAGGGAAGTGAAGAAGGACGTCCTAGAGAATGAGGGAAGTCTCGACGGAGCTGCTCTGGTTGCCCGAATTGATGAGGCAATGGCAAGTGGCAATTGGGCGGACGCGAGAATGACCTGGGAGTATATAAAGAGTCGGCGTCGCAGGCTGCGGCCGAACCTCAAGGCAACGGAACTGGCGGTATTGGACGCATTTATTGTCAATCGGGCGAAGGGTGGCATCTTCTTGTACACCGCATCGTAGCCGGCGATATCCGGTACCACGATGCGCAACAGATAATCGACATCGCCCAACCGCGACTGCAAAATCGGTGGGTACGTAAGTCAACGTGATAGATGTGCTCATCCCATTAAAGTTGGTGCCGACAGCGAACAGCGTCACGGGCGCATCGATCGTGGCCTCCATGGCAGCGCCTGGCGCTGATGAAGCATTCAGCACACTAAGGGAGGTTTCGGCTTTGCCGCTGCTGTCTATTGTCGAGATCGCTGAGCCGTGAAATACGGCATTGTTAACACTTTTGCCACGAAGGGATTAGGCCCTGGTTCGGCGCGTCCCTCCGCTTCGTCGACGTAACCTAAGTCGAAATCCAAGAAGCTGACAAGTCAAATTTTCTCATCGACTTCGCAGATTCCCACCAGTTGACGAGAGAAAACCTGCGGTCCTCCTTGGCGACTACTATTTACGAGGATACTGCATCTGACTCCGAAAACGCCGCCGCGGTGAGCTCGACGTCGGCGCGCGCAATTTTTAGCGCCTGTGCCGCGCGCCTCCACTGCCGCGTCTCGTGCAGCACTTCGGCGACAATGGCTGCACCGCGATCCTTAGATTCCACATACCATTCTGAAGTCTCGATGACGGTTGCGAGGCTCGGGCGGCTGTCGTGCTCGTCGATATTAAGGACGTGCTCCGCCCGGTCGCTGTTGGGATTGAGATCAAACGCCGGT